>NZ_CP009692.1:4616752-4936310 GCF_000832605.1 Bacillus mycoides
AAGGATCATTTTTATAGCCGGCATTGATTTTGAATGAAACAAAATATTAACCTCCTAAATATTTAACTGAATATTCTATGTATTATACACTATAATTTTCCAAAACTCGAATCATCCACAATAAAAAGAAGCAGTACACTACTGCTTCTTCTCTTTTTCATATTGTTCAAATGTATGAATTCTTTCAAAAATTGGTGGATGTGTATATAAGAAAAACTTCACTAACGCAGGCGGATTCACTTGGCTTAAGCTCGTTTTTGATAAATATTGAAAAGTTTTCACACCTGATTTTCCATCTTTCGTCATATCTAAAGCATATTGATCTGCCGCTCGTTCCTCTATACGAGAAACGTAGTTTGTTGCTGGTTGTGACACAAAGGATAGTACAGAAGAAATTAAGAAAAATAAAGGTAAAATCGAGAAACATGCCATTTTGGAAATTTGCAGCGTATCTCCCCATTTTCGAATACACATATTTAAAATACGACTAATTAAATACATACCTATAAACGATATAAAAATATAACTCGCAACGCCCCAATATATATGTTTCATTACGTAATGTCCCATTTCATGAGCCATAATAAATAAAATCTCTTTATCTTTTAATTGCTGAAGTGTTGTATCCCACATTACAATACGAAGGTTTTTTCCAATTCCTGTTACATATGCATTTAACGCATTCGTTTTTTCCGACATATTTACTTCATATACATGTTCAGATGGAATATCAGCTTTATCTGCGATCGCTAAAATTTTCGTTTCTAATTCCTTATTTTTCAGCGTTGAAAAATCATTATAAAGTGGATCAATTACAACAGGTTGCACAAACGTTAAGAAAATCGTAAACGGAACAGAGAGCGCCCATCCTGCTAGCCACCATCTCTTCGGGAATTTACGGATGAGCCATAACAGAACCGAAACAATGAGTAACATAGTCGCATAGTTCACCCAAAAATCGATGACATGATCTTTTATCCAGCTTTGTGTGCTTTGCGTAGATATTCCGTAATCAACGGATACTTTACGCCCAATCCATTGCATCGGTAATGCAAGAACTGTTGTTAGTAGTGATAAATAAAAGAAATAAATCGCAACTTGTAAGACATTTATTTTGGTCGTTTCCTTCGACCATTTCTCAAACTTTTTTGAAATACCGAGCACAAGTACAAACAATAAAATAATCCATTCAAGAGGCGTCGCTAAAAAGAACAGTAAGTTTTTCACGCGCGAATAATCTTGGCTTAGCGTAAGCTCCCTCGCATTCATAAAAGTTTCTGGATCTGCACTCGTTCCTTTATACATGTCCGGAATGAGTTCATGATTCCATCCAAATAAATACCAATATATAAGTAACGCAAACCCAACGTACAAAAAAAACGACCACCCAATAACTTTCCTCACGCTATTCCCTCCTCTATGCTGCCTGTCTATTATTATTGTAAGTTCGTACATGCTAAATTAGAACAAGCTTATTATGAGAATTGCTCGAGAGCCTTCTACTTACATAAAAAAACTCTTCTACATAAGAAGAGTTTCACCTACCTTTAGACACTTTATTCGGTTCATGGGATAAGAAATGCACTGGCAAACCGCCTTTTAGATAAAATAAAGAGCCTCTCCTTAAGGAAGTACATCTATTAACAAACTAAAATCTTGCAAAGAAAAAGAACTATATTTCATAATACCTTGTACAGTTAGAAGTAAAATAAGACCCATCACACACATATAATTAATACTTTCTTCATGCTTTTTCTCAGCAACTACTCCGCCCGTTATGCATAAAATCCCTAATAAATGGAGCGCTAAATACATAAAAAAGTAAGCTTCCTCCCAGCGAAGAACAACATTTACTGTCGTAATCAATACTAAACTCAGTACAATCAAATAAAAAAACTTATTTGACGATATTGTTTCATTCATATAATTTTATACATCCCTTTCAAATTTCGAATTAATAATGATTTAGTTTTCATAAAATAAAAGTCCCCATCACTTTCTCAAACATTTTATGAGCCCTAACATAATTCACTTCATTTTTTACATACTGTCTGAAGATGCGCTTCATCATTTCTTCTATAATAAGGCTGACTATTATTAATGTCCCTAACACGATAAAAAGAAAAATAATATTTCCTGTATCATTATTGATGGAAAAGTACTTATATCTAATAGAAGTACAATAATCTATCATTTCCTTCAATATTTTCTCAAACATCTTCTCTACCTTACTTATCTCCTGCTATACTCGAAAAGCTCTTTTCCTTCTCCGCATATATAACAGGCACTTCTTTACTCCAATATTTGCGATTCACAAATAAAAAGATGAGCACTAAGTTTAATCCTGTCATAAAAATAATTAATCCTGGAAAGAATGTCGTATAGTTCGAAAAATCGGCAAAACTCATTATCTTTTCTCTACTTACTAAAAAAGAAGAACTAAGCACAAGCGCATTGTTTAACATATGAATAGCAATTGGCATGAGCAAGCTTTTCGTACGAATATATACGATTGATAGTACGATGCTAAACACAACTGCACCAAGGAAATCAACATGTAAGCAAGCAAATAAAAGTGCTACAACGACCATTGCTATACTAGTACCCCATTTTGCTGCAAAACGCTGCAGTAAAAACCCTCGAAAAACAAACTCTCCGACAATAGGCGCGATAAATACAACCCTAATAAATTGAAATACATATCCCCCAGTACTATCTATAATCGGTTCATGCAAGGCATTCATAATAAAATCTGGTGTAATCCATGCAAAGCTGTACATATATAAAATAAGATAGCCGTAACTAAACATACAAAGCATAATCGCGATGTACAAAACTTGCACTAGGTTAAATGTTTCGTTTCTATTAATAAATAATGAAAATGAAACACGATGCTTTCTATATCCGTAAAAAAGCCATATTATTGGAAGGATATAAAATATAAGCATATTTATAAAAGATGAATTCTGTATATGAAATGTATTTTCTAGCACTTCATTACTACTTTGTGCTATTAAAATTAGTAATGCAAATACAATTAAAAAATATCTAGCTCGCATCGTTTGAAACGGATTCACATTCATCTCCTCCCCATGTTACTTTTATCATATCATTTGAATCTTAATTTTTTGTGAAAGAAAACCTTAAAATTTCCTTAAAAATTCCATAAGTTACAAAAAGATGATATGATATTCGAGGAAATTAGGAGGGATTCATATGTATCACGCAAATATTCTACTCATTGATGATGAAACAGCAATTTTACAATTACTAACTACCATTCTTGAAAAAGAAGGTTTTTCTCATATTACAACTGCAACATCTGCGGAAATAGCCTTATCTCTCACCGAGCAAAACAATTACGATTTAATTATTTTAGATGTAATGCTTCCTGGACAATCCGGTTTTGACATTTGTCCAATCCTTCGCCAAAAAACGGATTGCCCTATCTTCTTCCTAACAGCAAAAACATCTGATGTAGATAAAATTTCCGGATTTTCATACGGTGCGGATGATTACATTACGAAACCATTTAATCCACTAGAAGTAGTCGCTCGTATGAAAGCTCAACTCCGAAGACATATGAAACAAAACATACAAGAACAAAGAATATACTCCTTTTCTTTTGGGAGATTTGAAATTGATCAACATTCTGCGGAACTAACAGTAGATGGAAACGTTGTCGAATGTTCCGCTCAACTCTTTCAACTACTACTATTCTTTTGTGAGAATCCGAACTACGTATTTTCGAAGGAAGAATTATATGAAAAAGTTTGGGGAGCACCTGCCTATAATGGAGATGATAATACTGTTATGGTTCACATTCGAAAACTACGTGAAAAAATTGAACAAGATCCAAGTAAACCAGAATACATAAAAACAGTTCGTGGACTTGGCTATAAGTTCATTACAAAGTAGGTTAAAGATATGAATTTTAATAAACGACTTATAATCCAGTTTATTTTACAACACGTTTTTGTCTTAGTTACGTTACTTATCGCAGTAATTGCTTCTTTTTCTTATTTAATTTTTCTTCTTAATAGTACTTTATATGAACCTAATATTTCTGATTATGATACCTTTACAATCTCCGAATATATTTCTTCTGAAGACAATAACATTACTTTAAAATCTAAGGTAAAGGATTTAATAACAGAAAAGAGTGATTGGCTTCAAATTGTAGATGAAGATGGAAAGGTCCTTTACAACTTTAATACGCCTAACGATGTTCCGACCTCTTACACAAAGACATCCTTACTTACGTATTTACAGAATAGTAACAACAATATTTATAAATTTAACTATTGGGAAATTAAATTAGAAAAGAAACCAGTGATCGTTATTTACGGTGCCAAACTAAAAAGTAATGCATTACTAAAAACGATACAACAAGGACACCCTTCTTTATCATTAAATGAATTTGCATTAACTGAACAAGAAAAACAATTACTTTCTAAAGAAAAAGCAACACTGCAAATATTTAATAACAATGGCGAAGAAGTTTTTTCCTATCCAACTGGGAAGAAAAAAACATTTTCGGCTATAAAAACGGCTCTTAATGAAAAAGAACCGTGGAATTATAAAGAAAATACATCTAGTTTTTACGATTCAAATAGCGGTCATCTCGTCGTTGTATCCGCCCCAAACGCTCATTATTATCCAGATGATGAATTAGATGATATATTTACCAAGAAACTTCTAATCGGATGCAGCTTAATCCTCCTTATTGTGTTTGCTTATTTAGTCATTCTTTCAATTTGGTATGGAAATAAGTTTGGAAAGCCTTTATTACACACGATGCGCTGGCTTAAAAACATAGCCGGAGGAAAATATGAAGAACCTGTTAGTAAAAAAGGCAAACCTGTTCGGTTTCGGCGCTCCGGTAAAGAAAAATGGTCGTTCCGCATATTTAAAGATGTTACAAACTCACTAGAGCACCTTTCTATTACTTTGAAAAAGAACGATGCAATGAGAAAAGTACTGCAACAAACACGTGAAGAGTGGATTACCGGCCTGACGCATGATCTAAAAACACCGCTTAGCTCTATATACGGCTATGCATTATTACTAGAATCGAAGCAATATAATTGGACGGATCAAGACATTCAACAATTTGGCCATGTAATGAAAGAAAAATCTCAATATATGACTACATTAATTGACGACTTAAGCTTAACATATCAATTAAAAAATGATACTCTGCCTGCGCAACACGTAAATGTTGAAATTAATCAGTTCGTCCGAAAAGTACTATTACAATTTATTAATAACCCGACACTACAAAATCAAAACATTGAATTCGTGCCAAGTTCAAGCAAAATCCAATATTTTATTGAAGAAAAATGGTTCCAACGTATTATCGAAAACTTACTCGCAAACGCTGTAAAACATAATAATGAAACGACAAACGTAATCGTAAAACTTTCGCAAAATGCAAATTCATTTACACTATCTATTTCAGATAATGGAAAAGGTATGGATGATAAAACGAAAGAACTTCTATTCGAGCGATATTACAGAGGAACGAATACAGAAGAAAGCAACATCGGAACTGGACTTGGTCTCGCCATTACAAAACAGCTCGTTCATGCCCATAACGGAACGATTTTCATTGATAGTGAACTTGGAAAAGGAACGACGATTATACTTGTGTTTCCGTTTAGTTCGTAGAAAAAGGTGCTTTTATAAAGCACCTTTCTCTTTTCAGAGCAGCGCGCTAGTAAATGAAATTATATCGACTTAACTATAAAATACAACAATAGTAGCAACCTATTAATAAAAGAAGACCGTCCAAAAATACCTTTTGAACGGTCTTTCTTTCTATTATTTCTTCTTCACCGGTATCCAAAGTTCAATTTGAGCGAACTCACTTTTGTCTGCATGGGAACGTTCATCGTATAGCTCAAACTCATTAACGCCGCAATGTTCGTATCCTGAATGCGGGAACCATTCTGAGAATACTGCATTCCACGTTTGGTGAATAGACGATACCATTTCTTCATGAGGAACTTTCGGCGTTGTAAATACTGCATATGTCGCCGCTGGGAATGTACGCTTTGCAACTGCATTTGGTACATTTTCAAAGTCTGTAACTTCCATTCCGATAATATAAGTGAAGTCCCCTGTTTCTAAATTAAAATCAGTACATAATCCAAGTTCTACCCATTGGCTCGTATCTTTACGATTCGGAATCGTCGTTCCAAGATCTTTTTGTAAATATTCTTGCCAAAATGCTGGAATGTCTTGGTGGTTTTTTCCTTCTTTACTTGTCGTCTTCAGCTCATAACCCGCCATTAAAAATTCTGGTTTATTTACAATACGATATTCCATTTGTATGCCCCCTAAATATGGATTTAATTTTCTTTGTTTTACATTCACTCTATAATACATTGGTGTTTCGATTTCTTGTTTTCGATATTCACTTGGTGTCATTTGAAATAATTTTTTAAAGGCTCTCGTGAACGTTTCGTGAGATTGAAAGCCATGCTCAAATGCGATATCAATAACTTTTTCATCCGTATGAGAAAGTTGATAAGCTGCCCGGGCTAACCTCCTCTTTCGAACATACTCCATTACTGTATCGCCTACTAACGCCTGGAATACACGATGAAAATGCGACTCAGAAAAACCTGCAACACATGCTAAATTACGCAGCGTTTGTTTTTCCATTACATCTTCCTCAATATAATCAATTGACCTTTGAATTTGTGTTTCATAGCTTTCCATCTCTGTTCACCCGCCTTATATGTATTATGATAAAAGAGAATCCTATCCAATTCTTGACGTTTTTTACTATAATTCCATAAAAATTGTAACTTTTTTAATCGATTGGTACCGAAAAGAAAAGAAGTATAAAACAACGCAAATTGAAGAATTCCATTTACCAAACGTGCCAAGTACAGAACACTCTTATTTCGTAAAATATGAGATTACTAGTTGGTTACAAAGTATATCCCCTCTTCCGCTCGAAAGACGAAATGTGTTACTACTACGAGATTACTACGGATTCTCTTATAAGGAAATAGCAGAAATGACTGGTCTCTCGTTAGCAAAAGTAAAAATTGAATTACACCGAGGACGAAAAGAAACGAAAAGCATAAAGGAGTGATACAGATGGGTTGTGCAGAGTTTAAAAAACTGTGGGAGAAATACGAAAAAGGAACGCTCACACAGGATGAGCAAGAGCGGTTAGAAAGTCATATTGAGACATGTGAAGAGTGTGAAGTACATTTGGATGAATTGCTTGCGAAGAGCGAGCCGATAAAGAAAAGGTTACCACCAAAAGATCTTAAAGTTCCTTTTTGGAGGATTAAATGGAAACATCGTTTACAAACAATTGGTTTTATACTAGCAATTTGTATCTTTATATATATGATCGGAGGGGTATTATCTGCCTTTTATTTTCAAGCTAATAATGATAAACGACTAAAAGAAATACGAGATGTTCCCTCTCTTGCACTTGAAGCAACTATCCCAAACAGCCGCGTTATGGGCGGTGGAACAAGTGTAGAAGCTTTCTTTCGAACAAACAGCCAATTTGATTTAGTGAAAACGATTGGTAAAAAAGAAATGCCACTCGGTACAATAGAAACGAGCAGCTTCTTATCTTCTTTAAATATCACAAATCAATCTTGGGTGAATATGCACTATCAACCGAACATCCACTTTGTTCATCCAAAAATAAAACAAGGTGATTATTTGAAAGAAGCATCTAAAAAGGTTTGGGATATACTTGCAAAGGTACATGAGGGAACCGTTGCAGAAGTAGCAATATCTTTTGACAAACCTTACACTTTACAGGAATTAGAACCACTTTTATATGGCGTATTTGAAGCACAAGAACTCCCTCCAACTCCTGTATGGTACGCCTTAGATACGGGACAAGAAAGAATAAACGAAGAAGATTTCATCCTATCTGTGGACGAATTTATAGGATTTCCAGAACATATAGGATTCCTTGATGATGAAACAGAAAATCTGAAAACACAAGAGGCTAAAGTTTTTTCATGCGTATTCTTTCTACGCATGAAAAAACTGTAAATAAAGTTGCTATGCTACCTGCGGGGCAGCTGAACTTAGATAAACGTTATAAATATGTAAAAGATAACGGTGTAAAAGTATACGGCATTGTCATTACTGGGCCGTCGAAAGAATTATTAAAATTACAAAACTCCCCGCACGTACGTTATGCGACTCTTGGAGATATTGAGGTTTGGAATTGGTTTGATTAGTGAAAATGAAAAGGTTGTGTAGAAAATAGCAGCTATTTTCTACACAACCTTTTTAATAATTTAAAACCTATATTTCACTAACAGAATCCGTGAATAAAGCGTGGAATACGTTAACTTCCCCCATACGTAAACATTCCGTTTCTATATCAGGAATTGCAGTTCTAGCAACCTCTCGTTCTACTCTTACAAATCCTTTTGTATTCATTAGTTTCTCAAATTCACAAATGGTATCCATTTCTACATCGATTGTTTCAAAAGTCCATTCCCTTACATCTTCATCATATGTTGTTTTTAATACGTAGTAATAATAATATTTATCAAGTAAGCTAACAAAAACCCCTAAATCAAGGCGCTCGCCTCTTGATTTTCGTATCCAATCAATATCATCATTTAACATCGGTTCTTTTCCATTTAGTAACACATTATATTCTAGACAATTATATAGGTTTAAATCTGTATAGTCTGACACGTGATAATCACAAAATGTTGACTCGATTAAAGACAAAACTTCCTTTTGAGAGCTTTCGTTTTTTATAAAACTCTCTTTCAAGTCTACAAACTTTTTATGCTCTTTGGACTCCTCGTACAATCCTTCTTCTTTCACAATATTTTTCGGAAAGAATTTGTAAACTGTTTCTTTTAATTCATTCATCATTTCAGGTTTTGCCGTTTTAACCATTCTGTAAATCCTCCTATGCTAAAAAGAATTCTCACCGCAATAAAGAATCACACCCTAAATATGTTATTAATTAACAAATAAATTATATTAAAATAAGCAATATGATTTAATTCTGTTTTTTAAAATTTTTTCTGTTATAATGGCTGATTCCGAACATTATATTTATCATAATATAAAAATTACAACAAAAAACGACAAAAATCTTTAAATTACCTTAAAAAATATAACAATCCATATATAAAGAACGAAAGATTCTAAAGCGATTATTGAAAAATATATTATTTTTGTCACATTAAAAATTAGTACTTTTTTCACAAATTATTTTTGATGGAAAACTTTATAAAATTTATTTTTTACTATAAAAGGTATTTCTCTGGTAAAATATTATAGTCTCGTAAAAATGTAACACATTTCCATACGAACAACCCTTTAAAGCGAAAAGGTGTCATCATAATTGATGACACCTTTTCCTATTACAAATAAACTAATTAGAAATCACTTTCACATACATCCCTCTTATCGCCTTTTCATAAGCGATATCGCTCATCTGTCTTATTTTTTCCGATACAACAGACGATCGAACAACTTCACCTTCACGAAGTAATGGAGGATCAATAAGACGCACTTTATTTTTCTGATGTAGATCATACTCATTTCTATCTTCTTTTACTTCTATACTTGGATGAACTTTTCTTAATAAAGCATCTACTTCTTGATCTTTACAATAGCCGCAATTTCGTAATAAGCTCATGATCTTCAAGAAGAAAATCATCTGGATGGATTATCTTTTTATGAAGAGCTAATTTTAACGTTTTAGCTAACATATCGTTTCCATAAATATTCATTGGTTTCATAAAGAAATCAATTACTTCTTTGTAATACGTCTTCGTAAACCATTCTGCAATTTCAATATTTTGAAGAACCATTTTCCCATCTACTTCGATTAAATCCTCTAAAAAACTATGAACTTCTTCTAAAGAAATATATCCATATGTAAACATATCCCGTAATGTGTAATCCACTCGGTCTGCACATAATTCTGGCGCAGATTTTTCAAGTAATGTCCACTTCGAATCATCTAACAAAATATCTTCATAGTTATAACCATGTTTTGAAAGAATCGCCGGGATTTCCGAGTTTTTCACGACAGAACTAAATATTTCTTCATGATAACTTTCGTTTTCGTTATCAAAAACGTAATCGATCACATGGGAAAAAGCAGTATGCGATACATCATGTAGTAAGCCAGCAATCTGTTCTTCTACTGAACCACCAAGTTTTTTAATTAACAACATAGCACCAACTGAATGATCAAAGCGCGTTACATTCCATTTCTCATTCATTAAGTAACTTGCTCCGGCCTGATGAACCCCTTTCAGCCTTTGCACAGGTTTACTTAAAATTAATTCTTCTAACACTTTATCTACTTTAAACTCACCGTATATGACATCTGATATGATCACTTAAAATCCCCCTTTTCAAGCAGAGTCTTCTTATAGTATCTCTTTTTCCAGAGAGTAAATAAAGAACCTCAATCGAATATTTTGTACCTTTAAATAAAAAATAGAGAGCACTCAGCTCTCTATTTCACAATCCTATTCAAATGTA
Organism: Bacillus mycoides; assembly: GCF_000832605.1. Lineage (GTDB taxonomy): Bacteria > Bacillota > Bacilli > Bacillales > Bacillaceae_G > Bacillus_A > Bacillus_A mycoides. Next base: position 4,627,271 of record NZ_CP009692.1, read on the forward strand.
ACTTCAATCTGCACAATCTCAGATCTACTTCCCAGTCTAAGCGGTGGTCCCCAAAATCCAAATCCAGAAGAAACAATTGCGTGGAATGCACCTTTTTGTGCGTATCCCCAGTCTAGTTCGTACATTCTTCTCGTCACAATATGGTTCGGAGCCATTTGTCCGCGATGCGTGTGACCGGATAATAATAAATCAACGCCGGCGTCCGCTGCTTGTTTTAATTCAAATGGTTGGTGATCCATTGCGATAACAGGAAGCGATTTATCTACCGTACTCATTAGATTTTCAAAGCTTTGACGATCTCGCTCTGTTTTATCCCTTCTTCCGACGAGATAAAAATCATCTTCAATTGTAATGACTTCATCTAAAAGAATACGAATATCAATCTTATCCATCTCTTGTAAAAACTCAGGAACAGCTCTGCCGTAATATTCATGATTTCCTAACACACCATATACGCCTAATGGAGCTTTCATCTGTTTCATGATTGGTCCCATATTTTTTTGAATGAACACACCTGGATGATCATCGATAATATCACCAGGCAGTAAAATAATATCGGGTTTCATTTCATTTACATGACGAACGAGTCTCTTTAAATGAGCAACTCCAGACAATTTACCGAAATGCATATCAGAGGCCATCGCAATGCGTAAACTTTTACGCCCTTCTACTTTTTTCGGTATGTGCACTTCGTACTTTCTTACTACTGGACTATATGCGTTGAATACTCCATATGCAAAGATAAAGATGAATACGAGTAAAACGACCGTTCCTGTCCAAATAATTGCCGTCTCTTTCTCCACTGAAAACTGTAATAATAAGACGGCAATATCGGCTAACGGCAATAACATAAGCGCGTATTGTATAACCGCAAACCAAATTGAACCGACCGTTCGCAGGAAAGGAAGAAATTTAAACACTTGTACGAGAATGTACGCATATGAAATAAATCCGACTATGAAAGCGTAATATCCCCAAGATTCCCAGCCGAACACCGTACTGAGCCAAACCCATCCGTTCCAGCCGATGTAAAACATGAGTAGTGTGTATACAATTAAAATAGTGAATATATTGAGATAACGAAAATTTTTCACTGCTAGCCTCCTTATTGATTTCTTCTATTATAACTTGTTCTGTGCCTAGAACGTAAATAGTAAGCAAATCAAAGTTATTTTCCTCTTACTTGTGATCCTCATATTCTCTGTGCAAATGTGGATATTTTAGCTGTAACGATGTAATAGGTGATTCTAAAGATTCTTATAACATAGCATTTAAGAAAGTCGTAAGAATATCTTCGTTACCACTCGTACCAAATAACTGTTTAAAGGCAAAATCAATGCGCAAATTTACTAATTGTTTGGACATGGCATTCCTCTCCTTTTATATCTATAACCAGCTCTCGTCTACATTGTACATAAGAATAAGACATTCAAGTAAACAAAGAGATGCGGCCCCTATACATACTCATATAGGGACCGCACCTTATTATTAAATAACAAAATCCTCTGGAATAAACACTTTCACTTCTCTCGGATGTACGTATACAAACTCACCTGTTTGAATGCCTAGCTGTCTAAACTGTTCTTTACTAATTTCTGCTTCTAGATACTCATCTGTTCCGTCGCGCTTCAATTCTACATATACGACAGGGCCAACTGCATGTGAGTATGTTACTTTCGCCGGGATGGCATCTATACTTTGTTTCGTACGATCGATTGATAAGTGATGTGGTCTTACGTATCCCACTCCGTCTACGTTTGAAACGTGCTTATGCTCTGGTGCTTCTAGTTACACCGATCCTACATTTAGTTTACCTTTATGAACGCGGCCGTGAAATAAATTCACGTTTCCTAAAAAGTCATATACGAACGGACTTGCTGGTTTTTCATATACTTCTTCCGGCGTTCCCATTTGTTCAATGCGTCCTTCATTCATTACAACGATGCGGTCCGCAACGTCTAACGCTTCTTCTTGGTCATGCGTTACGAATACGCTCGTAATTTGAAATTCGTCATGTAGTTTCCGGAGCCATCTTCGCAATTCTTTCCGTACTTTCGCATCAAGTGCACCGAACGGTTCATCTAGCAATAAAATTTTCGGTTCGACTGCAAGTGCCCGGGCTAGTGCGATACGTTGGCGTTGTCCGCCAGATAATTGCGCTGGATAACGTTTTGCGAAACCATCCATTTTTACTAGTTTCAATAGTTCTGTTACTTTTTCTTTTATTACTTCAGCTGAAGGTCGTAAGTTTTTCTTTCTTACTTTTAAACCGAAAGCGACATTTTCAAATACATTCATATGTTTAAAAAGTGCATAGTGCTGGAAGACGAAACCGACTTGCCGGTTTTTCACGTGAATATCAGTTAAATCTTCCCCATCAAAAGAAATCGAACCTCCATCCGCTTCTTCTAGTCCTGCAATAATTCGTAATAACGTCGTTTTCCCAGAACCTGATGGGCCTAATAAGGCAACAAGTTCTCCTTTTGGAATATCTAAATGAATGTCTGTCAGCGCTTGAAATGTACCATATTGTTTTGATACATTTTGAATTTGAATACTCACCGCACTCACTCCTTATTGTCGTTTTTCCATTCTCCATTCAATCCAGTTTTTTATAACGAGCGTAAAAACTGCGATGAGTGACATTAAAGTCGCCACAGCGAACGCTGCTGAAAATTGATATTCATTGTACAAAATTTCAATATGAAGCGGCATCGTATTTGTAACGCCGCGCACGTGACCAGATACAACGGAAACGGCGCCGAATTCACCAATGGCCCGGGCATTACATAAAATCATGCCGTATAAAAGGCCCCATTTTATATTCGGAAGCGTAACGTGCCAAAACATTTTCCAGCCGCTTGCGCCAAGTGATAGAGCCGCTTCTTCTTCACTCTTCCCTTGCGCCTGCATTACCGGGATTAATTCACGTGCAACGAACGGAAACGTAACAAAGATTGTCGCAATGATAATGCCAGGGACAGAGAAGATGAGCTTTATCCCGTGTTCCATTAACCATCCGCCAAGAGCAGCACGAGGTGTGAAAAGTAAAACGAATACTAATCCTGCGATAACTGGTGATACAGCAAACGGCAGTTCAATAAGAGATAATAATACTTGCTTTCCTTTAAACTGAAACTTCGTAATAAGCCAAGCTGCTGCTATTCCGAATATCGTATTCAGCGGTACAACAATTAATGCAACGAGAAGTGTTAACCTGATTGCCAAAAATGCTTCTTGATCTGTTACAGCGGCAATATATACATCAATTCCTCGTTCGAACGCTTTCATAAAAATTGTCACGAGCGGCAGTAATAGAAAGAGAGATAAAAATAAAATTGTTATCGTAATGAATAGAATTGGTACAAATTTAGATTCTTTTTTAACTGATACGCTTTTTACTATTTTCTTTTCTAATAATGTTGGTTCCATTTTCTCCCCTCCTATTCACTTTTCAGTTCATGCCTTCTGCTCCAAGTTTGAATCATATTAATAAATAGTAGGAAAAGGAGAGAAATAATAAGCATCACAGCCGCTACAGCTGTTGCGCCTGCATAATCATATTGTTCTAGTTTCGTCATAATCATAAGCGGTGCGATTTCTGTTTTCATCGGCATATTACCTGCAATGAACACGACAGATCCATATTCCCCTAACGCCCGAGCAAAGGCGAGTGAAAAACCAGCAAGTAGAGCCGGGAATATTTCTGGCAAAATAATTTTCACAAATATTTGAAAGCGTGATGCCCCTAAACTAGAAGCTGCTTCTTCTACTTCTTTATCAATACTTTGCAGCACTGGTTGCACCATTCGAACGACAAATGGTAAGCCAATAAACGTAAGCGCCACAATAATGCCGAGCTGGGTAAAAGCTACTTTTATATGAAACACACTAAATATTTTTCCAATAAAGCCATTTTCCGCATAAAGCGTCGTAAGTGTAATACCAGCTACAGCAGTCGGAAGAGCGAATGGTAAATCGATTAGTCCGTCTAATAACCGCTTCCCTGGAAATGTGTAGCGAACGAGTACCCAAGCAATTAATAAACCGAAAATGGCATTTACGATTGCCGCTGCAAGTGAAGTTGTGAAACTTACTTGATAGGAATGCAAAACACGCTCACTCGTTATAACTTGTGCGAACTTCTTCCAGCCTAGCTGCGAAGTTTGAATAAATACGATAGAAAGTGGTATAAGTACGAATAAGCTCATATACAGCATTGTAAATCCAAGAGATAATCCAAACCCTGGTAAAACACGCTTCTTCCTCATACAAAGTCACCTCATCCCCCCTTATTTTTTATACATTTGATCGAATACGCCGCCATCATTAAAATGTTTTTCTTGCGCTTTTTTCCAGCCGCCAAATAACTCATCCACTGTAAATAATTGAACTTTCGGAAATTGTGATGCGTACTTTTCTGCTACTTTTCCATTACGAGGGCGATAAAAGTTTTTCGCCGCAATTTCTTGCCCTTTTTCTGAATACAAATACTCAAGATATCCTTCTGCTACTTTTTTCGTTCCTTTTTTATCAACGACTTTATCTACAACAGCTACTGGCGGCTCGGCAAGTATACTAATCGAAGGCGTTACAATTTCGAATTTATCTTTTCCAAGTTCTTTTTGTGATAACAACGCTTCATTTTCCCAAGCGATTAACACATCACCAATTCCTTTTTCAACGAAAGTCGTCGTTGCCCCGCGTGCTCCTGAATCTAGTACTTCTACGTTTTTATAAATTTGACCGACAAACTCTTTCGCTTTCTCTTCACTATTGTTATATTTCTTCAGTGCGTATCCCCACGCCCCTAAATAGTTCCACCGTGCTCCTCCAGATGTTTTTGGATTCGGTGTAATGACAGACACACCTTTTTTCGTCAAATCATCCCAATCTTTAATTCCTTTCGGGTTTCCTTTTCTCACAAGAAATACAATCGTTGATGTATACGGAGTAGAATTATCCGCAAGTCGCTTCTGCCAATCTTCTGCTAGTTGTTTCTTCTTACTAATCGCATCAATATCATAAGCGAGCGCTAGTGTTACAACGTCTGCTTCTAAACCGTCAATAACGGAGCGCGCCTGACTTCCAGATCCCCCATGTGATTGTTTTACATTTACTGTTTGACCATGCTTCTCTTTCCAATACTTCGCAAAGTCTTTATTGAAATCTTGATATAACTCACGAGTCGGGTCATATGAAACATTTAAAAGCTCAACTGTCTTTTTATCTCCGCCTCCTGCAGAATTACTAGTGGATGTTGCCGAACCACACCCTGATAAAAGAACAAATGCTGATAATAAGACACCTGTACTTTTCATAAACGCTGTCTTACCCCACTGTTTCATATATAAAGCCCCCTTAGTTTGTACAATAGAAAAAGGCACACAATCTATTCACAAAAGTGAACGTTGTGCGCCTTCAGTTTCTCTGATGAGCTTCTATTGTATTCTGTTTGATTTCTTTCCATTTTAATTCCGCAATTCACATGTGTCAACTTGGAATTTAGAATTATTATATAAGAAACTTCATACAAGCTAAAAATCAGCGGGAATGGAATCCCGCTGATTTTAGTTTCGATTTATTTCTTTAACTTATCTGTCTTCGCAATAAATTGAGCTGCTTCGGCGCGGCTTACCGCTTTATCTGGAGCCCAACCATTATCTGTTCCAACTGAAATATTTTCTTGGATTAAAATGTTCGCATACTTCGTACCCCAATGATCTTTTAAATCAGCAAATTCTTTTGGTAGTTTAATATTTTCATTTCTTTCTAATTTATATGCATTCACAAGCATAGAAGCCATTGACGCACGGTTAATTAGCCCGCTCGGATTAAAGTTACCCTTATCGTCACCTTTTACAATGCCAGCTTTTTCAACTGCTGCGATGTATGGTGTAGCCCAATGATTTTGCGCGTCAGAGAATGATGGCTTCGCATCTTTATTAATTTCTAATCCTAAAACAGTAGCTAATATTTTTGCTGCTGAACCACGATCGATATTTTCAGCTGGTGCAAATGTACCATCTGGCTTACCGTGTACTGCCTCTTTGTCTACTAAATATTGAACTGACTCTTGTGCCCAAGTTGGTACATCTGAGAACTTAGATTTCTGTTCAATTGCACTCGCATCGATTTCAAACTGCACTTGATATTTATGATCATATTTAATTGCTGGAATTAATATATGCATTTGCATATTATATTTTTTTGAGAACTCATCGATTTCAAATTGAACAACCTTCGTACCATTATTTGTTTTATCTTCAGAGATCACTTTCACATCATGGAATGTCCCTACTTTATTAGTATCTTCTACTCTAAGGTACTGGAAATAGCTACTATCTTGAATTGTTAACGTAACGATTTTTTTGTCACCTTGAATTGTTACTTTTGCATTTTTTAAATACGTAGAAGCAACAGATGTTTCATTCGTTTGATCTTTATAAGTTTTTAAAATAACGTCATATGTACCATCTGCAAGTTTGCTATTTGCTTTCATTTCAACCGCTGCATCTGCTTTCGCAATAGGTACCATGATACCGCTAAATGGAACTGCTAAAGTTGCTGCTATAACGAATGCATTAATATATTTTTTCTTAATCATTATCAATATGACATCTCCCTTTATATGAATATACCCAACATAACTATCATATTGATAATGATTATCAATGTCAAATAAAAAATTAAACGAATAATACCTATTTATTACACAAATATGCTTTCCGATCATTTTTAAACAATAAATAATGAGCAGTATGCACTTTTCTCTCTAAATAATCTAATGAATACGTACCCGATGGATCCACTAAATCCCCAATCGCCCCTGAAAGGTGATCAATTACCTTTTGCAATGTTTCTAAGTTCTTCTTTTCACTCTCCATATTCATTTCATCCATAATGTCACAAATAAGATATTGTACTTTCCGTAAGCGTAATTCCTTCTGCTCCACGTATATCTCCTCCTTATTAGCAATATTACGTTTTAAATATATGGGCTTATAGCTTAACCAATTCTAAAAAATAACGTGAAACTTTAATGAGTAAGAATTTTGTCCATCCAAACTAATCCAGCTTTTTGGGACAAAAAGATATCCATCTCTAAACATGTAGTCATAGAGATGGATATCTTTATTTTTACACTTGCAATGCCTTCTCTCTCAGAGCTCTTCGTAACAACTTACCAGTTGTATTCTTCGGCAATTCTGTTAAAAACTCAATGCTCATTGGCACTTTATATTTCGCTAAATGTAACGTGCAGTAATGCATAAGCTCTTCTTCTGTTACGCTCGTTTGTTTCAGAACGACGTAAGCTCGCACTGCTTCTCCTAAGTTTTCATCAGGAACACCGATTACGACAACTTCAGCTACCGAATCGTGAGTGTATAATACTTCCTCCACTTCACGAGGATATACGTTATAACCACCAACTAAAACAATATCTTTTTTGCGATCGACGATATAGAAGTAACCTTCTTCATCCATTTTCGCTAAGTCTCCTGTATATAGCCAGCCATCTTTAATTGTCGCCGCAGTATCTTCTGGCGCATTATAGTAACCTTTCATAACGTTAGGGCCGCGAACAATTAACTCCCCAACTGCACCAACAGGTACTTCTTCCCCAAGTTCGTTCACAATTTTATTTTCTACGTGCCAAATATTCGTGCCAATAGATCCTGGTTTACGAGGACGGTCTAACGGGTTAAAACAAGTAACTGGTGATGCTTCTGATAAACCGTATCCTTCTGAAACGATAACGTCAAAACGTTTTTCAAAGTTTTGCAGAAGGGCAACAGGCATTGACGCACCACCTGAAATACAAAGGCGAAGCGTCTTCACATCTTCTGCGCTTGCTTCTTCGAATAAATATAAATAATTGTACATTGTCGGTACACCAGCAAAAATCGTTGGTTCGTACGTGCGACAAATACGGAATACTTCTTTCGGACTAAATTTCGGTAACATTAAAATAGTCGCCCCGTTCACAATCGGCGCATTTACCGCAACAGTTAAACAGAACACATGGAACATCGGCAGTGCCGCAACGACGCGATCGTCCGCAGTATATTGTAAATACGACGCCACATCGCTAGCATTACTATATAAATTTTTATGTGTTAACATAGCGCCTTTTGGCTTTCCAGTTGTACCTGAAGTGTATAAAATAACAGCTACATCTTCTTCATCTAGTTCAGGACCTTCGTAAGTTACATCTCCAGTTCCTACAAAACTAGTAAACGTTTTCATTTTTTCAGTTTCTGTATGGTTAAAATCTGATGAGGTTTCGCATATGATGATATTTTCAAGTGAAGGAAGTCTTGTTGTAAGAGATTGTATAACAGGTAGAAGGACGTCGAGTACGATGATTGTTTTTACATCTCCATTTTGTAATATGTAATGTATTTCGTCTGCTGTATAAATTGGATTAATCGGAATGACAGTTGCTCCGGCTTTCATCGTTCCGTATAAACCTACTAAAAAATGTGGTGAATTGCCTACAGCTAATGCGACATTGTCCCCTTTTCCAACGCCCATTTTTGCTAAATTACTAGAAAACCTAGTGACCACTTTGTTTAATTGGTCATAAGAGACCGACTGATCCATAAATATGTACGCCGGTTTATCCCCCTTCTTTTTTGCCGTTTCAGCCAAAGATTGAACGAGATTCACACAAACCCCACCTTTATAAAATTTAGAATATTTAAAAATTCTAAATTAATTATATTAAAAGAAAATTAAAGTAGCAAGTGATATTCTATTAATCGAATATACATCGACCACTTTCTTCCAGAACACTTTAGTAAGATACGAGAATTATATGTGAAAGAAACAGGTACAAACATATAGTTAAACTATAGCTAAAATCATTGTAGGATAATATGCACTCATCTTTCCCCTAAGTTTTTCAACTTCCTCTTTATTTAAAGCCGTATACTCTCCATACAAATTGAGAGCGTCCGCTCCATTTTCATGCAAGTAGACTGTAACATATAGTGTCGGTAATCCTTTATTGTCTTCATCTATCGACAAGACAACATCTGGCGTTTTATTAACGCTACTAAACGTTTCATTTCTTTTCCATTTCTTATTTTGAAACATAGTTTGTATATCATCTATCTTTCGTTTTTTATCTGTATGCGTATAATATATGGCATTATCCTTCGCTGGCTTTTCAATAAATAAAAGTGTACGACTAGAGGAAGTTTCATCGTTACAGGCTGTCATCCCTATAACGAAGCTGATCAATAATATAAAGTGTATTATCCTTTTCATTTCGATCATCCTCCTTTAATTATATATACTTCCTTTATAATAAAAGAATGTCCTGCTAGTAGATGTTTTTAGCGACGCTTTTAACGGTAAATGAATTCATAATAAAAAAAGCCATCCCAAAAGATATTTCGGGATGGCTTCTTCTTTTAGAAGAATAAATGTAAGAAATCTTCTGTTGTAATATTACCGAAATAGCGTACGATATCTACGCCTTCTAAAGCTACAGTGAATGCATCTTTATCAAATTGTACACCTGTTAGACGCTCTTCAATGTCATGCACATCTAGTGAGCCGAAGAAGTCACCGTAAATTTTACATTCTGTTACTGTTCCTTTTTTCACTTCAAGACGAACGTCAACTTGTCCAACTGGGAAGCGGTGTGAATGTTGTAAGTTGAACTTCGGAGATTTTCCGTAGTTCCAATCCCAATTTTGGTAGCGCTCTTCAGAAAGTTTATGGATTTCTTTCCAATCATTTTCTGTTAATTCGTACGTTGGAATTTCTGTTTCTCCTTCGAAAATTGTTTCTAGAAGAAGTTGTCTAAACTCTTCTGTCGTCATTTTTTCGTTTAAGAACTCTGTAATATTCGCAACGCGGCTACGGATTGATTTAATTCCTTTTGATTGAATCTTATCCATTTTTACTTTTAACGCTGATACGACGTGATCGATTTCAGAGTCAAATAGTAACGTACCGTGACTAAACATACGACCTTTCGTTGAGAACTGCGCGTTACCTGAAATTTTTCTACCTTCAGCTAAAATGTCGTTACGACCACTTAGTTCTGCATTTACGCCTAGTTTACTAAGAGCTTTCGTTACAGGCTCTGTGAATTTTTTAAAGTTGCTGAAACTATCTCCATCATCTTTCGTAATAAAGCTGAAGTTTAAGTTTCCTAAATCATGATATACTGCGCCTCCGCCTGATAGACGACGAACAACATGAATTCCTTGTTCTTTTACGTAATCTGCATTAATTTCTTCTACTGTGTTTTGGTTTTTACCAATGATAATTGAAGGTTCGTTAATGTAGAACAATAAATATGTTTCGTTAATATCTAAATTCTTCACACAATATTCTTCAATTGCTAAGTTTATTCTAGGATCTGTAATCCCTTTATTATCAATAAATAACATCGTATCACCTCATGAATTCCATACGTAGCCACTATGCGCTAGCGTAATATGGCCACTGAAAATTTGTTTTGCTTCTGTTACTAAATCAGATGGGTTGCCTGTATGCGGTAAGTGCGTTAATAAAAGTTCTTTTACATTTGCATCTTTCGCAATACTTGCTACTTCTGTACTATTCATATGCCCTGCTTTTGCAGCCTCTTGATGTGCATACATATTACACTCACAAATGAAAAGATCAGCATCTTTTGTGAACGGAATAAAATCAGGAATATAACTTGAATCAGCGCTATATACTACAGCGTCATCGCCAGCTGTAATACGCATCGCAAAGCATGTAACAGGATGAACTGTTTTTAAGAATGAAATGGAGAACGGTCCAACTTGAAGTGTTTCTTCTTGGTTGTACGCGATTCCTTTCGTATGCGGTTCATGTGTTAAAGAATGGAATCCATTCTCATCAAACGTATGACCGTATATTGGTAATTCCGGTAGTTGTCCTTTTGTCGCACTCGTAATTAATCTCGCATATTGCAATACCCCAATGTCTGCAACATGATCGTGATGATAGTGCGACAGTACAACTGCATCTATATGAGATGGTGTTATATATTTTTGAAGCTGTGCTAGTACACCACTGCCACAGTCTACAAGTAAACGAAAACCATCGTGTTCAAACAAATACCCCGACGTTGCTTCTCCCGCTTCTGGAAAGCCGCCCCAAAAGCCGACAACAGTCATCTTCATATGTATCCATCCTTTCTAAAACCGCGTAGGAATGCCGTTTTTTTCCGTACTTGAGAAAGTTTTTTACTTACATCCTACATTGTTAACTATAATCCATTTCCTAAACTTTTTCATTAATTTTCACTTTTGTTATAAAACAGTTGTTGACTTTTGTTATTTGTACTAATACAATGATAGTAAGAAATGGAAATGGAGGGATTGACATGATCGATCAACCAATGGAGTTTTTCCGAAATTTACCGACGAAAACTTGTGCTCATTGCGGGAAGGAAATTGATGAGCAGCACGAAGCATACCATAACAAATGTGACGATTGCGTTCACGAAGATTAGTAGTTTGTGAACATAAAAAAACCTAGCAGACATAGTCTACTAGGCTAATAACATCGTATCCTTCATCGTTGAACCTTTCACCAAGAGCTCCAGTTCAAACTCATACAATTCTTTTTGTCGATAATTTTTCGTATGGATTTTATCCATCATTAAGTCGACAACTTTTCGGGCCATCTCGTCGATTGGTTGTTCAATTGTCGTAATACCTGGCTCTGTAATCTGCGCTAAAATTTGATTATCAAAACCGATCACAGCGAGATCTTCTGGAATACTCCAACCATGGCGTTTCGCCTCTGAGATAATTCCAGCTGCAACCTCGTCGCCTCCTGCCAAAATCGCGGTAGGATTTTTTTTGTCCTTTAATACTTCATTGAATATTCGTTTTCCATCATCCCAAGAGAAAGCGTTTTCAAGAAAATCGATCGCTTCCACTTCTCTACTCTTTTCAGTAATAGCGCGTAAAAAGCCCATTTTTCGCTGTTGGCTCACTACTTTCGTTTCGTTGCCACGGCAAAAAATCAGATTACGATATCCTTGTTCTAATACATGATTGGCAGCTATGTATGCACCCTGTGCATGATCGAACTTCACTGTTGGAACATTTGCTTCCTCAATATATTCATTACATAACACGATTGGACCGTGTTGCAAGTATGGCTCCACATTCTCCCACGGATTTTCTAGTGAACATAGAATAATCCCATCTACTTGTTTCGTAGATAATAATTGTAAATACTCCATCTCTTTTTCCGGTAAATATCTTGTTTGACAAATAATCAGTTTATATTTATGTTCAGAAGCAGCAATCTCGATTGCTTCAATAAATCTACTAAAAAAAGGATTTGTAATCCTTGGAACAAGCACCGCAATTGTTTCTGTTTTTTGTTTACGAAGCCTTCTCGCCGCAGAATTAGGAACGAAGCCTAAATGCTTCATTGCTAATTGAACCCTTTTCTTCTTCTCATCTGAAACATATGGATGATTATTGATCACCCTAGAAACCGTTGTCCTTGATAACCCCGCTAATTTCGCCACGTCCTCGATAGTCGACACGAAATTTCCCCCTTTGCATGAAAACGTTTTCTTATCCTGATTATATAGTATATTATTGGAAACTGCAATATAGGTTCTTATGATTTTACTATATTAATATTATACATAGGGAAAAGTCTGTTAATGGCAGGGAATTACATACTACTTTTAGAAGTTCACAATAAGAATATTTATAAAATAAAGGATGATATTTCATGAATCGGACGGATCGTTTATTAGCTATATTAATTGAATTACAAAGAAAACAAACCGTTACAGCACAAAGCTTAGCTGAAAAATTTGAGACAAGTATACGCACTATTTATCGAGATATGGACGCACTCAGCGAATCCGGCGTTCCCATTTTTTCAATGCCTGGTCACGGCTATTCATTAATGGATGGTTATTTCTTGCCACCCATTCAGCTTACGCCGGAAGAGGCTGTTACTCTTTTATTAGGCGGTGATTATATCGAGAAAACTTTCACTTCTTCTTTTTCTGTACATGCGCAATCGGCAAAAGAGAAACTTGAGGTTGTCCTCTCTACTGATCAAAAAAAGAAAGTTGAAGAGCTGCGAGGAACTTTCCGTTTCCTTTCTCCTATATTTTCGCATCAGCAACCCGAGCGAGAACAACTAGAAAACCAACTTTTCTTATTGCAAGAATCTATTCAAAAAGAACAAGCTATCTCTTTTTCTTATCGTAAACCAAGAGAAACTACAAAAATAAAACGGACCGTTCATCCTTACGGTTTAGTCAATATTTCAGGAATTTGGTACATCGTTGCTCATTGCTTACTTCGAAAACAAATACGTAATTTTCGTTTAGACCGTATGGATACATTACAGCAAGAACAAGAATTCTTTACAAAACCGAAAGACTTTTCTTTACAAGACTATCAACCTGAAAACAATCGAACTGTTACGATCCATTTATTATTCCCATCCCATATTGCACATAAAATTGTTGAGTCACGATACTTTTTTATAGATTCATACGAGCATAAAGATAATGGTTTTCATGTCTTTTTGAAATCAAGAAGTATAGATGAAGTATTTCAATGGGTATTAAGCTGGGGGAGCCAAGTGCAAGTACTAGAGCCAAAAATTCTTTCTGAGAAAATATATGATGAAGTAAAAAAAATGTTAAAACTTTAATTTTTTATTTTACTACTGACATAATGTTGTCAGCATCCCTCCTTTATTGTAGGTATTAACAAATACATTTTCTTAAAAAGGGGATACCAATATGAACAGTACTGTTATGTTAGAGAAATTCGAAAGTTTAGCAACGTGTTATGTGAAGGAATTAGACAAATATACGATTGAACAATTTAGAAAAAAACCTTCTGAAGAAGAATGGTCGCTCGGTCAAATGTATAACCATCTGCTAGCTGCTACATATATGCAATTAGATGCAATCGAGAAATGTAAAACTGAAACACCATCTGTAGCTAACAAAAAAACGGATATGGGTGAAAAAGTATATACAATGGGTGCTTTCCCTCCTATACAAATAAAAGTGCCAAATCGCTCTGGATACACACCTGAACATCCATCATGCAAAGAAGAGATACAGGAGCGTTTTCTAAAATTAATTACAGCTGTAAAAAACATTGAACCAATGCTTGCTTCTATTCCAAATGATTGTAAAGTGGAGCATCCTGGACTTGGGTACTTAAATGCTCCAGAGTGGTTCCAGCTCATTTCTATGCATTTTTCACATCATCTTCTTCAGAAAGAAAGATTGGATCACAGTATTTCATAATTTACCATAAAGAATGAAAGAAGGTGGTTTGGCACATAGCCAAACCACCTTTCTTCATACAAATGAATAAAAATATAATCCAATATACTTTTATTGTAATTTAGATATTTCTTGCATAAATCCAGATATACTTGCTAATGCACTAGTAAAAACGAAAAGCACAATAATGAGAGTGACAAGTTTATTTTCATTTAAATTCGTAATTGTTTTTAAGCCTATTCCTAATAAAACGTAATACCAAATATTAAATATATCTATCCTTTGAGCGATTGCATGTAAAGCCATATTATCTGTTGCTATCGCACCTAAACCTGTATAGGACAACTCATATCCACCAAGGGAGAACGCAATCAATCCGTTTAAAAGCATCCCTAATTTTAATACAAAAGATGCATAGATAATGATAGGAAATGTTTCCTTGTAGTTAATATCGACTCCAAAAAAAATCATAATGTTTTTATAGAATATAGGCGCAAAAAATATAGCTACTATTCCACTTACTGTAGAAATTCCAAATGAAGTAAAGAAAGTTATGTATTTTGGAACAGTAAATCCAGTTTTATCATGAAACATACTAAGTGCAGGGTTATGCAAAGAATTCCAGTAAATTAAGGCGCTTGAAATGATAATAAGTAAAATTAAAAGAGTTAATGGGAGGAATATATTTCTTTGATTCCTCATCCTTTTGAATTGTAATGTCGGTGAAGTGAAAATCCCAAAAACCGATGGCTTCCTCGAAAATTCTTCATGCATAAGACTGCTAGCTTGCAAGACAATCCCTCCTTTATCGCTACATTCATCATTTTAATACAGCAAAGATATGAAAACAGGTTCTTACACAATTAGAGCTCTCTATAACATCTCCCACCTCGTCCACTCTTCCCTCGCATTCACACTATAAATATTGTCTTCTCTGTCCATAAACCCATGTATAACAAATTCTCTTCTTATCGTACAAAAATCATCATGATACTGTTTTACGAACGCATTAATTTCTTCTTCTGTATATTGGTTTCCAGCATCCAGCTTTCTAATCAAATGTTCCAATAAGACTAACTTTTTCTTTTTTTGACCTGGAATCGATTTTAAGCGGTCCTCTTTATCAAAAAAGTTGCGAATGGTCGTATCACGAAATTTCATTTGGCTTTCGGTCATTTCGTTCTCCTCCATCAGTTTTTATATTATTAAACTTTACCGTTTTTCTTTATTCTTTTACTTAAAAAATCAATAAAGTAATATCCACCAATTAAAATATAATAGGTTACAATCATTCCCACTATGTCTTTCATACTCGTATATTCTTTTTTATGAAACAAAATCGGAGATAGTGTATAAACTAAGAAGCAGACTAGCGGATATATGATGAAATAGAAGCGAGATTTTTGTCTCATACTATCAACTCCCCTGTAATATGATTCTATTCAAATTGTTGTGATTCCTTTCTTTCGTTTAGGCTACACATAAAATATAGTAAAATTAAGGAAAAGATGCTCTTTGGAAAGTAAGAACCATTCTGAATAATATTCGAAAGACCATACACCAAATATGCAATGTTACATATTTGGTGTATGGTCTTTCTTGCTATAATAATATCCGTATAGATTGTATTTTAAATAAAAAAGGATTATATGCAATGAATCAAATTTTAGAGGATGCAAAACAACTATTACATCATGAAGAAAATATTTTATCCACTTTAAGATGTTCACTTACTGGCTATATTATTACACATAATGTCCCTCGTTCCGGAGTGTTACTTGCCACTAATAGGAGGGTTATTTTTTATGGACAATCATTCAAATGTTGTAAAAATGCATTGATTGTGGAATTTGAATATAAAAAAATTCTATCCATAGAGACGAAAAGAACATTCTTTGATAAAAAACTAATATTTTACTATGAAGACGAATATATAACGGTGGGCCAAATTTTAAGCTCGAATATTGAGGTTTTTTTAAATGTAATACAGAGAAAAGAATTCAATAAAGTGAAACTTTAATCCGTGGGGGATTTTGTTCATCCCCCACGGATTATTAGCCTACACCAATTGGGATTTTACGGAATAAAATACTTTTCATCTAAAAGAGAAGTACAGTTCACCTTTCTTACAACTGTATTTCTCTTTCATTTTTACTTCTCTCATCCACACTTCTCTTAATTTACTTATCACTCTCATTCCTGTAACCTATTATTCAAATTGAAAATTTTATATGGAAAATTATGTTACAATTAACTTATACATATTTTGGAGGGAAAATAGTGAAAAAAGCTATTATAGTATTAAGCATCCTATATCTTATTTTAACCGTACATACGGGAGCTGTTCTTTTAGGAAAAGAAGATTATAGAGGTGCTATCAATACATTAAAAGAAACGAAGGAGGTCTCTTCATTTCAATCTGCAAAAGACGGTGTGATTTTATTAAAAGGAACATTAACTACCGCGCAACCTATTACAGAGGAAAAACTTCAAAATAAAGAATTTGCACTTCTTGAAATTAATACATATAAACGACGAAAGGCAAATTGGAAAAACATTGATACCGAGCAGCATATTGCAAAGCAGCTCTTACTAAACAATGAGGCTCTTCCTGCATTAAAAGAAATCCGTTTTTCGATGGAACCAATTACACTGTCAGGAAAAGATATTTCCACCGAAGATTACTCACTAAAAAAGGATGATACTCAATTAACAATTAAAGGTAAAGGATACCGATATACAGGAATAGAAAACAAATCAGACACTCTTATTTTTGGTATAAAAAAAGGAGATACACTTGAAGGGTATAGTGGTTCTGAAATTCTAATAGGAAAAACAAAAGAGGACATTGCCAGCAACATGAAACTATATACTTTTGCTGAAAGATATGGTCCATTTGTTTGGATTGTAGCTACAATTATTCTTATAAGTATTGTTATATACTTGTTCCGTAAAAATAGAAAAACAAATGAACTTTCTCATCCAATAAAACAAGACCAATAAAAAAGGCACCATTTCGGTGCCTTTTTTATGTTCCTTATTTACGCTTCAACCGATTGATTTTCAGCAACATTTCTAAATTGTCGCTTATGCATCCAAGTTAATGAAGCAATTGTTCCAAGTGATAATACAACGATAAAGATCATGAGTATCCCAATATTTTGCCACATGAAGTTAAAGTCTCCGCTTGATACGACTGCTTTCAATCCTGATACAGAATATGTCATCGGTAACCAAGCATTAAATGGTTGTAAATACTTCGGAATCAACTCTAGTGGGAATGTTCCAGCACTTGTTGTAAGCTGAATAATTAATGTGATGATGGCGATGAAACGCCCTGCATCACCGAATGCTGTTACTAAACATTGAATTAATGAAATAAACGCTAAGCTCGTAACAATACTAAAGAGTATAAAGTATGGAATACTTTGTACTTCTACACCTAACCAGAATAGTAATATGACATCTGCTACTATCGCTTGAATAATACCGACTGATAGTAAAACGCCGAACTTACTAATAAACCAACTAAATCCTGATTTCGGAACGCCGACTGTATCGTGTAATGGGTATACAATCGATAATAGTAATGCCCCAACGAATAAACCGAGTGATAAGAAATACGGTGTAAACCCAGTTCCGTAGTTTGGAACTTCCGCTAGTTTCTCTGTCTTCACTTTTACAGGGCTTGCAAACATATCATACGTTTTATCCGTTCCTTTTACTTCTCCCGTTTTTTCTGCGCCTTCACCAAGCTTCTCAGCAAGTTCACCTGAACCGTCGTTTACTTTTACGAGTCCGTCAGTCACTTTTCCAGAGCCGTCTGCTAGTTTATTTACGCCGTCGATTAGCTGTGTTGAGCCAGTTGACATTTTATTTAGACCACCATTTAGAGTACCTATGCCTGTTGTTACTTGACTTGAGCCATCCTCTAATTGCGTTATTCCTCCTGTCATTTGGCTTGCTCCTACAGATAATGTACCTAAACCGCCTGTTACTTGACTTGAGCCATCTGCTAATTGAGTTACTCCATCAATTAATTGACCTGACCCGTTATTTAATTTATCTACACCTACTTTGGCATTACTTAATCCTTCACCAAATCCATGAAATTTGCTTACAAATTCGTTTTGCGCATTCAGTAATTTCTCAATACCCTCCGTTAAAGATTGCAATTTCGCTGTATTCGGTAGTTTGTTTTGCGCATCACTTGTTGTTTGAGTTATTTCACCTTTTAATTGTTTTACTTCTTCATTTAATTTATTTGTTCCACCTGCTACTCCAATAGCTTTCTGCTGAACTGTCGCTGTACTTTTCGCCGCATTTGTTATATATGGTTGTAACTTCTCTTGATATTCTTTTGGTAAACTCTCGATTTGCTTTTGCAAATTAGCTACATCTTGCGCTGCAGTTTTTGCATCTCCTGCTGTTGATTGAGTAAATTCATTTAACTGATTTACGTTTTCTGCAGCTCCGTTCATTTTCTCATTTACAGTATTTAATATAGAAGGAACTTTCGCCTGCATTTCCTCTAAACCTACAACAGAATGCTTTACTGTACTATTTAAATCTTGCAAACCATTTTCAATTTTTTGAGAACCTTCTTCTAATTGACTTTGTCCTCCAACAAGCTTTTCCATACCGTTCGCTAATTCATTCGTTCCTGTTTTTAATTCACCTGATTTATTTGCTAATGTATTCAAACCATCAGTTACTTTCTGAGACCCATCTTGCAATTTCCCTATACCTATCTGCATTTCACCCGTTTTGCTATTTAACGTATTTAAACCTGTTGTTACTTTTCCTGACCCATCTACTAATTTATTAGATCCATCTGCTAATTTCTGAACTCCATCCTTCATCTCCCCAGACTTCCCTTGAAGTGTATGGAGTCCATCCGTCACTTTACTTGATCCATCATGCAACTCACTAGCTCCATCATGTAACTTATTTGCTCCGTCCGCTCCATCTGCTAATCCTTTTGAGACGTCCTTAATGGAATCAAACATTTTCTCTGCATATGTTTTCGTTAACGTGCTTGATACTTCACCTTTAATTTTTTCAATTGCTGTTCCGCCAATTTGTGAAGATAAGAAGTTTAAACTTTCATTTGGAATGTATTCTAAGTTTAATGGTTTCGGATCGTCTTTTAATAACGTTGTAGCGTTACTCGAGAAGTCATCTGGAATACGTACTAACATGTAATACTTTCTGCCTTCCATTCCCTCTTTCGCTTCTCTTTCACTTACAAATTCCCATTTAAAACTTTTATTATCTTTTAAGTTATCAACGAGTCCTTTCCCGACCTCAATTGGTTTCCCATCAAGTTCTGCACCTTTATCTAAATTGACTACCGCAACTGGCAAGTCATCTAGCTGTTCATACGGATCCCAAAAGGCCCATAAAAACATACCCGCATATAAAATCGGTACAAATAAAACCGCAATGATTGGGATTAATATTTTTTTACTTTTTATAATCTCTGCAAATTCTTTACTAAGCAACTTATGCCATTTCATAATTTATCCCCCTTTTTTAAAATGACCAAAATTCATTTATGGTCATTTTTACCCAAATAAAAAGGCTATATCTGTTCATACATATGCCTTATCCCCGAATTTATACTATGCACATTTTCATCTACATGATTATATTTAACCATCCTCCTTATACGATTGACCAATTTGTTCAATTAGTCATTTTTTTATAATAATAAAAGGATTATCTTAATTTGACAATCCTTTTAGTAAATAAAGTTCGAATAATTCTGAGATTTTTTCTTTTTCTAACGGTTCATGATTTTTTTCCCAATCAAAAATAAGCGATACGTATAGGCGAAGCATAATAAACGCTGTAATTTCTGGATCACATTTGCTAATTTCACCTTTTTCAATTGCAATCTCTAAATAAGATTGAATAACAGAAACGATTTCCACATCTACTTGTTGCATCACTTCTTGTACTTCTTTCGTTCCCATATCGCGCTCTTCTTGAATTAATTTAATCATGAGCTGATGTTCTTTTCTAAATTCTAATATGCTATATAATGCTCTATGTACATTTTCAAAAAATGAAATATCTGAACGAATTGCGTCTTTTGCGACTTGCTTCATTTCTGTAATTAAATTAGAAATAATTTCACCAAATAGTTCTTCTTTATTTTTGAAAAAAGTATAAATCGTTCCTTTTCCTACATTCGCTAACTTCGCTACTTGATCCATCGTTGTTGCTTTATAACCGAACGCTGAAAAAGACTTTGTTGCAGCTTCAATAATAGAGCGTTTTCGATCTATCGCCACATCGTCACCTCCAAAAATGACCAATTGGATAATATAGTCAATCAGTACATCTTTGATATTACCACACGCTTACATTCTAGACAAGTTCTCTTTTTTATTATTTCCAGTATAAAAAAATTCCAGTCAAGTTATATAATACTGTCATAGTGTATCAGAAGAAAAGAGAAAAAGAAAAGGTGTTCTTAAGATATATGATTAAACCTTACTTAACGACAACAAATTTCCCTTTTTTCAAATAATCAAATAAAAAAACAAGAAAATCTTTACATTTAATAGTAATATAGAAAATAGACAAGTTTATCAAAATAGTGGAGGCTTTTTCAGTCATGATGCGTGCGCTTCGTTTAAATATAAAGCAAGCTTTTTGTAGTCGTATTTCTTTAATTATTATGTTTAGTGGATTCGTTCTTATTTGTATTTATCACTATTACTATGTAATTCGTTATTTAGGAGACGCAGCGAGTGGACCTATTTCAACAGATATAAAATGGATCGGATTTCGCGACAATGAAATGGATGTTTATTTATTATTAATGCCAGTTATTGCGAGTTTCCCCTTTAGTACAAGTTACAATTCGGATAAGTCAGATGGTTTTAAACCGTTTGTGAGTAAGGGGATTTCTTTATTTCCTTATTCATTAATGAAATATATCGTTACGTTTTTTTGCGGAGGATTACTTTATACATTTCCATTCATCTTATCGTTATTATTTTGCAAATTAACCATTCCAGACGGAACACCTACGATTGGTTCAGGCATCATAAATGCTGATGGAATGTTCGCAAACCTATATTTCGATGCGCCTCTCACTTACATTACTGTATATATCGGAATTAATTTTTTATTTGCAGGTTTAATGGCTCTTTTAGGACTTGCTGCATCTGTATGGTCACAAAAGGACTATATGGCAATTCTCTTTCCATTTGCAGTTGCCTCCATTCCTTACGTCCTGCTAAATACAATATTTCCTTCAATAGGCGGAGCACCTATTCATTTATATGATCCGAAACAACCATTGCAAGGCATGTCACCGTACATTTTAACGATGCAATGTGCTTTCTTCCTTCTCGTTAGCTTATTTATGTATATACAAGGAGTAAAGCGGGATAGAAAAAAATATAGAAGAAGACTGCAAAAAAGAGATCGGTGTAGAAAAGCGTTTCAAGCAATTTCGGACTAAATAATTGAACGAATAAGAGCGTAATTCCCTAAGTTAGCTTAGAGAATTACGCTCTTATTATCATTTACATTTATCAATCTTATATTTTCAATACTCATATAATCCTCTCCCCTTTACGGCGTACCTGCCAATCCCCATAAAATAACGATCGCCGCAAAATAAATCGCTTTAATAGCTACCACTAAACATAATGCAATAATTGCATATTTACTTAATTCTCTTCTTGCACCGATTAAAGTAAAAATAACCGCCAAACTAAACGTTATATAGGAAGTTGCTGTATTTATTAAGTAATACATACTATCTAGAGTCTGTGTAAGCCCTGTTATATCAGCTACAAACTGAAGCATGACGATCGTACTAAAAAAAATTGCAAGCTGATTCATTAATTTCCCGTTTATTCGGGCTACCATATGTCTACACCTCCCTGTATTAAAGAATGAATATTCAATCTATTTTATCATAAAAATCCCTAATAATGTAAAAGAACGCTTAGTATATTTCTAAGCGTTCTTTTACATTATTTAAGAAGCCTTCTTCAAATCAATTTGAACAAGTACTGGATCGTGGTCACTTACACGTCCATGCTCTTTCATAATGTTTGAGTTTAAGTGCACTGGATCTACAATTGTGTATGGTGCGATGTTGTTTGTTACTAAAATATGATCTAACACTTGTGCATTTCCTTCATGAATGTACGTGTAGCGGTTCTCTTTCGGCACTGTGTTTAACATATTTTTCAAGATTGTTCCTTCTAGTGCTTTTAGTGGTTTAGCGAACTCAAAATCGTTCATATCCCCTAACACAACAACTGGTGCATTCGTGTTCTTTTTCTGAATTCCTTGTACGAAGTGATTTACTTCTTGCGCTAACTGAATTCGTTTTTCTTCACTCTTTAATACGAGCGGCTGCACTTTTCCAAATGGCGTTGCATCTCCTATTTTTGAGTTTAAGTGATTTGCAACGACAACAACGTTTTGTCCTTGGAACGTAAATTCTGCTGCAAGCGGTTTACGTGTACTTTCAAATAATGAACTTTCGTCTCCAATGCGAACAACATTTTTATCAAGTAACTTCGGTACTGCTGCTAATTTCACGCGTGATGGGTTGTAGAAGAAACCGACGCGAATATTAGCTCCTGGTGCTCCTCCGTCTAGATTATTATTCGGAGCAATTTCTACATACTCATACTTTGGTCCACGAATTTCTAGAACTGCATCAATGATACGTTTTGCACTTAATGAAGCATCTGTTGTACCGTCATTAATTGATCCATTGTTATCTTGCATTTCCTCTACACCGATAATATCTGGCATTTTTAAATTGTATTTAATAGAATACGCTAACGCTTTTACTTTTTCATCTGTTGTTTCTTTTTTATTCGCCGAGAAATTTTCAATGTTATATGTAGCAACTGTTAACTTATCAAGACGAGGCTGAATATTTGCCCCTACTTGCTTAAATCCGCCGTCCACTACAGATGGTAATTCCGTTATTGGCGCAATGCGGAACGAACCGTAATCATATCCGACTACCCCTGTTATATCTCCAGTAAAAGTATCTCCTACTTTTGCTACATAATCACGAGGTACTTTTACAGAAAGACGTTCTGGGTTTAATTGATTTTCATCTAATACAGGTGTGCCATATTTCGTTACGACTTTATTCCCGCCATTTTCTACTGTTACATATAAATTCCCGTTTTTCTGAGGGGCAATAATTTTTGGCGTTGGCATCGTAACGCGCATACCTTCTACACTTTCATAAAAGTCGATTGCATCTTCATTTGGATCAAATAAACCGAATGCATCATTATCGATAATTTGATTAGGAATTTTCACACCGTTTTCTCCAAGTACAATCGGCGCTGGTAAAGGTTGATCTTTTGCGATGACAGCAACGCGGCTCGCTTTAATTTCCGTCGTCGTTAAATCTGTGTCAAACCTTTCTGCATATCCAGGCCCAACATATTCTTCTACTTCTCCATCAACTTGGACAAGATCTCCTACTGCTACATTCACATCTTTTTTGTATACGTAAATACCTTCAGAAGTAGCTGGATCATTATCCGGCTGATTATCTTCTATATAAAAACCATTTTTATCAAGCGCTGTGACAACGCCTTCCACATTGTTTACTTTCTTCCCATTGTAAGGAGAAATATGTGATTTCCCTTGAATATCATGAATACGAACTGGTTCATTTGTTACGATTATAAATGAAAATGTCGAAACTGCTGAAGAAGTAAGCCCTTCTTTTTCAGCGATTGCTTTCACTACACTATTTTCATTCACTACAATTTGTCCGTTATAACGAACACTTTTGTTTGTAGGATTAGAGCCATCTAACGTATAGTAGATTGTTGCTCCTTCTGTATTCGTTGTTAATGTTACTGCTGTTCCTTTTGCAACTTCCCCACCATTTGGTGATGCCACTACATCGCTAACGCGGTTTTGTTCTTCTCCTTGAAACTTATGAGCTGTTACTGATTTTAAACCTGGGCTACCGAAATATAACTCAAGCGTCCCTGTCAACCTAACTTTCTTCCCGATATTTTCAGGATGGTCTTTCACATTTACTGCCGATCTCACATCGCCTTTTGGCAATTGAACAGGCATGATTTTGTCTGGATTCGTTTCGTTTGGCGAATCGGCAATTGCCACGTTTGTGTCGTCAAACTTAGCCGGATCTTTCGTGTATTTAGAAGGACTTTGCGTATACCCAACGATATATCCTTCCACTATCCCCTTCGTTTTCCCTTGCTGCTTAAATACTTGAATTGCTTTTTCTACTGACATAGAAGTAGTTTCTTCCGCCTGCGCTAAAGTTCCAGTAAATGAAAGCAATAACATCAATGATAAAAAGACACTTAATAATTTCTTCACAGCCATTTCCCTCTCCCTATTTCATATTTTCTCAACATTTCTATCATATCAAATGATTCGTTATATAGAACTATATTTCGACAAGTTTTACACAAAATTTATTTAATTTACAAGTTTTCAAACTATAATACAAAATAACTTATATAGGTTTATTGACTAAAGGTATTTTATCCAATAAACAAAACGCCTTCAATATAATTGAAGGCGTTTTGTTTGAAATATTTTAATGTGCGACTAATTTAGTCTCCATTACTTTCTCTAAATGAAATAACACACGTTTCGCCGCTAACTCACCTTGCTCAATACAAGCCGGAAGACCAGAACCAGCGTAAGAACTACCTGCCAAATACACACCTGGCAATTCTTCCTCCATAAATGTTGTGAGCTTTTTCATTCGCTCTTTATGGCCTACTGTATATTGAGGCATCGCTTCTTTCCAGCGGCTTACAATTGTAAACTCTGGATCCTCTGTAATATCCATTGTCTTTTGTAAGTCCTCTAATACGAGCTGCACAATTTCTTCGTCAGTTTGTTCGACAATCGCTTCATCACCTGGGCGTCCGACGTAACAGCGAAGAAGCGTTTTTCCTTCTGGCGTTGTATGTGGCCATTTTTTGTGTGTCCACGTACACGCTGTAATTGTATAATCACTATTTCTTGATACGACAAATCCGGTACCATCAATATCACGCTGAATTGCAGACTTTTGGAAAGCAAGTGCCACGTTTGCAACTGATGTAGACGGAATGTTACGGAAGAAACGAAACTGCTTATACTGCGCAAACATAGATGGCAATACTTTATGCGGCGTCGTAACTACAATCGCGTCTGCTTCCATTTCTTTTCCGTTACTAAGCGTAATCGTATAACTATCACCAAGTTTTGCAACCTTTTCGATACGAGTTCCCTTCATTATCATATCATTAGGAATCTTCGTTTCAAGAGATTCTACTATAGATTCTAAACCGGTTTTCACAGTTTTAAATATTCCTTTTTTCAATTCAGCCTTCTCTTGCTTTGGAGCGAGCGTACGCATACCGAGTGAAATACTACGGTGCTCCTGTTCAATTTGATAAATTTGAGGGAATGTTGACATTAAACTCATTTCATCAATATCCCCTGCATAAATACCAGATAATAATGGCTCAATTAAATTTTCAACGACTTCATTTCCAAGACGATGCCTGAAAAACTGCCCGAGTGATTGATCAGAAACTGGTTTTGATCTAGGCATTAATAAGTCAAAACCAGCTCTTAGTTTACCAATTGGGGAGAACAATCCGGAAAATAGAAACGGCGTAATTTGCGTTGGAATTCCCATCATTGAACCGCTCGGCATTTTATGTAACCGATTGTTTACGAGAACGAACGATTGACCGGCCTTATTATTTACAAGTTCAGCATCAAGTCCTAATTCTTTCACTAATTTAGCTGCACTCTCTTTTCTTGCTAAGAAAGAATCAGGGCCACGTTCAATTGTAAATCCATCTTTTTGAACGGTTTGAATTTTCCCGCCAAGTTTACCAGACGCTTCTATAAGCAATGCATCTATCGGCAAGTTTTTTTCACGAATTTCTTTTTGTAAGTTATACATTGTTGTTAATCCTGTGATGCCACCGCCGATGATCACAACTTTTTTCCTCAAGTAAGCTCCCCCTTTCTACTTACATTACAGATTCTTTTTTCTTTAATACTACATCTGCTAAACAGTCGATAAATGCGTCCGACGCATTAGGCATTTCAGGACGATAATATTTCGCGCCAATTTCATCCGTTACAACTTTACACTCAAAGTCATTGTCATATAAAACTTCTAAATGTTCCGCAACAAATCCAACTGGTGCATATACGAATGAACTGTAGCCGTATTTTTCATTTAGTTCTCTCGTTAAATCTTGTACATCTGGACCAATCCAAGGGTCTGGTGTATTTCCGGCACTTTGCCAACCTACTGCATAATTTGCTACTTCAGCACCACGTGCAATATAGTCAGCTGTTTCGTTTAATTGATCCGGGTATGGATCGCCGAGTGCGATAATTTTTTCTGGTAAGCTATGTGCAGATACGATTAACACTGCTTTTTCACGTTCTGCTTCTGACATACCGTTATATATACCTTTCACTGCATCGACCCAATACTGAATAAATTTCGGTTCTTTATACCAGCTATCGATGCCGTGAATTGTTAAGTTTCCAAGTTTTCCTGCTTCTTCTTGCGCTCGTCCTACATACGACTTCACGCTAAAAGTAGAATAGTGAGGGGCAAGAACGAGTGCAATTGCATCTTCTATTCCATCTTTATGCATAGCTTGTACTGCATCTTCAATGAACGGTTCAATATGTTTTAAACCAAGATACATGTGGTACTCTACTTCATCTTGTATTTCATTTAAACGTGTCTCTAACTTTTTAGCTTGCTCTAATGTAATAGTAGCTAAAGGAGAAATACCACCAATTGCACGGTAACGCTCTGTTAAATCTTCTAGCATTTCAGGACTTGGCTTTCTTCCTCTGCGAATATGTGTATAGTAACGTTCAATATCTTCTTCTTTATATGGCGTTCCGTATGCCATTACAAGCAAACCAATTTTCTTTTTCATACAGACAATCTCCTTTACTTCGCTAACTGTTCTTTAGAGTACTCATGAATAAATGTAGTTAAGCGTTTTAATGTATCTGGATTTACTTCTGGGAATACGCCGTGACCTAAGTTAAAGATATAACCTGGCTGCTTCATCCCTTGATCTAAAATACCTTTTACATGTTCTTCAATAACAGGCCAAGGTGCTAATAAGAATGAAGGATCCATATTTCCTTGTACCGCCTTGTGAACACCACGTGCGCGTGCTTCTTCAATCGGTAAGCGCCAATCTAAACCTACTACATCAAGCGGTAAGTCGTGCCATTCATTCACTAAATGTGCAGCACCTACGCCGTGCATAATCATTGGAACACCCATCGGGCGAACTTCTGCAAAAATACGCTCCATCGCTGGTTTAATAAATATACGGTAATCCGCTACATTTACTGCTCCAACCCAAGAATCGAAAATTTGAACCGCTTTTACTCCTGCGTTAATTTGCGCTTTTAAATATGTAATAACCATATCTGCAAGCTTATCCATTAAAGCGAACCAAGCTTTCGGCTCTGCATACATAAACGCTTTCGTATTATGATAGTTACGAGAAGGACCGCCTTCAATCATATAGCTCGCTAACGTAAATGGAGCTCCTGAAAAACCAATTAACGGTACATCTAACATTTCTGTCGTTAATAAACGAATTGTATCTAGTATGTAAGGTACGTCATCTTCTGGATTGATTTCCCCTAATTTTTCTACATCTTGTAAAGAACGGATTGGACTATCGATAACTGGACCAATGCCAGATTTAATTTCCACATCAACACCAATTGCAGGTAGTGGTGACATAATATCTTTATAAAGAATTGCTGCGTCTACGTTATATTGATCAACTGGCAACTTTGTAACGTAAGCGCACAACTCTGGATTATGTGTAATTTCAAATAAAGAATATTTCTCTTTTATCTTTCTATATTCCGGCTGTGAACGACCTGCTTGACGCATATACCATGCTGGTACATACTCTGTACGTTCCCCCCTACATACTTTTAAAAATGTCTCATTTATAGTTCTTACCAAGACCCTAGCTCCCTTCCTTACCAATGCTTTTTCTTTAAATATGCTCTATTCCGATATTTATCTTTTTTTACTATACAGCTTGTAAAAACAAAATGCATAACATTATGTACGTTGTTCATTAAATTGACACAAACGTTCGTAAAAACGTTTACTATTTTCACAACATTCTTATTATAGCACAGAGAAAAACTACGGTTTAGCTACTTTTGACTTTTCTCCTTCACGGTTCGTTTGTGTGTTATATGGCACAACGTAAAAACTTGGTTTTGAGAATATATTAATAAACTTCTCCTCATATTTCCCCGTTCCTTTTGCCGTTCCAACGTGAGTATGAATTCCTTTTTCAACTTTATAAATCCGATACATAATTCGCTCATCAGGAAGCGGCGTCCAGCTTAGTTTCATTGCAAATAAACCGAAAGGACTAAATGCTAGTTTTGCTTCCACGTTTTGAATCTTATCTAAACGAATTGGCAGTCCAATTGTTTCAACACCTTTTGGCCTATGAAAACTCGCTTTATCTTGTATGTTTGCTTTCGTTAAAATCTTTTTAAATAACATCGTTGCAGATGCATTTCCATCTTGTAATTGATGCTCTTTATCGGTGCGGTCATAGCCAATCCAAACTGCACCTACTAAATTCGGTGTATATCCAACGAACCACATATCACGCGCACCATTGTCATCATTCGGCAATGAAGTTGTGCCTGTTTTTCCAGCTAAAGCTCCATTATATACGCCAGCTTTCGCCGTACCTTCTTTCACAACTCCTTCAAGCATCTTTGTCATATACCATGCCGTTTGCTTTGAAAAGACTTTCGTTTCAGCTTTTGATGACTCTCCAATGACTGCCCCGTGTCTATTTAATACTTTATCAATAACGTGCGGTTCGATAATATTCCCGTTTGCTAAAAAAGATCGGTACATTTTGACAAGATCAAATGGAGACACACCATTTTTCAGCCCGCCAAGTGCTGTACTTAAACCTGAGTCCGCAATATGAACATTCCCTTTCTCTAAATATTGCTTTCCCTCATCTACCCCTAATTCATTTAATAAAGATACAGCTGGCACATTTGCCGATTCTAATACCGCATCGTACATCGTCATCTCTTTCGTATACTCATGATTATAATTTCGAGGTTCATAACCTTCAAACGAACTTTTTTCATTCGTTAATAAAGAATATGGATTATATTTCTTCGTCTCAAGTGCAGGTCCATATACGATAAGCGGCTTTAAAACAGAACCAGGCTGCCGCTTTGCAAAAACGCGATTAAGCCCTCTCGGAACATACTCTCTTCCGCCAATCGCGGCTTTAATTCCGCCAGTCTGATTATCCATTAATAAAAATGCACCTTGCGCCCCGTTTTCTTTACCAGGGAAATTTCTCGCATCTTGAAACTGGTTATATGCTACCTTTTGAACTTTTTCATCCATCGGTACGACAAACGTATATCCTCCGCGCAGTACTTCTTGATGCGATAAACCATATAAACGCGCCGCTTCATCTATAACCATATCGATATACGGCATATATGCGAGTTCACGTTCATCTGAATTTTTATAAAGAGCGATTGTTTTCCCTTGGTAACGAACACTATCTTCCGCTGTTAAATAGCCTTGTTTATGCATAAGTGACAAAACAAGATCACGGCGCCCTTTACTCTTTTCTAGGGATAAGTACGGTGAATAGCCATTTGGCGCTTTCGGAAGCCCTGCAAGCATAGCTCCCTCTTCCACTGTTAAATCTTCTACATTTTTATTAAAATACAACTTTGCTGCCGCTTGAATACCATATGCCCCATGACCGAAATAAATATGGTTCATATACATTTCAAGAATTTGCTGCTTCGTATATTTTTGCTCTAATTGAAGAGAAATTGCGACCTCTTTCAATTTGCGCGTAAATGTTTTTTCGCGAGTTAAAAAGACGTTTTTAGCTAGTTGCTGCGTAATCGTACTACCGCCTTCTACCTTCTCTCCAGCTAACGCGTCTTTATAAAGCGCCCGAAATATAGAAGGGTAATCAATTCCTTGATGCTCATAAAAACGAGAATCTTCCACAGCAATAAATGCTTGCTGCACGTACTTTGGAATTTCTTCAATTGGCACGAGCTCTCTATTTTCTACATATAACTTCGTAATTTCTTTTCCTTTCTGGTCAACGATACGTGATGAAGAGTGGAAAACAAGCTGCTTTTCATCCATCATATAGCCACCAGTTAACACAATAAGTTTATAGAGTACAATCGCTACTACGAACGTTGCTACCCCGCCTAATAAAGTCCACTTTGCTTTCTTCATACATCGGCCTTCTTTCCAAATGATGGTACATTTATTATTTGAAAAAGAAGTATCTTTATGTATATAATCTTCGAAGTTTTTTAAGAGAATTGATATAATAGAGACAAACCATAAAGGGGGCATTAAAATGAAGGCTATTATTTCATACGAAACACCTCTAGAACAAGCACATTTCACTGCAAAAAATAACGAAAAAGATATGTTTTATAAAGAAAATACTGAAGAATCTGTAGAATCAACACTTCAGTATGACGTATTAGACGCTGTTGGAGAATTTAAAGGACAATCTGGCTACATCGTTTGTAACAACATTTCTGTAACAGACGAAGGTCGCCCTGTATTTGAAAACCGTTTTAAAAACCGTGCTGGTCTAATCGAAAATGAGCCTGGCTTCCAAGCAATCCGTGTTCTTCGCCCATTAAGTAATGATACATATGTCATCTTAACGATGTGGGAAACTGAGCAAAACTTTAAAGACTGGACAGAATCACGTTCATTCGAAAACGCTCATAAAAAACGCCCTGCACAAGCAGAAGGACAAGCACAGGCTCAGGCGCATCCACATGCAGAACAGCAAAAAAGCATTTTCTCTCGCCCGTCGTTCGTGACTACTTTTGATGTGTTAGTTTAATTTTCGGAGTTCGGAGTCAGCGGTATGTGAAATTATATCAGCGATTTTTCGAATATATCGGCGCAACTCGAAATATATCGACTTATCGACAAATGACGACACACAAAAAAGGAAACACCATTACACACCGGTGTTTCCTTTTTCTTTATACCAATTATATATGCGAAGCGCGTCTTCTTTTCGCATATGCTTCACTTCATAACCATGTCCCGCCACCGCTACAGCAGCTGTACATAACTCGTCTTTCTTTTGAAAATAAGATTGATTGTATCCGACCACTTGAATATGCCTTCTTCGCATGATCCCTGTATATTTCGCGAGACCTCGGTGCACCATTACTAACTGATTGTCTCGTATCATATATCCACCACTTTTATATCTAGCGTATGCAAGTATTGTAAATACAATAAATAGCGGTATAAGAACGAACAACGCAGTATGTTGTTTAAAATATATACTCGCACCAGCGATTGGCACAGCGAGCACAGCACTTGTAATCCAGCCCATTACGACGTAACGGCGTAATGCAGCCTTCGGTAAATGAACGATTACCTCTTCTATTTCATACGGCAACTGTAAATAGGCAAGTAGCTGCTGTACATCTTTTTTCTTCATAAAAGGATGTAACATCACTTCATTCCCTGCGGCTTCTATACTTTGAATGACTTCCACTTCGACAGAGCAATAACCGAAAGGCTGGCGGAGAATTCCTTCTTTCACAGTAATTGCTTGAATGCGGTGGAGCTTTAAGACAAACTCTTTCTTATCAAATAACCCTTGCACAATACGAATTTCATTTCCGTTTCGCTCTATTTTAAAGTTCGCATATTTTAGCGCATAACCAGCTGTCGAAACGACCCACGAAACCGCCATTAAAATCGCGGCCATAACGATTAATTCATATACACCGTTATCCATCACATACGCTTCCACTTTATTTATGAGCCATTCTGGAAGAAATTGATTAAACTCTGTGTAAATAAGAAGTAATCCAGAAAACACTAATCCGAATCTACCAGACGTAATGGAAGCTACTAAAATCTCTTTCATCGTTAACTGATAAATCGTCTTACTTTCTTCTGCCATGGGTACTTCTTCACTCGCAGCGCTTCTTTTTTTATTTAATAAGGCAATCAGTTCCTTCGCTTCATCTTCTTTAATACCAGCTAACATCACTTCCGGCTCACTACCGCCGCCCGCTACTTCTATATTTAATTTCGTAAGCCCAAGCATTTGATAAATGACATTAGAAGATGTACTAATGTTTTGCACACGATCTTTATTTAAATAACTTTCCTTCTTCACAAAAACACCGTGTTTTATATGTAAAATATTATTTTCAACCCAGTATACTTTGAAATACCATTTTACAGCTGAAAAAATAGCCATAATAAATAATACAAACAAAAGAACAAGATGTAAGAAATACCAAGGTTTTACTTCACCATCTGAACGAAATAAAACAAGAAAAATAAAAGGCAACAAAGTCGCAATTCGAATACCTAACAATATCGTGATCGGATGTTGCCTCTTATACACCCTCATCACTCACTTTCGCAAGCTCTCCAATTTGTCTTTTCAACTGTTCTGCTTCTTCTTTCGTTAAACCTGGAATACTATGAGAAGTTGCCGCTGTTGAAATATGTAATTCTGCTAAATTATACTTTCTCATAATTGGTCCTTGCTCAATCGTTACGTGCTGCACACGAATCATCGGAATAAGTACGCGCTTCACAACGAACATTCCCTTTTGAATCTCAATCTCTTCTTCATTTAATCTGTAACTATAATAACGTTGACGTAAATTTGGAAATACAAAATAGTCGAGTGGTATGTATATAACTGCTCCTGTCACTAACAATCCAAACAACCAGCCCCACCAGTTAAAGTTAATCATAAAAAAGAAATACGCAATTACGACTGCTAGTATAACCGCCGCCCCAATTAAAGCATGAATTCTCCACACTTTTAGCATATTAGAATGAATCTCCCTCTCTAACGGCTGCATCTCATCACTCCAATTATATGAATTTATTAATTATATATTAGTTGTTATATACAGTTTTGTAAAATTATAGTTCCTTACATTGTGTCGAGCATTTCTTTAAAATTCCCTTCATTAATGGAATACACCTGAAACTGAATGTAATCTATCTCATTCGTATTAGGGCGAGCGTATGGCAAAATGTTAAATTTAGAAGCAGTTCTTCCTAACATATCTATAATCATTAGAGAAACGTCAATATATTCGAAGTCTACACGGAATACTACTGCTTCTCCCGTAAATTCATACTCTTTAATCGCATCATAAGACTTATTCGCACTTATAAGCGTCACTTTTAATAGTTGGTTTAAATTTTCTGGTTTGAAATTAATCATTTATACAACTCCTTTTTTAATAAAACACTATAAAAATAGTGTAATCTTTTACTTTCATAGCCTCACACATTCATTATATTAAAAATAAAGCTAGTTTTTTATAATTTTTTTGATATAATTACTTACGGGAAACGGGAAGACATTTATCTTCCCTTGTGTTTTTATTTGCATCTAGTACTTTTGCTAGATGCTTTTTTTTATGCTAAAAAGGTACCCTCAAATACTTTGAGGATACCTTTTTCATCAATTTAGTGCATTTCAACAATTGTACCATCTTCGAACACCTTGAATACTCCAGTAAATCCTGCTCCAGCTGCACCTTCTATTTTATATGTCGTACGCACTCTAATTTGATAATATTTCTTTCCATTTTCTACTTGCGTATCCTCTAGCGTGTAATTATATTCTTCTTTATATTCTTTTTTGATATATTCTTTAGCTTTCTCAAAAGTAAATGCATCTTGATTCTTTCCTGTCTCTACCTTTTGATTCTTTTCTGTTACTACCTTCTGATTCTTTTCTGTCTCTGTTTTTTGGTTCTTTTCTGTCTCTGCTTTTTGGTTCTTTTCTGTCGCTACCTTTTGACTCGTTACTGCATCATTTTTTTGTGCCTTCGCTGCTGTCGTTACACTCTTTGCAGTTTTTTCCTCTTCACCAATTTTAGTGATTAATCCTAAAGCCTTTTTATTATATTCTTCAAGGTTTTTGTTATCTTTTGTTTCTGAAACTAGCTTATTTAATATCTCTTTCGCTTCTGTATAATTTTTCTTACTTATTAACTCTTCACTTTTTGTCAGTTGCTCTTCATACTTCTTTTTTTGTTCTAAGATCGCTACTAATGCTGTTCGTTCTTCCTTGGCTTGTTTTATAAGCGTATTATTTCCATTCTTCATGTTCTCTACTTTTTCAAATGACTTGATTGATTCTTCTACCTTTGTTTCTTCTTTTAACTTCACTGCTTCAATCATTACTTTCGTTTGTTCTACAAGCACTTTTGCATCTGAATCATCTTTTTTCTCATCTAATGCTCGTTCAAATGATGATAAAGCATTTTTATATTCTTTATTCGTTAACGCGGTCTTCCCTTCATCCATTGCTTTGTCAAAATCCCCATTACTACATCCAGCTAGCATTAAAAACGTAAGTCCAATTACCGTTAATAACTTTCTCATTTTCTCTCCCCCTATATATAACTAAAACAATAACATCATATGTATAAAAGTCTGTGTAGTAATTAGACTGAAAGTAAATATGTACTGTACATTTCATTTACTATCATTACTTAAAACTCCTAAATAGTTGGTAGTTGGTTTTCTTCTTCTTTTAAGACAGAAAGGAATTTTAATAAAGCCCTTACTCAGAATCTTTACTACACACACTCTTATACACATAGAAAAATCATTTTTCGTTTATAGTTTGCTATTTCTTCAGCTTTAAACATCCTCAGCTAATTGGAATACAAACTATAATCTGTAACATACCGAAAAACAAAAGAAAACAACCCGTAACAAAAGTCACGATTCGTAACTCTCTTGTAACGCAAATGTAACATAAGGTTTTTAAACATACAATAGTTTTTTACATTATTTTCCGACATCTATATTTTAAGCGTCAATAAGATACCAATCCTTAGTGTAAATACGGATTCTCCATAAAAGCATACAGGGGATCTTTCCTCATTGTCATCCAGTTGAAAAGTAAACAGTACTCTGAAACGAGAATTTCATACGCTAATAAAAAAAGCCTACTAATTAAAGTAGACTTAAAATAATGCTACCTTTTCGTGCAATTGGTTATCACGAAAAGATGACATGAAAATCTTTAAAGTTATCAAATTAATAGTTTGTCAGTTCACTTTCAGGAGTTTGAATAATAACAGGGTTTTTCCCTGGATCAATCCATCTTAAAATATCAATAACATTTTGTTTATCTACACCTGTACACCCTTCTGTCCATGAAGTAGAAACATGGAAGAAGATTGCGCTTCCTTTGTATGGTGTACGTGATTCAGTATTATAATTAATTACGAATCCATAATCATATGCTGGAATATACATATTTTCAGCTGATTTCCATCTACCTCTTACAGGCTTTTCCTGTAAAGTATTATAGTATGGAGATGTCGAATCATCTACCCAAACGTGATTTTGCGTTAAATTAATAAAGGGAAGTTTCGTACCAGGATTCCCTTGTCTACCGAAAGCTGCACCAATTGTGTATTTTCCTCTTGGCGAACTCATACCACTTTCACTCATCTCAACTGCAAAACCTTTTTTCCCAATATATCCACTTATATTCTTTTGCTCTCTCCATTTCCCATTTGAATTTTCAAATGTACGAACTTGAGCTTGATCCGTATTATAGCCTTTTGTTGTAACTAAAATAACCTGTTGATTATTTTGGATTGTTTTTAAGTTATCAATAACTGTTCGAGATTCATTCATATTCATCCATTGTAGACCTGAACTAGTTCTTATACGCAACCACGTACCTCTTTCTTCAACTACTGTTACCGTTTGCGATGTATATTTTACAAGTACATTCGCTGAGTCCGCTGGATAATCATATGTGAAAAAGTCTCTATTAATATGAATTCTTTTCTCGTTTAATAAGATCCATTTGAACCCTTGATATGTATGGATTTTAACCCAGCCATCTCCTCTTTCTTCATACACTGTGACAGTTTGCGGGGCACCTTCAAAAGCGATTCCTGAAGATAATGATGCATCATGATAAGCAAAGAAATCTTTGGACATCTGAATTTGTTTACGCTTGAACTCTTTATCTTTTGAAGTATCTGTTCGAGCGACTAAACTTACAGTTTCAGCACGAGTAATCGTTTGATCAGGCTTCCAATTATCATTACCATATCCACTTGAAATACCTAATTCAACTAAAATATTTACATATTTCTCGCTCCAATGCTCTTTTAAGTCGTTAAATATTGTTGGAGGATTCACTGTCACTTTCTCTTGTAATTTGTATGCATTTACTAACATAGAAGCCATCGCGCCTCTCGTTAACTTTCCAGTAGGATTGAACTTCCCGTTCCCATCTCCTTTAATAACACCCACTTTTTCTATAGCCGCAATATACGGAGCTGCCCAATGCTTTTTTGAGTCATCAAAAGTAGGCGCTGCCGATTGATCGACAGGAAGGTTCAATATTTTCGCCATCATTTTTGCGGCTGAGCCTCTATCTATCTCTAAATTTGGTGAAAACGTGCCATCAGGCATACCTGACAATACATTTTTATTTATAAGATAATCTACTGATGGCTTTACCCACCCCGGAACATCAGGGAAACTACTTGGAGCTGCTTGTGCTTCATTCTTAGTTACATTTTCCATTTCAGCTAAAGAACTTGAAGAAATAGAAAGAGATCCTACTGCAATCATACCTATCGTTGCTATTTTTATAAGCTTCATATTTATACATGTTCCCCTCTTCTTAATTAAACTAAATTGTAGTACCACGACCTTTTGTGATTTATTTCACAAAATCTATCGTAATCATAAATCGATAAATGTTAATTATAACCTTTTATCCTAAATATTCCAATAGGTGATTTAAAAAGAAAGAATGTACTACCAGTTTACTGTTTATATTAGAAGCGAAAAAATAAAGCTAGTTTTTTATATACTTGATATAATTACATATAGGAAACGGAAGATTTTCATTTGTGTCTAGTTCTATTGCTACATGCCATTTTATATTATTTTACATAGTCTCGGGGGATAATAATGAAGAGATTTACTGTTAGCTATATAGCATGTTTACTAGTTTTCTCTATTGTTATGAATGTTTTACCATATGCACGCATTCCAAATTATGCAGATTCATGGGGATCGATTTTGGTATCTATTATTACGGTTTCAATTCTTGGAAGCATCCCTGTTCTTATCGGTTGTTTATTAGGCGAGTTTTGTTATAGAAAAATAAAAAGAAGTCACGAATTAAAGATCGGAGTTCCTTTATTTATATTGTTAGGTATTTCTTACAATCATTTACTCTTTATGTGGTTTAACAACAGAGATTTTCTATCCTTTTATTTAGAAGCTTTTCTGGATACTGGCCTTCCTATTACTGTATCATCTTTATTGTTTTATCTTATAAGACGGCGTTAATTCTCTCATCATTACATAAAAAAATAACCCTCTATGATAAAACATAGAGGGGAGAATTTCTATATAAAAACCTATACCTTATCCTGAAGTGAACCCGAAAACAGAACACATATCAAAACACCTAAACCGTCTGTTCCCTATATTCTTTAGGGGACAAGTGGTTTAGGTGGTTTATTAGAAGCTAGTACCTTCTTTTTTATAATATTCTTTTGAAATCTCTTCATAAAATGCTGCCGATGTCGCGTAGAAATAAGGTGCAGACCATAAGAAACCGATTCCTAAAGTAAGAATACTTAAAATGAACCAGCCAAGGAAACTTAAGCATAGTAAAAAGTAATCCATTTTATGTCCATTCATCATACGGCGACTTTCGGTAATTGCTTGATTCGCTGTGTATTCTGGACGATCATTCAAAATAAAATACGTCATAGAATAAGAAAATGATTTAATAATACCCGGAATAATAAGAAGTAATGTCCATAGCATCAAGTATACATACATTAGTAAATATGTTAAAAACGACTTCATAAGCTTACTTCCATCGCTAAACCATCTAAATAAATCACCAATGCGAGCACTAGTCTCACGGATTACATTTAAAACAAGATAGTAGGCGCCTATTGTTAACGGACCAATAACAAGCATTGCAATAATACTTACTATAAGCGAATCACTTGCTTCCTCCCAACCCCAAAACATCGAGAAAACACCTGTAATTAGAAGTTCAACAGCTCCAATAAGGATTCCAAGTAATAAGGTTGCCCCTACCGCTAATCCCCATTTTCCTTTTAATGCATCAAGTGCTTCTCTTTTCAACTGACTTATCATATATAACCTCCTAATATTATTTCTATATTAGTATACCATTTATATCAAAAATTTCACGAATTTCCCTGAAATAGAAAGGTACTACTTTTTTTCTGATACGTATTGAGAAATGTGAGCTGTATTTGCACCCATATATGAATCAAACTACTCATTTCTCCATAACAAAAAAGCCTGCCTTTCATAATAGGCAAGCTTTTTTAAATTAATCCTCACTTATTCTCTTCTTATACCAATCCTGCATTCTCTCCGCATCTTCTACTCTCGTATGCTCTAGTTTATAATTCGATGATGCACTAGAAAACGTATACGTACATAAATCCGCTCGGCGCTGGAAATATGATTGTGTTTTTTCAATTGATTGGACGTGTCTTCTTCTTACAAGTCCTGTATGTTTCCCAATACTACGATGTATAATCGTAATTTGTTCTCCGTTTACACCGTAACCATTTGTTTTAAATGTTGCGTATCCAAGTGTAAAGATGAGGATAGCTAGCGGTAACAACGCCCACATGATGAAATACTTTTCAAAGTATATGCTTATCCCAGTAAGCGGGACTGCTAGCATTGCGAAGAAAATGAAACTATCAATTAAATAACGGCGCAAGGCTGCTTTTGGTAATGCAGTAATATTTGTATTCAGTTCATATGGCAATTGTAAATGAGCGAGTAACTCTTGCACACGATCTTTTCGAATAATCGGATGCAGCGTAACTTTGTCTTTCTCTTCTCCCAATCCCTTACTTTGAATGACTTCGACTTGCACAGCACAATAACCGAACATCTGACGGAAAATACCTTCTTTTATCGTAATCCCTTGAATGCGGTGTAACTTTAGTACAAGTTCTTTCCTTTCAAGTAATCCTTGAGAAATACGCACTTCATCGTTTTTTCGATTTACTGTGAAATTACCATGTTTTAACGCGTAACCAATTGTAGATATAATCCACGAAAGGACGAGTAAAATAGCTACCATGTAAATCCAGCCGTATATATCATGATCCATTACATACGACTCTACGCTATTTTTTATCCATTTCGGAATGTACTCATCTACTTGGTGATACACGAAAAAGATTAATGAGAATAATAATCCAAATTGACCGGATGTAACAGATGCTAATAAAATTTCTTTCAAAGTTAATTTGTACTCTGTCGCTTGCTTTTCCTCTGTCATAACTTCTTTTTCTACTACTTCTTCTGATGTTTCTTCTGCTTTCACTTCTGGAGTTGGCTCATTTAGTAAGGAAATAAGCTCCTTCGCCTCATCTTCCGTAATACCAGCTAAGCTAACTTCGGCATCATCGCCTCCGCCAGCTGTTTCGATTTGAATTTTCTTTAAACCGAGCATTTGATATAACACGTTTGAACTTGTATTAATCGTTTGAACACGTTCTTTATTTAAGTAGCTCTCCTTCTTCACAAAGAGCCCTTGTTTAACATGTAATACGTTATTTTCAACCCAGTATGTTGTGTAATACCATTTTTCAAACGCTGAAAAAATAGTAAGTAAACCGAATCCAGCGGGAATTAAATACCAAAATGGGAACTTTCCATTTAAACTAAACATGAAAATAAGTAATGGTATAAAATCTGTTATTTTTAATTCTAATAACATCGTAATGGGATGCTGCCTCTTATACATCCTCATCACTCACTTTCGCTAATTCTGCGATTCTCGTTTTTAACATTTCTGCTTCATACATCGTTAAGCCTGGAATGCTGTGAGAAGTTGCTGCCGTTGCAATATGTAATTCTGCTAATCCATGTTTTCTCATAATTGGCCCTTGTTCAATTGTCACGTGCTGTACACGAATCATCGGTACTAATACGCGCTTTACTACGAAAAGACCGTGCTGAATTTCAAGCTCTTCTTCATTTAATTGATAGCTATAATAACGCTGACGTAGTTTCGGGAATACAAAATACGAAAATGGTGCTAGCGCAACTGTTAACCCAACCATCACATACAAAATCCACGCCCACCAATCAAACTTTATCATAAGGAACAGGTAAGCTAAAATGACGAGAATACCGATCCCTTCTTCAATTACAGCACGAACTTTCCACACCTTGACCATGTCAGGATGAATTTCATTTTTCAATGGATCCATGTAACCACTCCAAATCTATTAATCTAATATATGAATTGTCTCAATCTATATTTTACATAACTTTACATAAAATTGAAAATTTATTATTTATCCGTTTTTTTCTCAGGAATAAAATATCCGAACCAAAGGAGCCAAACTAAACTAATTAATGCGAGCCAACCTTTATCCGCTTGGAAAGCTTCAATCATACCTGGAATTTTATACACTCCCAATAAATCCAAGGAAACCGAGCCACCAGTTTTTCTGCATTTTCCTTTTTATTCTCCCTCCTTCATTACGTTTTTCACATTTTGAATCCAAATTTCTTTATACTTTAACTGGAATCCTATTAATATGTAATTACTCATATTATCAATAACGAGCGCTAATGTATGCGCGTTTTCTTCAGTTGCATGTTGTGACACAACACCAAGTTCCACACCTTTCTTTAATAAATCGTGGAATCCATTTAAAAACTCTTCTTGTATTTCAAATAAGCGTTTCTGATACTTTTCATTTCGCGTCGCCGTTACGATGAATTCATTTATAACGCGTAATATGCCTTCTTGACCTCTATACTCAGACAACATATGTAAACCATCTGCGATTAACTTTTCTGCAAAGTTTTCTTTCGTATATTGTTCTTTATCGAAGTAATTGACGAAATAATATCCAGAAAAAATCTCTTCAAATAAAAAATCAACTAGCGCTTCTTTAGACGGAAAATGATAATAAATAGCTGGCTTTGATATACCTACTTCTTTCGCAATCATTGAAAGACTCATCTTCTCAATGCCGTGCTCTGCCATTAGTTTAAATGATGCATCTACAATGTGCTGCGATGTTTGTAAATTTTTTGTCATACTGTACCTCTTCTATTTTTACTTACCGGTCGGTAAATAAATTGTAAAATGAAAATGAATGATTTGCAAGTTAATTAGAGTTTTAAAAGGAACTTCTTCATGAACCTAGAAAAATATAAAGTAAAAACAATGTATAACGATAAGGAGGATTTTCATATGGGATC
This sequence comes from Bacillus mycoides, assembly GCF_000832605.1. Classification (GTDB taxonomy): domain Bacteria; phylum Bacillota; class Bacilli; order Bacillales; family Bacillaceae_G; genus Bacillus_A; species Bacillus_A mycoides. Next base: position 4,668,952 of record NZ_CP009692.1, read on the forward strand.
TGGCGGTAAAGGTGGTAGCGGCGGCGGTGAAGATGGCAAAGATGGTAAGAGCGGTAGTAGTGGGCTTTTATTAATCATTCTGCTCTTTATCGTATTCATTATAATTGGAGCTAGTTATAGTGTGTTTAGCTTCTAAGAAAAGACACAATTCAGTTAGTTATAGTAGCGTAGAAAACTGAAACAGAGATTAAAATTTTCCTTCTTAAGGTTTCTTCACCAGTAAGGGCACACAAAATAGAAAGCCCCGGTTATATTTAACAGCCAGCGCTTTCTATTTTCAGTATTCTTATAATGCTTCATCTATATTTCCAACTCGCACACGTAAATCGTTATTGATCATCCACAATAATATACGCTGTTCGGATTGGCCCATGCACACCTACGACAAGGTTCATTTCAATATCCGCGCTATTTGACGGACCAGAAACGAAGTTCACACAAGCCGGCAAGTTTTCTCCCGCTTTATTTTGATCATGAATCAGTTTTGTAGCTTGGGTTAATCTTGGTACAATCGTACTTTTAGGAACGATTGCAATATATGACTCCGGAAGAAGACTCACATGTCTTCCTTTTAACCCGTCATTAAATAGTACAACGGTTCCTGATTCTGCCAAAGTCATATCACTGAACGTAATGCCAAGGTCAGCAGCTTTCGCAAATGCTATGTCTTCTTCTTTATGTTCTAATCCCCATGTATGAAAATGTGTTGTACCTTTATTGCTGAAACATGGCGTAAGACCATACTCATTAAAGCGCTCATCATTCGAACATATAACAGATTTGATATTCCATTCTTTTATAAAAGACCCCAATGTTTCAACAAGATTTCCCTTTGTTGTTCGCTTTACTTCTGTATGAATGACTTCGCAGTGCTCTATTAACTTTAATACAAGTTCGTCTTGCGCCAGTCCGTCAAAAACAGTCCACTGCGGGGAAAAAGACCAGTTCGGTTTTTCCACTGCTTCTGGACGTTTCCTACCAAGCTTTTCTGATAACTGGAGTAAAAATTCCTCACGATTTTGGATGGCCATCATTGTTCTCCTTTTCGTGTTTTTCAAACCACTCTCGAAACGGTTGTTTTTTCGGAACTGGAAAATCTCTCGCATCCGTCCAAGCTTTTAACGGCCCAATTCCACGCTCGATCTTATCCCCTTTTACAAGAGGTTTTAATGCATACGGAGCGCTCTTCGCTGCAAAAGAAAATAGTCTAGGACTCTTCACCGCTTTTTCAAAACCTTTCATAGCCACATTCCAAGCTACAGGTGATTGTTTTTCTACTACAATGCGGCTGCGGTGTTTAATTAATAAGTCATGTAACGGGATTTTCACTGGACACGCTTCTGTACAAGCACCACAAAGGCTAGATGCGTAAGGTAAATCCTTATATTCATCATATCCCCCTAAAAGCGGTGTCAACACAGCTCCAATTGGTCCTGGATAAATAGAGCCATATGCATGTCCACCAATATGCCTGTATACAGGACACACATTAATACATGCCGCGCAACGAATGCACTGAAGGACACTTTGGAATTCTGTTCCTACAATATCGGAACGACCATTATCAACAATGACTAAATGAAATTCCTCAGGTCCATCTGTTCCGCCAGGCTCAGTTAATCCTGTAATATAACTTGTTAACTTTTGTCCTACAGAACTTCGGCATAGAAGTGTTACTAAAACATCAAGCTCTTCCCATGTCGGAACAATACGTTCCATCCCCATAACTGTAATCAACGTTTTCGGAAGTGTCGTAGTAAGTCTTGCATTTCCTTCGTTTGCTACGATAGAAATTGATCCCGACTCTGCAACAGCAAAGTTACATCCAGTCACCCCTATATCCGCTGCAAAAAAATCATCACGTAAATACGCTCTTACAAACCTCGCCATTTCCGTAGGATCAGATGTTCCAGTATAATTTAACTTTGTTTTAAATATTTCACAAATGTGTTCTTTATCTTTGTGAAGACACGGAACAACAATATGTGATGGAGGGTCGTGGTCGTTCACTTGTAGAATAAATTCAGCAAGATCTGTTTCTAACACTTCCGCTCCAGCTTCTTCAATCGCTTCATTTAAACTAATCTCTTCCGTTACCATCGATTTTGATTTCACAATTTTTTTCGCGTTTTTCTTTTTTACAATCTCTTTTACATATTCCCTTGCGTCTTCTGCAGTCTTTGCGAAATAAACGAAACCACCGTTTTTCTCAATATTTTCACTCAGCTCATATAAATAATAATCAAGGTTTTCTAATGTATGCTTTCGAATTTCTTCTCCTAAAGCTCGCCATTCTTCCCAGTTCCCAAGACTCTCAGTAGCTTTTAATTTCTTGACTCTCAGACCATCTTGCGCTTTCCTGACAGCCTGTCGCATAAATTGATCCCCAATACCTGTTGCAGTACGCTTATGAAAGGGATCGTTCCCAATTTTCATTCCCATCTCTATATCCCCCCTTGTTTTCGATCTTCATTTAATACTTGAGCAATATGTTTTACATCAATTGGATAACCATTACGTGTTAAACGTCCTTTTATATTCATTAAGCAGCTACAATCCATCCCAATTAACAATTCCGCACCGGTTTCCATAATATGCTTTACTTTTTCTTCAACCATTTGCTCAGAGATTTCTGGCATTTTCACCGAGAATGTCCCTCCAAATCCGCAACAATCATAATTATGCGGCAATGAAACAACTTCCAGTCCCTTTACACACTTTAATAGTTTTTGCGGTGGTTCCTTAATCCCCATTAATCGGCTCATATGACAAGATGTATGAACCGTTGCTTTTTTATGAAGCTCTGCACCTAAGTCTTCTTTCCCTAATACTTCCACAAGAAATTGTGTGAATTCATATGTTTTATTTCCAAGTTCAGTAGCTTTTTTCTTCCAATCCGCTTCACTTTCAGAAAATAAGCTAGAAAACTCGTGAACCATCATCGCGCACGAACCCGATGGTGCCACAACATATTCTGAACTAGCAAAGGTTTCAATCATATGCTTTGCAGCTGTTTTTGTTTCTTTCACATACCCGCTATTATAAGCAGGTTGTCCGCAGCAAGTTTGGCTTTTAGGAAAATCAACTTCACAGCCTAAATCTTCAAGAATTTCGACGACATCACTTCCGACCTCTGGATAAAAAACATCTGCCACACAAGTGATAAAAATTGATACTTTCATATTTGCACCCCTAAATACAGTAAAGTAATCTCAAGTAACTCTATTTGTATATTATTGGTAAAAAGATGAAAAATATGAATAAAAATAACAAAAAGCACCCTAAATTACACATGTGAACTGTACCCCGAATCATGGACACTTAAAAAAGGCCCCATGATTCGGGGTTTTTGTGTATTTTTATCAAAAAACCTCGTTATAATGGAACCAACGATAGAAATGAGGTACGGAGAATGGGTAAAATTATTTTTAACGAAATTCAAATGAAACAGCTAGAAAAAAATAAAAATGTATTAAAAGCGTCGGACCGTTCGATTAGCTATTGTTCAGATTTCAAAGTAAGAGCGGTAAAAGAAAATCAACAAGGAAAAGGTCCTAGCCAAATCTTTTTAGAGAATGGGTTTGACTTAGCTGTGATCGGTGAGAAGAAACCAAAACAATGCTTGAAACGTTGGCGAAGAACCTTTGAACAATTTGGTGAGGAAGGCTTTTATACAGAACGCCGCGGGAAAGGAAGCACGGGACGCCCTTCGGAAAAACCCCTCTCTTCTGATGAAAAATTAAAGAAAGCGGAAGCACGTATTGCGTTTTTAGAAGCGGAATTGACATTCCTAAAAAAGTTAGACGAACTCGAAAGGCAGGCGTTACAGAAGAAGCGTTAACACCACGAGAAACATACACACTGATTGAACAAACCATACGTCGATTCCAATTCCCACGTATGGTGCGTTACCTTTGCACACTGACTGGGGTAAGTCGGAGTGGATACTATGCGTGGCTTCATCAGACAGATAAACAGCTGGAAAAAGAACGCAATGATGAAACAGATTATGAATGGATCCAAGAAATTTTTAATCGAAAAGGGAAAACATGTGGTGGTCGTTCTATCAAAATGGTGTTGGAAAAGACAAAAGGAATTTGTATGAATCTCAAGCGTATTTACCGTATTATGCGTAAATATAACCTTGTGACAAAGATTCGCCGAGCGAATCCTTATAAACACATCGCAAAAGCGACACAAGAACATAAAACATGTCCGAACCTTTTAAAACGCCAATTCAATCAAGAAGAGCCTGAAAAAAGTATGTTAACGGATATTACCTATTTATTTTATGGAAAAGGAAAGAAGGCTTATTTATCATGTGTAAAAGACAGCGCAACACGAGAGATTTTAGCCTATCATGTCTCTTCCTCTTTACGAATGGATATCGTCTATCAAACATTAGATAACTTGAAAGAGAGATTAGGAGAAGTCATTCATCCTGAAGCGCTTCTACATTCAGACCAAGGTATTCATTATACACACCCTGAATTTCAGAAACGTGTAAGAGAAATGGGGATCAGACAATCTATGTCCCGTAGGGGCAATTGTTTAGACAATGCACCAATGGAATCCTTTTTTGGTCATATGAAAGATGAATTAGATTATAAAGATTGTCAAACCTTTGAATCCCTTGAGCTCAACATAAAGGATTATATGGAGGAGTATAATTATAATCGTTATCAGTGGACATTAAAAAAGATGGCTCCGATCGAATATCGGAACCACCTTTTAAGTGCTTGATTTTTCAGGGCTTTTTTATTAAACTGTCCATTTTATAGGGTACAGTTCAATGTAGGGTGCTTTCTTTTTAATTTCTATTCAGCAATCGCATACGATAACAATTCATCGTCACTTCTCCGAGTCTTTGCAGTAATTGATAGTTCGCATATGCGCCGACTGGGGCACCGATGATCGGGACGAGTTGAAGCATTTTTGCTAAATCGATATAGTCTCGGTATTCTGTTTGGAACTTTTCCCAGTCCATATGATTTTCTTCTTCTGTATCCCACGTTTCAATCGCTTTCCATACTTCTTTTCGGTAATCGTCACTTGAAAAAGCAAGCTGGAAAACGTGAAGAATAAAAAGGCGCTCTTCTTTTTTACTCGTATCAAATCCGTACAATGTTGCTGCATCAAATAAAAATTTTATTTTAATAGTAAGTAATAACGGGAAATCGGCAAGGCCAAGGAGAATACCACCTGCTCCTGTTCCTGCCCCTTCTGCCGCTGCAACTTTTTTGTACTCATCCATTTTTTTACGTACTTCATCGTCTCTTCTTTGCAGTGACCAGTTCGTTTCTTTTAGCTTCGGTTTTATGAAGTTTGATCCAGCGCTAATTGTTTGCACCATCATCCGAATCGTTTCTGTTAGTACCTTTTGCACTTTCGCGGGCACTAGTTGTTGCACTTTCACCTGCACTTTTTTAGAGAACCGTGTCATCATAGAAGAATCTTTCATGAATGTAGCTTTCCACTGCTCCAATTCTTTTCTAACCTTCTCTTCATATGTAATCATAGGTTCATTCCTTTCAGTTTAAACGCTCAATTCGTTTCGCCCCGTACTGGTAAACGAAACCGATACTAAATATTATACTTACGACAAATAAAATGCCGGTCATTACGAAATCTTTCGTCGCAAATGCAAATATAATTGTAAATACAACGCTACCAATGATAAGAATCGCATTTAATAAAGTAAGGAAATCTCTCTTCTTCTCGTCTCCCCCTACCGGATATAAATCAAGCCAAACTTTCATACGGTGATGTTTCCAAAGGGTTAAGAGCTGGTAGCCGATTAAGTATAAGAAAACAAAGCTTACGATAAAACGTCCATATAAAAATGGGATAAAGTAAAGAATAATTCCCCCAAGAACGAGTAAACGCATATATAATCCGAAATAGTTACCCGATCTTAAAAATGTTCTCGTATATAAGTATAAATATGTACGTTTCTCACCGATCATCGAAAGAATGAAATCAAGCCATTTCCTACGTGATACTCTCTCTTTTAACGCTGGTACATCAACGAACATATTCGCAATGCGGTACAGCAGCATCATTTTTTTACCCTCTTCAGAAATTAAACACTCCCAGTTTAGCGGCTTTCCTTTCACCTTTTGATGCATAACAGCAAGGTATAGTGCCATAAGAAAGACAATTACACCGGTAAAAATGAATGAAGTACGTTCTACAAGGAAGTACACAAATAAGCCGTTTAAGATAAAGCGAATGAACCAATCCGCTCTTTGTACATTTTGATCTGTTAAAAATGATTTTTCCCACGCTACGAATAAATTCCACGCTTTTACAATGACAAACGCGATTACAATCCATATGTAATTGGCACCTGTTTGTTTCATTTGCTGGAAGTATAACGGGGCAAGCGCAGCGGCTACCATTGCGATTATGTATAACTGAATCATAAACGTAAAAAGAAATGCCTTCGTAAAATAAGGCTTTAACTTTTCTTCAACTGGCAGCAAATACACGAGGTCTGCTTCTTTTAATAACGTTTGGATTGACCCAGCTGTTAATACGAGGCCAAGTAAGACTGCCATAACAATCGCTGTCGGAAACGAAGGTGTTAACGTTTGTAACCATTGCTGGTAATAATACGCTCCTGCGCCGATGATAAATACGAAAATAAATTTCAAATGATCATTAAATACGTATTTACTATATGTACGAACTTCTTTTAGAAAGTGCCGAAATCGTTCTTTCCATAACGCTGTGCTATTCATAATCTTCTTCCTTCGTTAACGCAATATAAATATCATCAAGCGTTGCACCAGGCATATTAAACCCGGATTGAAGTTCTGATAATGTTCCCATCGCTCTCACTTCACCTTGATGCAAAATAATGAATGAATCACAATAGCGCTCTGCTGTCGCTAAAATATGTGTACTCATTAAGATGCCCGCACCACTCTTTTTCATTTGATCCATCATTTGAAGAAGTGATTGAATCGCTAACGGATCAAGCCCAACGAAAGGTTCGTCCACAATGTAAAGAGATGGTTCAACTAAAAATGCACTCATAATCATCACTTTTTGTTTCATCCCTTTTGAGAAATGAGACGGAAACCATTTTAAGCGATTTTTCATGCGAAACTCTTGTAATAGTTGCCCTACGCGTTCTTCATATTGTTTTTCATCTACACCGTACGCCATCGCTGTTAATTTCAAATGCTCTTCTAACGTTAACTCATCATATAATACTGGCGTTTCTGGAATGAAGGAGAAACTAGAACGGTACGCTGTCATATCATCACGAATTGTTTTCCCATTAATTGTGACAGTTCCTTTTTTCGGCTCCATTAAACCGATGATATGTTTAATTGTCGTACTTTTCCCGGCTCCATTTAAACCGATCAAGCCGACAAGTTCGCCTTTATTAACAGAGAATGAAACATTTTGCAGTACAGGTCGTTTCGTATATCCTCCTGTAACATTTTCTACACGCAATAACTCGCTCATACGACACCACTTTCTTCATTTATATTCATTCACTTTTGTAAGAAATGTATATATTCATCTTACCAAAAATCATGGTGCACTACATAGTATCGATGCCTTCAAAAAAAAATTTAAATTTCTTGGCATATATTTTTACGAAAGCGGACATCATAATTAGTGAAGAAGGAACACATTGAAAAAGCAACCACCAATTGATGAGTACAACAACATAGTGAAGTCATCATGAAATGGGGTGTCCAAGTTGGACAATGAAATTTACACATAACCAGATAATTTGTTTCATTTTCGAAACGGGGTGTCTCCGAAAGAGCATATACTGTTTTAAAAAATAAACAATTTCATTTTAAAAAAAGATTGCAATTCATTTCACTTGAAAATGGGGTGTCTACGGCAGAAACTTTAGCCGATTTACCGTGCATTTCTTAAATAAATGAGGTGTCTGCGAACCGTAAATTATAAAAAATGCTTTTTCAATCCATCTTCAGAAAACAGGAAGCTGAGTCAGCTTCCTGTTTTTCGTGTTTGTTCTCCTATGTAATTATGGTAAAATACGGCTAAGACTATTTGAAAGGATGAGATCGATGAATCATACAGCGGACAATTGTATTTTTTGTAAAATCATTGACGGGCAAATCCCTTGCTCAAAAGTATACGAAGATGAACATGTACTTGCATTTTTAGATATTAGTCAAGTAACAAAAGGACATACTCTTGTTATTCCGAAAGTTCACAAACAAGACATTTTTGCGTTAACGCCAGAAATCGCATCACATATTTTTGCTGTCGTTCCAAAAATCGCAAATGCAATGAAAGCAGAATTTAATCCAGTTGGTTTCAACCTACTTAACAATAACGGCGAGAAAGCTGGACAAACTGTATTCCACTTCCACCTTCATTTAATTCCACGCTACGGTGAAAACGATGGTTTCGGTGCTGTTTGGAAATCACACCAAAATGAATACACAATGGAAGATTTACAAAACATCGCAAGTACAATTGCAAATAGTGTGAAATAGTGCCACTATAATAAGAAGTAATACATAATAAGCCTATTCCTCTGGCATTTATTGTATGGCTTCTTTCTTCACAAAAAATGCCGGGGGTATAATTTTTTTGTGCATAGCATGTACAAGAGAGAAAAGCTCACTTTTCTTCCCCTTGTCTTAAAGATATGCACGCTTTTATACATCATGAATACGAACGAAAAATAAGGAGGTTTCCTTTTATGTCAAAAGCTAAATCCTTTATTACAGGTGTACTTTGCGGCGGAGCAGTTGCTGGACTAGCCGTTCTTTTCTCAACTCCTTCTTCTGGTAAAGCTATGCGCGGTAAGCTGAAAGAAAAAGGAACTGATATTAAAAAAACATTAGCTGATATTACAGCTGATACGAAGTTATTAAAGCGTCAAATCGTTGAAACTGCTTCAGAAGGTAAAGAAGTATTCCAAGAACTAAAAGACGATATGCATGACACGCTTTCTAACTGGAAACAAGATATTTCTCAAAACAAACGACATATCGAAAAAGAAATTTTAGACATTCAAAAGTCAATTGAGAAACTACAAGAAGCCGTTCCAGAAAAAGCGTAAACATATTCCTGCTTAGTTTTTTGCATATAACAAATATTTTTCATACGAATTGACCTTAACACGGCATATCACATAGATATGCCGTGTTTTTATGCATTTACAATATATGTTATCCCTTAACATGTAAAGACAACACATGTATTCTCGACTCATAAAACGCTTCCATAGTTATGCATGATTTGTATAGAATGTTATTTTTCCGAAAAATTTTCACAATTCTCACAAAAAGACTTTATTAATTTTTATTTTACTGGCATAATAGATAATAATGAAAAAAGAATGTTAAAGTGGGTGAGTAAATGAAAAGTGGAGAAAAAAATTACTCGGTAAAAGAAGCGATGATTTTCAGCCAACGTATTGCTCAATTATCGAAAGCGTTATGGAAATGCGTAGAGAAAGATTGGCAACAATGGATTAAACCTTACGATTTAAACATTAACGAGCATCATATTTTATCAATCGCTTATCATTTAAAAGGGGCTTCTATTTCTGAGATTGCTAAGTTTGGAGTTATGCACGTATCAACGGCGTTTAACTTCTCTAAAAAGCTAGAAGAACGCGGCTATCTTGTATTCTCTAAAAAAGAAGATGATAAACGAAATACGTACATTGAAATTACAGACAAAGGGGAAGAATTACTACTTCGCTTAATGGAGGAGTATGACCCTGAAAATAATTCTGTTTTTAATGGGGCACTTGAACTTCGTAATTTTTACGGTAAGTTCCCAGAAAATATCGAACTTATTGCGATCCTTCGCAATATTTACGGACAGGACTTCATCGATATTTTTGAGAAATCATTAGAGAATATTGAGGAGAACTTTACGGAGACCGATCAAAAATTAGTTAAGAAATAATCTATTTATCCTTTCGCAATCATGCGTAAGAATTCATTCATAAGTGGCACAAATAAGCCCTGTTTTGCTAGCGCTTCCGCAGTTTCGTGTACTTCGAGCTGATGTGGAAGCGCTTTTTCAAATTGATCTAATAGCGCATCAAACAATAGAAGGCCTTCTGCTTTCTCCACTACATATTGTTCGTTCAGTCTTTCACAAAGTTTTAGTATACGTTCAATGTCTTTTTTACGAGCTTTTTTCTTTATGATTAAAGAATAAAATGGACACTTTTCTTCATCAATCATTTTAAATAGTAGGTCTACGTAGTATTCAGCTTGTTCTAGTCTTCTTACAACGTCCATTTTCTCCCTCGCTTCCTAACACAAAGTCTTCTATTTCTGAATTTTGTAACACGAACAAAATATCGTATGATACAATATATAAAGTATATGTATTTTAGCCAAAAGGAGGTCTCGCCTCATGACTCTTATAACCGTTGTTTTTGTTGCATTCGCACTTCTTGTTATATTTTACACGAATTTCATGACACATACACTGTGTGAGCGAAAACAAATATCTGCGAGCCGCCAGCCCGGTGTCTTTCGAGTTATTAATGTATGTATTACCATTCTATTAATTTCTAGTTATGTAGAAATTATATTTCATGGAAAGTGAGGAAGGAAGCCCCTTCCTCATTTTTTTCCTCTATAAGCAAATTATACCTACTATAACTAATAAAATAAACAGTACAAGTAATAAAATAAGTTTTGAATTCATCCCCCATCCCCTCCTCTTTTCTGTATATGCGACATGCGCCCAATATGGTACCCTTTCAAAATCTGACACAAACTGGTTAAAATTTCTTTATCAATAGGAAAACCCGTCGAAATATGATATATTAAATTTTGTACATATTGCTTATACTATGAAATAAACGACACGCATCTAAACTTTATCCTAAAGCCTCGGTAAGCCCTGTTAAGCGTGCTTTTACATATAAAAAAAGCAAAGACATCAGTGAGACTTAATCAGGTTCTTATGAACGAAAATAACCTATCATAAGGCGTTTCTTCATTCGTATGGGATAAATTAAAAATACATAATAGTAGGAGTGTTTATTGAATGAAGAAAGCTATGCTTGCCTTAGCCGCAACAAGTGTAATCGCATTATCAGCATGTGGAACATCATCATCAGACAAAATTGTTACATCTAAAGCTGGTGACATCACTAAAGAAGAGTTCTACAATCAAATGAAGACACAAGCTGGTAAACAAGTACTAAATAACATGGTTATGGAAAAAGTACTTATTAAAAACTACAAAGTCGATGAAAAAGAAGTAGACAAAAAGTTCGATGAAATGAAAAAGCAAGTCGGTGACCAATTCGATACACTAATGAAACAACAAGGCCTTAAAGAAGAAACAGTTAAAAATGGCGTTCGCGCTTCATTAGCTCAAGAACAAGCGATTGAAAAAGCAATTACTGATAAAGACTTAAAAGCAAAATTTGAGGACTATAAGCAAGAAATTAAAGCAAGCCATATTCTTGTAAAAGATGAAGAGACTGCAAAAAAAGTGAAAGAAGAACTTGCACAAGGTAAATCTTTCGAAGAGTTAGCGAAAAAGTACTCTGAAGATCCAGGTTCAAAAGAAAAAGGTGGCGACTTAGGATTCTTCGGACCAGATAAAATGGTAAAAGAATTCGATGAAGCTGCTCGTAAGCTGAAAAAAGATGAAGTAAGTGAACCAGTAAAAACACAGCATGGTTACCATATCATTAAAGTAACTGAGACTCATGCTGACGCAACTTTCGATAAAGCAAAAGCTGACATCAAAAAAGAAGTAGTTCAAGAAAAAACACAAGATGCTCAATTTATGAATGATCTTATGATGAAAGAAATCAAAAAAGCTGACGTAAAAGTTGACGATAAAGATTTGAAAGATCTTTTCGAAGAGCCAAAAGCTGACGCTAAAAAAGACGAAAAGAAATAATGAAGTGAAAAAAGCTTGGGTAGCCCCAAGCTTTTTTATTTTGTAGTAGTTTTTTTGCCGATAAATCGATATACTCCCTCACCTTACTCCATTCAACACAAAAAAACCTTGGTTTCGTGCAACACGAAACCAAGGTTTATCTTATTATCATTGATTAAATTAAAAAACTATGGTAAATTAGTACAGAAACGCATTCGTTTAAAATAAAAGAATGTATTTATCCGTATCTTAATTGTACACCAAAACACATCTTCAGTCAACCTCTATTTTCACTTTTAAAGGAGTGCTTACCGTATGAACAAAAAACTTGATCAAGAGCAAAAACGATTGGATAACGTAATAGAAACGATTACGGAGCAAATTGATAAACTGGAAAGCGAAACTGGCAGACGCCGGGCAGAAGTAATCAACATTCGCAAACACTTCTGGGATGATGTTAAAGTTAACACTGATACTTTTGACGATTATCTTGAAACAGTTATCAACTTAAGACAACAAGCTCAGTCACTAGCCGTAACACAAATTACCCATAAGCACACCTTTAATCGACTTGCCGCACTACGCCGTATGCATAAAGCACCTTACTTCGGACGAATTGATTTCAAAGAAGAAGGCGAATCTGGCGCAGAACAAATTTATATCGGGGTGGCTACACTTACCGATGCAAGTGGAGAAAACTTTCTTATATACGATTGGCGCGCACCAATTTCAAGTGTTTACTACGATTATCCACCAGGACCGGCTGAATACAGCACACCAGGAGGCGTAATCTGCGGCAATGTGGAGAAGAAATTACAATATATTATTCAGAATGGCGAGATTGATTCAATGTTCGATACGAGCCTCACAATTGGAGATGAAATTCTGCAACAAGCGCTCGGAAAAGGAACAAACAAACATATGCAAAGTATCGTTGCTACTATCCAGCGCGAGCAAAATGAAATTATCCGTCACGATGAAGGGCGACTACTTATCGTTCAAGGAGCTGCTGGTAGCGGTAAAACGTCAGCTGCCCTGCAGCGAATCGCCTACTTACTATATAAATATCGCGAATGGTTAAAAGCAGATCAAATTATTCTCTTCTCCCCTAACTCTATGTTCAACAGCTACGTTTCTAACGTACTACCTGAACTCGGTGAAGAAAATATGCAGCAAGTGACATTCCAAGAATATTTAAACCATAGACTCAGTAAGGCATTTGACGTTGAAGACCCTTATGAGCAATTAGAATATATGTTAACTGAAACGAATAGCCCTACCTATAAAACTCGAAATGCGAGCATTCGATTTAAAGCATCCACTCAATTTTTCGAGATGATTAGAGCGTACAGACAATCCCTTGAATCTTCAGGCATGCTATTTAGAGGAATGAAATTTAGAGGAAAGTTAATTGCTTCTGCTAAAGAAATTACAGAACAATTTTACAACACTGACTCCTCCCTCCGCTTCCATAATCGAATTGAGAAGTTAACGGATTGGCTAAACAAACAAATAGACACAATTGAAAAAACAGAACTGAAAAAGCCTTGGGTAGAAGAAGAAATTGAACTACTTAGTAAAGATGAATATCAAAAAGCTTATAAATACTTACAGAAAAAAGGCGAGTTTGATGACAACTCCTTTAATGATTATGAAAAAGAAACGAAAGTACTCGGACGTATGATTGTCCGTAAAAAATTAAAACCGTTACGTAAAGGCGTTCAAGCGCTACGTTTTATCAATTTTACAGGCATATATAAACAACTCTTCACAGATGCATCATGGGTTACTGGCGAAAAGCCTAAAGAATGGGACGAAATTTGCTCATTAACTGTGAACATGCTTGATGAAGGAAAGCTACATTATGAGGATGCGACTCCATTTTTACTTTTAAAAGAATTAATTGAAGGCTTCCAAACGAACAGATCGATTAAACACGTACTTGTAGACGAAGCACAAGATTATTCTCCGTTTCAGTTCGAGTTTTTAAAACGTCTCTTCCCTGCCGCAAAAATGACAGTACTCGGAGACTTTAACCAAGCGATATTTGCCCATGCGAGTGAAGCAGTGAATTTCAATACACTTACTAGCTTATACGGACCTGATGAAACGAACGGCATCAACTTAACTCGTAGCTATCGATCAACAAAACCGATTATTGAATTCACACGCTATCTCGTACCGGAAGGAAAGAATATTAACGCCTTTGAACGTGACGGCGAGAAACCTACAGTGACTAAAGTTTCTGATTACAGCGAACTGCATGATCGTATCACTTCTAAAGTCGCTGAACTACAAAAGCAACAGCACAATACGATCGCAATTATATGTAAATCCGCGGCTGAAAGTGCCGCTGCCTACGAAGCACTTAGTCATATCGAGAATATTAAACTCGTGAAGAGTAACTCAGCCGAGTATGAGCAAGGAATTGTCGTGATCCCTGCTTACTTAGCGAAAGGTATCGAATTTGATGCTGTTATTATTTACGATGCTTCTAAAGATGTATACAGCGATGAGAGCCTACGTAGATTGTTCTACACTGCTTGTACACGCGCAATGCATGAATTGCAGCTTTATAGCGTTGGTGAGGTTAGTCCTTTTGTAACAGGGGCTGCTTCGGAGAGTTTTAAATGTATAACGAAAACACCTTGATTTTTATCAAGGTGTTTTTTTCATTCTAAACGACATATCTTTACGTCGATATACACTTAGCACGATCCCCATTATAAATGCATGAAACAGAGTTGGTACTAATCCGTAACTAATAAAAGGTAATGATATAGCAACACGTGGTAATATCCCGAGGATCATGCCAACGTTACAAATGAAATGGACTACAAAAAGGGTTACTCCACCAACGAGTAGCAATTTACCATAACCATCATTTGTTTTATACGATATGGTCATTATTCTCACTGCAAAAAGAGAAAGAATCAAGACAAGAACTAGCGCAAGTACATATCCATAATAGTAAGTCAAACTCGCGAATACAAAATCAGTATGGGCAGCAGGGATAGACTTTATATTTCCATATGTACCGAACCAACCTGCTGAAGACATCGCCTCTTGTAAACGTAAATCCCATTGATCATGCGCTGGGTTTATAAATCCTAAAATTCTAGCTATCCGGTATTCTTTTACAGCAGACCAGGAAAATAGATCCCTAATAATAAAGGGTAAAATTGGTAACATTGTAATGAGCCATGCCGTTTTCTTTCCTAGCTTACTCCACCAAAGCATAACGAATACCATCGTAATATAGATGAAAATTGGTAAAAGAATTGATATAGTTGAAAATAGATATAAAGAAAATACGTACAACATGAGAAGATGCATAAACTTTAACCTACTATTATTGAAAAAAGAAACCCAAGCTAGAAAGAAGAATGGTATCGTCATTAAACAGTCAATTTTGATGGGGCCAATTTTTATTATTGCTTCCCCAATCACGTAACCAGTCGGAAAGCATTTTATCATTAACAAGATAAGTACACCGATTGTATAAAACAGCCACCCGATCCTCTCTAACTTCCGATAATCAAGTAGCATGATCCCAACAGCTGTTGCAATGCCAAGAATCACAAAAATTACTTTGTTCATTAATAAATCATTCGTATGCCCAAGAGCTATTATTGGTAAAAACCCTAACCCCATAGCAGCCACTAATAAAATAAGTAAGAACCAATCCACCTTCTGCTTATGTAGTTTGTTAAGCTCCCGCCCTAATTTAATCGGACTTCCCATTTGTTCCACCGCTTTATTTTCAGCAACTTCCTCACTTAACCCTTTTTCTATCCATGTGCTCTTCGCCTGTTTTAAGTGAAAATCTAGTTCAGTTGCTACAAAGCTCTTTGCTTCTTTTGATTTAATATGATTCGTAACTTCGCTTACAAAACGCTCCCCTTTTTTATTCAATTTCGCCTCACTCCTGTACTAAGCCTTTTAATATAAATTGTACCTTCGTAGCATTTTTCTCTGCCTTTCGCAGCATCTTTCTTCCCTTATCATTTAATTGATAATATTTAGCTCCTGCATGATCCCAACTTGATTGGATTAAACGATTCTGTTCTAGCCGATGTAATACGGTATATAAAAACCCTTCATTTCCTTCGAATTTTTGAATCCCTCTCCCTCGTAGTAGCTGTGACAATTCGTATCCTGTTTTTTCATTACTGAGGAGTTGTAAAATGGCTAACGAGATGTCCTCTTCCTTTTCGTGTGATGCATTGATTTTTTCGCGCACCCGCTTTCGGTGTTGATCAGAAAAACTCAAATGTTTAAACGTTGTATTCTCCATTGATTTTCGCAGGCCTTTTAATCGATCTTCCATTTGATTATTCCTCCAATCCTTTCTTCAAAAGCTCCTTCGCTTTTTTCAGTCTCGTTTTTATTGTGTTTTCTTTCACTTCTATTACAATAGCAATCTCTTTAATTGATAGTTCTTCATAATAAAATAGATAAATGACTTCTCGATATTTTATCGGTAAATTCATTACTGCAGAAGCCAGTTCACGGTCCTTCGCATTTTGAATAACAGTTTGTTCGACACTATCATTTTGAACCCCAATATAAGCAGCTTCATCCTCTGTCACGATCACCTTTTTGTTATACCAACTTTTCATGTAGTCCTTACATTGATTAATCGCAATTCTCCACAACCACGTTTTCACATTCGATTTCCCTTTGTATGTATGAAGAGATTTATAACATTTCACAAATATATCTTGCGTTAAATCCTCAGCGACTTCTTTATTATTCACATATGAATACACAAGCTGTAAGACTTCTTGTCCATACTTGTTCATTATTTCATCGATAAGGAGTTCCTTATCTTCTATTTCAAACGCTTCTACCGTTAATTCATCCACATCATTTCCTCCTTCCCATTTATTAGACGACGCACGCCATGGAAAAGTTTTATAAATTCATAAAAAAACGGTTGGAAATGTCCATACCGTTTTGTTCATCCTCTACTATTTAATTTTTTCTAAAACAAAACTTTTAATATTCCCCGCACTTTTTATAGCTTGCGATACGTCTGTTTTATTAAGTTCTTCAAAATAAGGATATTGTAGAAGCAAATTAATAAATTGATTCATTTCAACTCCAATACACTACTACAATTGTTAAGTTATTCAAACGGTATAATAATACTTATTATACCTTTCGTATTCATATCCTGTTAAGCAACAAAAATCTACACTCAGTTAATTTCAGTACACTCTATACAAATATAATAAAACAAAAAACCGCACGAGGGCTCTCCCTCACGCGGTTTATTTTTACGCTAACGCAGCTGCCTGCTCTTGTTGATCTACAGGAATTACAGCATCGCTTAACGCTTTTTCTAATTCAGCTGTGTATTTCATTTGCTCTTCTTTGCTCCAGCCTAGTTTCGCAGCCATGTAGTTGATTACTGCTTCTTTCCACTCGTATACCCAGTGGATGTTGAAGAATACAGCGCCTCTGCGGCGTACGAAGAAGTCAACTGGTTTCACTGTCATTTCGTAATCCATTGCGTATACAAGTGGGATTAGAACGTCTAGCGGCATGTTGTATTCTTTCGCTTCGTCTTTATGTTTTTTCGCTAAGTCAAACAGTACGTCAACGTTAGAGCCGTAGAATTCCGCGAATTTTTCCGCTTGTGCTGTCGTTAAACCATATTTCGTACCTTCGCCTGCTTTTTTCGCAACAAATGCCGGGAATCCGTGTGAACCACTTACATGACCACCAGAGATTGGCATATGTTTCGTATCACTCTTCTTATATGCGCTATGGCCTTCTTTTTGTAATAGATTCGTTACGTAGTCTACTACCATTTCAGCCATTTTGCGGTATCCTGTTAATTTACCGCCCGCGATTGTAATTAAACCAGATTCAGAAGTCCAAATTTCATCTTTACGAGAAATTTCAGATGCATTCTTACCTTCTTCATAAATTAGCGGACGTACACCAGCCCAGCTTGATTCCACATCTTTTTCTGTAATTTTCACGCTTGGGAACATGTAATTAATCGCATTAATGATATATGTGCGATCTTCTGTTGTCATGTGCGGTACAGCTGCGTCTTTATCATAGAACGTATCTGTTGTACCTACGTACGTTTTTCCTTCGCGAGGAATCGCGAACACCATACGTTTATCTGGTGTATCAAAGTAAATTGCTTGCCCTAATGGGAAACGTTTTTGGTCAATTACTAAATGCACACCTTTTGATAACTGAAGTACTTTCCCTTTTTTAGAGTTATCTTTTTCACGAAGTGTATCTACCCAAGGACCAGCTGCGTTTACAATTTTCTTACCGTAAACTTCATACACTTCTCCGTCTAGTAAATCGATTACACGTACACCGCATACTTTTCCATCTTTATATAAGAAACTGTCTACTTTTGCGTAGTTAACAGCTTTCGCACCATGTTCAATCGCTTCTTTCATTACTTCAATTGTAAGACGCGCATCGTCTGTACGATATTCTACGTAGTAACCGCCGCCTTTTAATCCTTCTTGTTTTACAAGAGGCTCTTTATTTAGCGTTTCTTCACGGTTAAACATCTTTCTGCGCTCGCTTCGTTTTACACCTGCTAAGAAGTCGTATACACGAAGACCAATTGATGTACTGAATGACCCGAACGTGCCGCCTGTATGGAACGGAAGTAACATCCACTCCGGTGTTGTTACATGGGGACCGTTCTCATATACGATCGCACGCTCTTTCCCCACCTCTGCTACCATTTTCACTTCAAGTTGTTTTAAATAACGTAAACCGCCGTGTACAAGTTTCGTTGAACGACTTGATGTACCTGCTGCAAAGTCCTGCATTTCAAACACAATCGTTGATAAACCGCGTGTTGCCCCATCTAATGCAATACCAGAACCAGTAATACCTCCACCAATTACGATCACATCTAACTCTTGTTTATTTACTCCATTTAATACGTCTTTACGTTGTTTACTTGAAAATTTCATGGTAATTCCTCCCTTTGATAACGAAAAAAGAGACCACAAGCTCCGCTATAGATTTCGCCTCTATAGCGTGTTGTGGTCTCTCCAAATCTCCTACCGAATTATTAACTTGTCATCATTATAACACTGTTTATGATTATTTGAAAGCTTTAGTTGCTTCAATTGCTTTTTTCCATCCAGCATATAGCTCTTCGCTTGTTTCCGCTTCCATCGTTGGTTCAAAGCGTTTGTCCATATGCCACTGTGCTTTAATTTCGTCTTGGTTTTTCCAATATCCAACCGCAAGACCTGCTAAGTATGCTGCACCTAAAGCTGTCGTTTCATTGATCACTGGACGCTCTACAGGAACGTCTAACATATCACTTTGGAACTGCATTAAGAAGTTATTCTTAACTGCCCCGCCATCAACGCGTAATGTGTTCAGTTCAATACCTGAATCTGCTTCCATTGCGCATAGTACATCTTTCGTTTGGTATGCTAAAGATTCTAGCGTTGCACGAATGAAATGCTCTTTCGTCGTACCGCGCGTTACACCAAACATAGCGCCGCGTACTTCACTATCCCAGTACGGTGTACCTAATCCTACGAATGCTGGTACAACGTATACGCCGTCAGTTGATTCAACGCGAGAAGCGTACACTTCACTCTCACTTGCATCTTTAAACATGCGCATTCCGTCACGTAACCATTGAATTGCAGAACCTGCTACGAAAATACTTCCTTCTAATGCGTAATTTACTTTACCATCTAAACCCCATGCAATTGTTGTTAATAGTCCATGCTCAGAAGCTACTGCTTTTTCACCTGTGTTCATTAACATGAAGCAGCCAGTTCCGTAAGTATTTTTCGCCATACCTTCACCGAAACAAGCTTGTCCAAATAATGCTGCTTGCTGGTCACCAGCTACACCTGCAATCGGTACATTTTGACCGAAGAAGTGATAATCAATTGTTTCTCCATATATTTCAGATGATTGACGTACTTCTGGAAGCATGCTCTTTGGTACTGTTAACATGTCTAGAAGCTCATCATCCCACTGTAAGTCGTGAATGTTAAACATTAATGTACGTGATGCATTTGAGTAGTCTGTTACGTGCGCTTTACCACCAGACAATTTCCATACAAGCCATGTATCAATTGTTCCGAATAATAACTCGCCGTTTTCCGCTTTTTCTCTTGCACCTTCAACGTTATCTAAAATCCATTTTACTTTCGTACCAGAGAAATATGCATCAATTAAAAGACCTGTTTTTTCGCGAACCATCTCGCTATAACCTTTTTCTTTTAACTCATCACAAATTTCAACTGTTTGACGAGACTGCCATACGATTGCGTTATAAATTGGTTTTCCAGTTGTTTTATCCCATACAACCGCTGTTTCACGTTGGTTCGTAATACCGATACCAGCGATTTGTTCTGGTTTTACATCCGCTTCACTTAAGCAAGTTGCGATAACTGCTAAAATAGATCCCCAAATTTCTTGTGCATTATGCTCAACCCAGCCTGGCTTTGGAAAATGTTGTGTAAACTCTTTTTGAGCTGAATGAACGATTTTTCCTTCTTTATTGAAAAGAATTGCGCGTGAGCTTGTTGTTCCTTGGTCTAATGAAAGAATATATTTTTTCATATCAGTTTCCCCCTATGCTACTTTTCTACTATTTGTAGTAGCTCCACTTTTTTTACTTGTCATATAAGAGATTGTTAGTACAATCACAGTTGTAATAATCACATAAATAAGTGCTGAATTTTGTTTTCCTTCAAATACAACTTGATGGAATAATCCTGCAAGTGATCCACCTAGAATTGGACCAACTACTGGGATCCATGCATACTTCCAGTTTGAACCGCCCTTTCCTGCAATCGGAAGGAAGAAGTGTGCAATACGCGGACCTAAATCACGAGCCGGGTTGATTGCGTATCCTGTTGTTCCACCTAATGATAAACCAATACTTACAATTAAGAAACCTACGATAAATGGATTTAAACCATCTGCAAATTTATTTGCTCCAATTGCTAATATACCAAATACTAAAACGAATGTTCCAATCATTTCACTTAAAAGGTTTGTAAATGTGTTCGGAATTGCTGGACCTGTTGCAAACACACCTAACTTTGTTCCTGGATCTTCTGTTTCTTTCCAGTGTGGTAAGTAATGTAAATATACAAGAACTGCCCCTATAATTGCCCCAATCATTTGTGCTGCGATATACATAGGTACATCACTCCATGGGAACGCTCCCTTAAAAGCAAGTCCTATCGTTAAAGCCGGATTCAAATGTGCCCCACTAATTGATCCAACTGCATACGCTGCCATAGCAACCGCTAGACCCCAACCCATTGTAATTACAATCCAACCAGAATCTTTCGCAAACGATTTCTTTAAACTTACACCAGCGCAAACGCCGCCACCAAGTAAGATTAACAACGCAGTCCCTATTAATTCCCCTAAAAATGCTGACATAAAATCCCTCCACAATCAATTTAAATGCTTTCGAAAAGTGATAGAGGTAAAATGAATGGCCATTCGTTTTTTTTCAAAAGAAAAAGATCCACAGCTTACATGCTTCTATATAATATATATAGAAACAATAAAATGTGGATCTCTTCTTTTCTCCGTCACGTTTATTAACTTGTCTATAATGTTAACCCTTAATGAAAGCGGTGTCAACAGAATTTTTTCACATTTTCGTCACTTTTTTTGGTAATGTTTCCATAATTCTTTTTTCGATGTCGTAATTGCTGTCGCACCAGCATTTAACGCTCTTTCAACGTCTTCTACCGTTCGAATAAAACCACCTGCTAAAATTGGTACACCTGTACGCTCTTTCACTTCAGCGATCACACCTGTTAACGCACCAGGAAGCACCTCTATATAATCCGGCTTCGTCTTTTCTAGCAAATTACAGCTCTTTTCCATTGCGCTAGAATCAATTAAAAAGATGCGTTGAATGGAGACGACACCTTTTTGCTTCGCCTTCATAATTACGCTCGCCTTTGTCGATAATAACCCGTACGGTTTATATTCTTGGCATAAAAACTCCGTCGCATGCCCATCACTTTGTAATCCATGGATCAAATCAACATGTAAAAATACTTTTTTATTATGCTGCTTCGCAAGTGACACAACACTCTTCAATTGACCGACATGAATATCTAAAATAACAATATACTCATACGAACTATGTAATAGCTTTTCCAAATCTTTAATTTGCCTCACTGCCGGCAAAATCTTTTGCTCATGAAATTCCATTCTAAACGTCCCCTTCCTATCTATCCTTTATAGTACACAATTTAAGTGGAAAGAACAGCTAGTGTGGGGGATTTCTTACAAATCTTTCTCTTATCTATATATTTTCTTCAACTTATCAGAAGCCATGCCACCTACAACCATTAATAGGAGCGGTAAAAAATTCATTACATATGGTGCATCTGCGACAATTGTAATGCTTGCTCCTGCAAACTTATTTAACGCCCATACAACGATTTTTGTAATAAATAAAAATACGCCCATCATAAATAGACTATCGAAAAACACCTTCCATTTCGGATACGCTAATTGCTTACTATCCTCAATTACTTTCTGCGTCAACTCTTCATCACTCCTCAATAACTCATCAATTGTAATACCGAACAGATCACTTAAATGAATAATAATTTCAATGCTCGGATAGTTCTTTCCCGTCTCCCATTTCGAAACAGACTGCCTACTTACATGAATTTTTTCAGCCAAATCATTTTGCGACCAATTTCTTTTTTCCCTTTCTTCTTTTAAACGTTCACTAAAAATCATACTGTGTTTATCACCTCTCTATGTCTAGTATGGTCAAATAAATGATGAAGAGTAAAGCTAGTTACCGTTGCATAGGTTGTGCAACTTGTGCGTTACATCTAAAAATGACGCTATGTATCATGTCGATTTCATATGCTTTTCTTCTATAATAATTTCCCGAACAATAATACAATGAACGGATGACTAGATTAAGCATAAAAAACTACGCCATCCCTTCTTATCATTCTCCAGAAAGAATAACGTAAAGTTTCATTTTTAAACATTTTCATCAAAAAGAAAAGAAGCTAACAATAAATTGCTAACTTCTCAGCTGAAAGTAAAATATTATCTTTCCTTATCTTCTAATATCTAGGTTGTGATTGAATATTTGTAAGATGAACATCAAACATATCAATGATTTCAAGAAATCTATCAGCTTCACGGAAAACATGGTCTGCTAATAATGGATGAATGATACTCTTTATTTTACATTGCTCAATTAAATCACGTGCTGTTTTCTTAAAATCTCGAAGAGATGTAACGGACACACGATTTTGATCTAAAAATTGATCTAAAAGAGGGACTGTTTGGGATTGTGGTTTCATAGATTCTAAGTCAATTGCTTGATACATCAATTCATCAAAATCATTGCTAAAATTCCGTGCTGTGTCTACAAGCTTTCTTTCCGATGGATCAAGAAGATGACCAATAAATTTAGCATGGTCTGCCATAATCCTTAAAAAGAAAACATTTTCTTTAATAATAGCATCAGGAAGGGCATCTAATTTCCCTTCATTTAATTGTATTAAACGTTTTCTAAAATAGTCAGCTTCCCTACTTGTATGGTCAACTAACAGTGGAAAGTTATTTTGTCCTGGCAATTTACATGTGAGAATTAATCCTAAAATTTTTCTTTTAAATCCCCAAATATTAGTTGCGGCTTGTTGTACTTCTGAATTAAATCTTTTTATTTGCTCAGGATCTGTTTCATTTGTATAGGAATGCGCTATTTGTTCGATATGTTCAAACAATCGATAAAATTGATTAGCCTCTTCAATTAGTTGAGTATCCTCGCATCTAAACCCTAAGCGAAGAAAAAAAGAATGCTCCTTCATGATTCTAGACCAAAAACGAATTTCATTTAATGAACGCTCAACAAACATTACAGATGTAACACCTGTATCAGGATGTAATGATGTTTCATCCCTATGCATTGTTAATCCCCCCTGTAGATACTGCGCTATTTCCATTCTTATGATTGAACATATATATAAATACCATCAATAAAGTTTCATGATGAATATCATATACATGTAAAATTAAGCTTATATAAGCTTAGCTTGATGAACATATACTGCTCCAAAAAAGAAAAAAGGCTACCACCTAGATATAAAGTTCTCCTAGTTGGTAGCCTTTCAAAATTTCTATTAAAGCAACACCGAATCCTTATCACTATCCTGATTCCGTTTCTCTCGTTCTTCTTCTAAGCGCTTCATATATACTTCGCCTTCTTTTTCGATAAAATCATTATCCATCTCTTGCTCTTTTTTCGAAGTATATAAAACCATGTAGCCACTCAATACGATCCCAATGATTACAAGATAAATCCACCATGGTAAAGTTTCCACTTTCGTTCATCCCTTTCCTTAGACAAGCCTTATTAGTTTCACTTTATGAGGAAAGAAGTGGATTTATGCTTAAAATTTTATTGTGGATTCTTTGCGAAGAACGCTTGTACATATTCCATAAACTCGATTGGCTCCTGGCGAAACGGTGCGTGGTATCCTTTTTCAATGATATGGAACGTACTATTTGCAAATAGCTCATGATACAGTTCACCATTTTTCCAAGAAACACTCTTATCGTGTCGTCCCCATATAATTAAAGTCGGTACCTTAATTTTATCTGCTTCCATCGCAATGCGGCGCTCTCTCATTTTCGTAAGCTGATCATAATGCTCTTTATCATCGCGACTATTTTTCACTTCATTTTTATTATAATCCGTAATCTCTGTTACAGTTTGTAAGTCTGTCGATAGTGGCGGCACTTCATAACTTTCTTTTTGCTGGAAAGACTCTATTCCTGTAGAATCCGCTAAAACGAGATGCGTTACTGCATCCGGATATAAATACGCTAAATTTAGAGACATCTCTCCGCCCATCGAATGACCAAGTACTGCGAATTGATCGTATCCGAGTTTCTTCATTAACTTATAATATAAATTCACTTGCGTGGGAAACGAATACTGAAAATCAATTGGTTTAGAAGAACGCCCAAACCCTAAAATATCAACCGCAATAATCGTATGGTCCTTTACAAGTTCCGGATAAATATCATTAAACCCATCTGAAGAACCACCGAACCCGTGAAGCATAAGTAAAGGCGGTTTCCCCTCACCAATTTGCTTAAAATAAATCGTCTGCCCATCAATCTGCGCCATACTCTCTTTCGTATTCAGCCTCATCATCACAGTATCTTTCACTTCTTCAACCTTCGCAATCGGCTTATCAACGAAGTTACATACTATTAATAAAACAAGAACAATACCGCTAATCATATAAAACTTAAACCGTTTCAAAATCCCCGTCTCCTTTCTCATGTTGCTATTTAAAGGTTTTACATTATTTGGTTGTTTTATGTTCTTTTTTAATTGTAACCACTTTAGTTACAATTATATTAAAAAAATATAACTCATTTCTATTAATGATGGTTATTTTGTAACTATTATAGTTACATATTTAAAGTAAGTCAATTCTTTTCTTTTCTCTACATGGCCTAATAACAAAGAAAAGGACTTCATGTTGAAGTCCTTTTCTTTGTTATTATAGTTGGCTTACTCCGCCGCCGTCGCCTCTATTATCTGCGGGTGCTCCGCCATCGCCTTTATTGAAGTTGGCTGGCGCTCCTCCACCGTCCCCAATACTTACATAGTCTGGTCTTGCTGGTGCTCCTCCGTCACCAATATTAACTGCTTGCTGTGTAGTAGTAGAAAAATTAAATCCAAATGAAAGAACCCCTGCAAAAATTAACCCTTTTGCTATTACGCCTACTTTTTTCATTATTTCAACGCCCCTTTTTTTAAATGTTTTTTCTGTGCTTGGTTATTTATATAAAAATATTTACTTGCCTTTACATGGTTTTCTTCTTTATAAAATTGCATAGCTAAAATCTCAGTATACTCTTGAATACACTCCAACAAGCCTTCTTTCTCAAAATATGAAATCCCATTTAAAATAGTGGATTCTAATGATACACTAGACGTCTTTTGATTCATTTCCTTTAAAATTACAAAACGGTGCTGAAATTCTTTATTTTGTATCTTATTACATATATCTAATCCTTCTTCAATTAATTCAGCGGCAGTATCGATTTGTCCAATTTTGTAATATTCACGTGCTAATACAAACATTGCTTTGAAATGTTTTGGATTACTTTTTATTACTTCTACTAAATGGCGAATTGCTAAACTCGAAAGGTTTTGATTTGCATATAACCATGCTAAATTATGACGAACCATTGTAATAAATCTTTTATTATCTATCTTTTGAAATACATCTAATGCCAAATCAAACTTCTCTTCGGCTTGCTCATATTGCTTTAAATCAATACAAGCCATTGCAAAAATATTCTCACATAAAGCAATACAAGCTTCATAACCAGGATGTTTTTCATATTCATTTTTTGCTAAACGTATTTGATCAATCGCCATCAATGGTTTATACGTTTGATAAGATAGATATGCAAATCTATAATTAAATTCAGCATGTTCCAACGAAGATGTTATATGTTTAAGTGATTTCCCAGCCTCTTCAAAGTGATTTTGTGACTCAATATAATTTGATATATACATTGCATGAATACCTTTGAATAAGTAATAATAATGTGTTAAAAGTGCGTCATCAGGAAGTATAAGAGTATCAATTTCATCAAAACTATTCTTTGTAATACTCAAACTATCAATTAGCACATGATAACGGAATTTTAATAATGCATGATAAAATGCTGCATACTGATCTTCTTTAATATAGATAACCTTGGACTCTATTTCTTCATTTAGCATTTTTGCTTTAACAACATCTTGTTTTAACATTGAATGATACCAATCATCCAATAAGTGTTTCATTTGCTCCTTCGTTACTACATCTGTTCCCATACCTTCGCATCCCCTTTTCTCCAAATTCAAAAAATTAGAATTTTTATACAATTATCCGAATTGTATATTATCACCTCTTTTATATGTATTGAAAAATAATTGTCAGAAAATTTATAATTTAAATGAATTATACCAAATATTTCTATTTAAAAAACTTGAGAAACATTTTTCAGAAAATTTTATAGCCCAAATAAAAAAGCAAGCAATTCCAGCGATTCGCTAAAACTACTTGCTCTTCTACTTATTATTTCTATCTTTACTCTTTAATAAATTCCTTAGTACTTCTCACTGTATCAATCGGACGAACTAATTTTTCGATTTCTTCACGCTTTGGCTCTAAGAACGGAGGTAAAGATAATTTCTCTCCAAGCGTTTCATAAGGCTCATCTCCCATAAAACCAGGGCCATCTGTTGCAAACTCGAATAAAATTTGCGGCGCAACTCTTGCATATAATGACTCAAAGAAGTGACGATTTACATAACCAGATGAAGGGAGTCCAACTCGACTTAGTCGCTCAATCCACTCTTCTAATACAGCGCGATCCTCTACACGGAATGCTGCATGATGCACTGTACCAAAACCTTGTTGCGCTTCTGGAAGAACTGTATTATGTTCTACAATGACTGAGGCACCATTTCCACCTTCGTTTACTTCAAACAAGTAGAATTCTCCTTCTTGAGCAATCTCTTTAAATAATAGAACTTTTTCTAGTACTTCTTTGAAATAACTGAAATTCGCGATACGGATAAATACAGGTCCTAAGCCAGTAATTGCATATTCTAATGGAACTGGCCCGTCTTGCCAAGGTGTACCTGATTCCACCCCTTTATCAAATTCATCTGAGATTAATTGATAGTGTTGATCATCAAAATCAGCGAAAGAAAGAGTTTTCTTACCAAATTGCTCTTTAATTCCTGTATGTTCTACTTCAAGACGGTCAAAACGTTTCACCCAATACTCTAGTGCTGCGTCAGTCGGAACGCGGAATGAAGTTTTTGAAATTTCATTTGTACCGTGTACTCCTTTTGGAACACCTGGGAAGTCAAAGAATGTCATATCTGTTCCTGCACTACCTTTATCATCTGCAAAGAATAAATGATACGTTTGAATATCATCTTGGTTTACTGTTTTTTTAACTAAACGCATTCCTAAAACGTGAGTGAAAAATTCATAGTTCTTTTCTGCACTACTTGTAATCGCTGTAACGTGGTGTATTCCTTTTAATTGGTTCATTTTATATTCCTCCAATAGTTTTAATTTATATTTAACTGTTTTATTTTTGCTCGCTGGTCAACAAAGCGCGTATTTATAAAAGTAATCAGTTCATTTTACCAGTCAAGTGATAGTTAAAAAAATAATTCACTGTGTAAAACGATTCGTTCGAAAGTAATAATTCCTTTCGTTACTATCACTTTACAACTCAAGTGATTAAAAAGCAAGTAAATTATCTTGAATTCGAGATATTTTTTAATATCTCAGTATTAGTTTAAAATGCTATATGTTTTGTGGCGTAATTATTTTCATATCTACTGGTAATAAAACCTTTTCACTCGCCAAAATAAATAGCCTACAATCAATGAACTAATCATAGGCTATTAAAATTCTTTAATAGTCAAATATCCTTACAATAAATTGTAATTTTAGCGAATAATTAATATTAGTAATTCTCTGTTTCATTAAATGATTTATTTTATATATTCCAAAAATCACTATTTATATCACTGTTATATTTATAATCAACCTTTTCTTTACCACATTTTTCGCACTTATAAATATTAGCTGTCCCAATCTGCCCTGTTTTAAAATTTTCACTATCCTGAGTTTTAATAAATTTATAATTGTGTATACATCTAGGTTCTCTTACTTTATCCATCCATTTTCCTAGCATAAAGTAATCACTCTCCTTAAAAGAATATTCCTAATACAACTCTATATTTAGAATACTCTACAAAAGATTTTCAATCAACGAACACGTTCTCTTGCCTCCCTTGCATCACATGATATGCAAAAGGGTTGTTTTGTTTAAGATCCGTTTTTTTATTGACAACAGATCCTCATCCATTAGCTTTACACGAGCTAATGGAATATAAATTTGCCGTATGATTTACATCTTTTTCTCTCATTATTTCTTTCCTCATCAAGGAATAAATAATGGTTTTTAAAGCTATTTGCAGTGTCTTCCCTTATCAGGGCAATAAAAGATGGTGTGAAAACTTAATTTCACACCATCTTTTTAAACAATTTTATTGTCATGCCACACTTAATGAGGCCATTCTATTCACAATCTTAATTATGGAACGTCGGCTTATAGAACGAACGATTATCAAGCGCAAAGACACGTTCTGTGTATTCGCCTGGTTTTGTGCGTCCTAATGCGCGGTCCATCATGTTCATTTTTGCATCTAAGTTATCGATGTAGTGCAGAATTTCTGCTTCTTTCACTAATGGTGGTTTTGGGCTACCCCATTCTGCTTTTCCGTGATGGGAAAGGACGATGTGCTGAAGGATTAATACTTCCTCTGCATCGATTTGTAGTTCCTCTGCTGCTTTACCAATTTCGTTCACCATGATAGAAATGTGGCCTAGTAAATTTCCTTCTAACGTATACGTCGTAGAAATTGGTCCAGATAGCTCAAATACTTTACCAAGATCGTGTAAAATAACGCCCGCATATAGTAAGTCTTTATCTAACGATGGGTACAGAGCCGAGATAGCTTTCGCTAAATCTAACATCGATACAACGTGATAAGCTAGTCCAGATACGAACTCGTGATGGTTCTTTGTCGCTGCTGGATATTCTAAAAATTCATTTTGATGCTTATTTAACAAATGTCTTGTTAGACGCTGTATGTTCGGGTTTCTCATTTCAAATATGTATTGCGTAATTTTCTCAACCATATCTTCTTTTTTTATTGGAGCTTTTTCTACAAAGTCTGAGATGTCTGTTACTTCATTCTCATTCGCAACACGAATTTGTTTCACACGTAATTGAATACGTCCTTTATAGTTTAGAATATCTCCAGCTACTTTAACGATTGTTTCCGCTACATATTGTTTCTCAACTTCTGGCGATACGTCCCATAGCTTTGCTTCAATATCTCCACTTGGATCTTGTAAGATTACTGTTAAAAACGGCTTGCCATTGCTTGCGAGACCTTTTGTCGCTGTTTTAATTAACAAGAAAACATCGACTTGTTCACCAACTTCATATTCTACAATTTTCTTTTTCATTCGAATTCCTCCACCAAATCAGTTACTTTTAGTATAGCATACTACAACTCATTTTCTTTACGCTTACGTGTTAATTTTATAATCTCATTTTCTGTAAAATACGTTAATAAATGCGCATGGCATGTAAAGAAGATAACTTGTCTATCTTTCGCAATTTCTTTTATAAGTTCAATCGTTCGATTCGTCCTTACCGCATCAAAATGTACGAAGCTATCATCAATAATAAATGGATAGTCATGCTCAAACGTTTTCGCTAGCGCGAATCGCAATGATAAATATAACTGCTCCGCTGTCGCTTGGCTTAGTTCATGACTGTAAAAACGCATACCATCGTTACGTTCGACAATGAACGGTTCCGCTTCTGACGGTGAGAATATTTTACTATATCTCCCGCCTGTTAAATACACGAAATACTCTTCGGATTTTTGTAAAATACGCGGCAAATGCACTTCATGATAATATTGCTTCGTTTTCGTTAATACTGTCTTTGCGGCCACATATGCAGCCCACTTCTTCACTTGTTCACGCACTTGCGCTTTTTTCATTTCCCACTCATGTAGTAAATCACCATACGTACTGCCTTCTTCTAAATTCGCAATTTCTATTCGATGCTTCGCAATACGCTCTGTCAGTTCTTTCTCTTGCGCCAGACAGTTTTGCGCGGCTGTAATTTCTTGCTTTAATTTTTCATCATAACCGTCAGCCTCATAATGCTCAGCTAATGACAAACTCGTTAAGCGCTGTTCTAACAAATCAATTTGAGGTAATAAACGTCCCACTTGCTTATCCGCGTCTTCACGTTTCTCTGCCAATTTTCCTGCTTCTAAAAACATCTCTTCATCTGTAGATTCTGCGATATGCCATAACCCATCTCGCTCTACTAGTAGTTGTTTTAATTGCTGCTGCATGAACTCATATTCTTCTTGCCATTCCGCCAGCTTCTCTTTCAGCTGCTTACAAGTTTGACGCTTCTCTTTTTCATTTTGCATACGACTTTGCGCCTCATGCAAATTACTATACTCTTTACTACCGATAACAGTTTCTAGTTTATGCTCAAAGTGCGAAATCATTTCATACAATGAAGATTTCCGCTCGCCTTGTTTATCTAGCTCACGATATAATTGCTGCATTTTTTCAATACGCTCAAACGCTGGCAATATGTGTGCATACGTATAAAATTCAGGGAACATATAGCGCGTTTTATACGCACCTACTTGTTCTCCTATTTGGAACGTTTCTCTCTCCCATTCCTCATAAGATGAAACGACTTTATCATAAGCACGTTCCATTTGCTGCAACTTATACGACTCACGCTCAAATAGCTTACGAATCTCTTCATCTTTTTCTAACTGATAACGAACAGACATCGCTTCTTCACTTTGTCGTCCGCCAGCACTTTGCTGAAGAGTAAGAAGCTCTTCTTGTAATCCACCCGAAGGATCTTTATATAAAACGAGTGCTAAAACAATCCCTACAAACACAATCACACTAATAAATAACAGCACGCGGTTATCTATAAATAGACTCGTGAATAAAACAAGCGTGTTAATAAGAAGTAACAGAAGACAAATTCTTTGCCACTGTTTTTTCTTTTGCATAGCCGCCCCTGCTTTTTCCTCATACTTGCGCTTCATTCTCTCTGCGCCCATTCCTAAAAATGCCGCATCCTGAAATGATTTTTCTTTCTCAACTAACGTATTTTTTTCTTCATCAGCTAACATTTGCTGGCTGATTTGTCTTATATTTTCTTCTTGCTCTTCTAATTGCTCCTGAGCCGTTTTAAAACGTTCATCTAGTTGTGCTTTTTGCGATTCTAATTCACGCGCCTTTTGCACAGTTTGCATAATTAATTCTTTCGTCGCTAAACTTATATCAAACGAAAGAACAGTCTCTTGTTCAAAAGTAGCGCCAATTTGTTGCTGTAGTTCTGCGATTTCTTCTTTTATATTCGCAATACTTCCCGTCATATCACGCATTTCTTGGCGTGCATTTTCATAAGACATATGCTGCATACGAAGTTCTTCTACGTAACTTTCTTTTTGTAAAAATGCTTCATCTATTTCTGTGGAATCAATTTCTGATTGCACTGTTTCTATCTTTTTTTGAAGTGAATCTACTTGTACTTGGAGCGGTTCTATCTTTGCCTTTACCGCCTCATAGCGCGCCATTCCGTTTACAGGAAACTGCCCGTTCTCGTTTTCTAACACTTTCTCGTGCGTACTCTTTTCAATAACAAGAGGCTCAAGCGCCACTAATATTTCATAGTCTTGCTTTCGTCTTTCGGCTGACTCTTTTTCCGCACGAACAGAAGCAAGTTTCTCTTCACTTTCTTTTAACTGCTCGACTTGTTTTTCATACGTGCCAATTTTCCCTTGCCATTCTTTCATCTTTTCCTCAATTTTCTTCATCTCTTGCAGTGACACGTTAATTTCAGGATTACGACCACTCGGCTTAAAGCGCTGATTCATTTCTTTTTCTAATTTTTTATCTAACTGCAATAACGCATCACTTCCGACTGCGCTGGCCGAAAATAAATAATTGCCGATATCCGCTTCGCCGAGCTGATGAATATTTTGAAGACCATGCATATCAAATGAAAAAACAGAATCAAATAAGCTTTCATTCACACCGCT
This sequence comes from Bacillus mycoides, assembly GCF_000832605.1. Classification (GTDB taxonomy): domain Bacteria; phylum Bacillota; class Bacilli; order Bacillales; family Bacillaceae_G; genus Bacillus_A; species Bacillus_A mycoides. Next base: position 4,701,575 of record NZ_CP009692.1, read on the forward strand.
TAATATATCGTTTAAAATATCTTCGCCGCCAGTTTTCCCGCCTTCAAAATAAACGGTCACCGCGCCTACTGCCGTCTTTGGCAATCGTTCAATTTTCAAACGGCCGTACTTCTCTGTTTGAACAGTCATCGCTCCGCCGTACTTCCCGCCTTCTTTCGGCTCATAACGGCGCTGTCCTCTCGTCGGAAAACCGAATAAAATACTTTTCATAAACGAGCGAATTGTCGATTTCCCCGCTTCATTTTCACCGTACAGTACCGTCAGCATTGACAGATCCATTTCCACATTTTCTAGTTTTCCATAGCCATAAATATGGAGTTTTTCAATTCTCATTTTTTATCCCTCTCTTGCTGGAATAATTGCTCTAAAATAATATTTTCCGCTTCCTTTTGAATCTCTTTCTTCTCTTCTTCCGTAAAAGCTTCAATGCTATTACGCGCTACAGGAGATGTCCAAATGGTGCGCAACACTCCGTCCATATTTGTGAAAGCTTCTAACTCTTTCAGCACACTACCGACGAAATGATTTTCTTCTTTCAAACGTTCAATTTCCGCAAAAGAAACCGTCTCGTTTTTCCACTTCATCGCATATACAAAGTCTTTTCGCTCTTCTCCCGCTGCTAAAATATGAAAAATCTCTTCCACGCGCTTGTCTTCACGCAAATAAGGAGCAAGTGGTCCCTGTCCTGTAAATATGACAGTTAAAAGCGTACCTTCCTCTTCTCTTCTGCATTCATTCATCGCACTTGACGCGCTCGTCATAAGATCATCAACAGTTTCAAGTCCATCAATATTCACTTCTATCTCATCCCACACAACATCCGCCGTATGGAAAAATGAACACTGCGATCCTTGTTTCGTGAGTTCAATAAGGTACGCACCCTTCTCGCCCGTCTCCTTACGATGACGCCCTTGTATATTACCTGGATAAATAATGTACGGCTCTTCTGATAAAATTTCACGTTTATGTATATGGCCAAGAGCCCAATAATCAAACTGCTTTTCCTTCAGCTCACGAATTTGAAACGGTGCATAGCGATTATGCTCTGCATCCCCTTCCACACTTCCGTGAAGCATTCCAATATGAAAAGGCGCATCACTCATTTTCGTATACTGCGCTGTCATATTATCCGTTACCGCTTGCTGCAAATAACTAAACCCATAAATAGAAGCTACAAGCTCACCATCTTTATAAAATGATTTCTCCTCTACATAAGGCTCCGTAAACACATGAACATTTTCCGGAAACTCAATTGCCGCCCAGCTTCCCCCTAAATGATCGTGGTTACCATGAATAATAAAAACGGGAATATCGTACTGCGAAAGTCTCTTCATTTGCTCACGCACAAACACTTGCGCCCTCAAACTTCTCGTCTCCGCATCATACAAATCCCCGGCTAGTAATACGAAATCAACGCGCTCTTGAATCGCTTTATCAACAATACGCTCGAACGATTCAAACGTACTCTGCTTCATTCTCTCCCAAACAGACTGTGGTACATTCATCTCCATCCCTTTAAACGGACTATCCAAATGCAAATCAGCCGCATGTATAAACTTCACTTGTTTCACAAATAACGATCCTTTCTATAGTTCAAAAGTTTCATCTTATCCGCATGAACACAAACAATAAATGCTCAATTGGCGAAAACTAGTAATAAGCAGGAAATAAAAAATCCCCCACTGATTAAAGTTTCACTTTACCCCGTATTAACGGGCAGTAGGCAAAGAAGCCAATCTGAAAGTAAACTGCCCATAAATACCCGATTGGTTCAACTAATAACTAGTGGGGATGAAAAGACTCCCCACTAGTTAAAGTTTCACTTTATTGTAACACGCAATGTCATATATTTCTTTGCATATTCTAGTGATTTATGCCAAAATAGTTATAAGATTCTGATTTTTATTATTGGAGGGAATTTTCATGGGAGTATACGTTCTAACAGTCTTTGAAAAAGATGGTTCAAAAGCATTAGACGAATCATTCGAGGCAGCAACTGAAAAAGAAGCGAAAGCAAAAGGTGAATCTATTTTACAAGAAAAAGGATTGTATGAAAAAACACATCGCTGCACATCTTCTGCAGGTAAGCTCGTTTTATTCCAGCGCTAAAAAAAAGAAGCGTCATCCGCTTCTTTTTCACTCTACTATATCTTCGTCACACCACGTAAACACCACATCTAGAATGCGATTACCGATACGTACGCGTTTATTCCATTTACCTGTTTGGATCTGATGTTGCAATTCCGCTTTCATCTTTTCCGTCCAGTCGTGAATCGTGTCACTACGGTCGTACGGATATACGCCCGGAAACTCTTCCTGCAGAAGATGCAAGCTCTCTGCATCAAAATGAAAATGGAAGAAGTAGTTTGCTGTAAGCGATGGTTCTTGCAATCGTAAAAAATGATCATCAACTTGCTTTCTATTTCTATAGAAAGTAAAGATATTCACTTTACCGCTCGTAATTTGGTCAATTTGAATTTCGTGCTTCTCTATAATCACGTCTTGCCCACCTCGTTATATACTACCCTTAGTATATATGTCTTTTGCAACAAAGTTAACCATTTTCGCGCGAAATTCATTTCCTTCATTATATTACCCGTACCTCCAAGTACAATCAGGACAAATAAACAAAGTTGAAGGGGAGCGATCACATGTATTTCGGAAGCAAAGGTTGGTATGTAAAAGAACTTAAAAAATTAGGGATTCGTACTTACGAAGGTAAAAAACTAGAATCTTATCGTACACATATTTTATCTAGTTTACTTGAGAGAATTAAGAAAGCTTCGGCTTAATAGATGTAGGAAGCGACTACGGTTGCTTCCTTTTTATTTACTAAATAAAAAGGAAATCATCATCCCTTAACTTTACCGTTATACTTCCTTGATAGAAACCGCCCATTATCAACTGAATTTCTAGTACCAAATACTCTTCCAGATAATCATTTGTATATATTTTAAATTCTCCATACTTATTAACTCGTCCGCTTCCAACATACATATCACTACTTGTTATGACAATTGTTGAATGGGGTTCTGCACGGCCCAATATACGATTATTACTATAGTCCAAAGCATCCACATTTATTTTTTGATGAATATTATTAACTGAATCTCTACATTTATTTTCACACAAATTAACATTGCTTTCTTCAGCCCTCGATAGCGCTCGATTCCTACTAGTCTTTTCTGAAGAGAAAGCAACATTCCCCAGCCAACTAAACCTATCAAATGTAGTAATAGGTAGAAACATCTACGTTAACTCCCCCATTCTTCCAATACTTCCATCTCATTTTTTATCAACTACGGTCTTTTAATGAACTTACAGCAATACGTTTTATGTTGGGGTAAAAGAAAATAGCTTTGGTTTTCCATTCAATTTCGCACTGTTAATTTGTACAGAACACATAGAATACTGTTTTTCACCCCAGATGTAATGACAACACCACACAAAAGAAACCACGATCCATTAAATGTAAATCCACCTTCAAATATATTAATAATAATTATGTTGCCAATTATTAAGAGAATCCATGAAATGGAATACTGTTTTCCATTTGTAATATATAAAATTTCATCCTCATAACAGACTGTAATTCCCCCACCTTGCCAAACACCAATAGCGAAAGAAATAAGCGTAACTGCCAGTAACTCTGCTTGTAAATCCCTAGTCATTTGTTGCGGCGCCGTATAAGTAATAATCCCTATCATCATGAGAAAAGTTATAATATCTATCCAGTTTAATTTTCTTTGTTTGCTTTGCAGCCAAATAAAGAAAATTAATACAGGAATTAAAAGCAAAGTTTCCATTTAATTATTCTTCTTCCTTTCCTACATTAGAAACGTCTATAATTGTAATGCAATTAGATTGTTCTTAAATCTCTCATACTTTCTGAAGCATAACATGAGAAAGAAATAAAAAAATCGTACAAAAGGGCAAGCCTATAATGTACGATTGGGCATATATAATGTTTTAAAAATGAATTAACTTCCTTTCAATAGATACAGCTACTGCTTCTGACCGTGAATTAACACCTAATTTATTGTATATATTTGTTAAATATGCTTTTACCGTTCGCTCAGCTATTCCCATATCAAATGCAATTTCTTTATTCTTATATCCGCGCGCAATAGCTTTCAGCACAAACAATTCTTTAACCGTTAAGTTATTTTCTGCAACCTTATCAGCATGTACTTCTTTCCTTTTATACTTCACTATCTTTTCCATAATATTTGGTTGTAGTAAAATCTCACCTCGAATAGCCGCTTCCAATGTTCGAAACAAATTCTCTCGATCCGTATCTTTTAGCAAATATCCTTTTGCCCCTAACTCAATTCCCTTTAACATTAATTCATCTTCGTTATAAGTAGTTAATATAATAATCGGCGTATGGTTTTGTTTTTCATTCAAAGCCTCAATTGTTTCTAAACCACTCATTTTAGGCATATTCAAATCCATTAAAATGACATCAGGTTTCTTCTTTTCTATGAAAGAAAGGGCTTCTTCTCCGTTTGCAGCCTCACCTATAATTTGAAATGAATCACTCGTTTCTATTATTAATTTCAGACCTTCTCTTACAACGAAATGATCATCTACAATTAATACGTTATGTTTCATGGCTATCTCCTTCTTTATTTATAGGCACTTGAATATACACTTTCGTACCTTTCATCTTTTCACTCAATATATGTATTTCTCCCTTAATCAATCGAACACGCTCATTTAGACCAATTAAACCATAATGTCCAGGATTCTTACCGATATATCTAGTGTCAAAACCAATTCCATTATCTTCAACTTCAATAGTAAGTTTTTCAAGATCATCGATATATTCAACATTTAAATTTACATCTGCTGCCTGCGAATGTTTTGCGATATTCGTTAAACATTCACTAATTACATATAAGCAGTGCTCTTTTACTACGCTTGAAATATACGGTGGACTTTGGATAGTAAATCTCACATGTATAGACGTAGCTTCAGAAAAACGTTGAATCTCTTCTTTTACTGCTCCATTAAATGAATTAGTAGTATGACGCAAATCATCAATAACCAACCTTGCATCATGTAAAGTTTGTCTCGCTCTTATCATAGTTTGTTTCATAATCTCTTGAGATCGTCCTGTATTCCCTTTTTGCATATGGGCATCTATCGCTTCCAATTGCATAATTAAGCTTGCTAAACCTTGCGCTAACGTATCATGTAAATCTCTTGCCATACGCTGCCTTTCATTAGCTAATGTCAATTCTTCCACTCTCATATATGCAGACTCTAACTCTTGAATATAGCTCTGTATACGATTACGTGCATCAAATTGCTGCTTATTAATATAAGAAAAAGGAATAATAATTGCTAACACTAAAAGAAACATAGAGATAAGAATAGCTAATTTATTCACACCATAATTGATACTAATTGCAGCACAAAATATTGCATACATAAGAGTAAAAACTGCCATTACTTTAAATATATTGTTATAAACATATAAGCTTTGGGCGATTAAAATAGGAGTTAATCCAACAAAAATCGCTATCGAAGCATTTGTTGCAATAAACGCAGCCAAAAACACAATGAAAAGTTGTACAAAAAAGAAGTACAACAATTGCCTATTTTTTAATGAACTCGCATACCAATGAAAAATAGTATGAATAACAATGACTATTGTAAAGAAAAAACTATCCATAGAGAAAATATTATTACGAAACTCTAAAAGTACTGAAGCTATATATACGAGTGTAATCCATAAAACAATAAACCTTCTTGGAATAAATACCGCTTCCAATACATTTTTATCCAAATCTATATTTGAATTTATTTTTTTCATATTCGACCTCCACCATTATATTATACAAGATACAGCTTACATTTTGATAAAGTGAAGGCTTTTACATACAGCCCGACTCCCACAAATAGCGGGATAAGTCACTTATTCCTCTTCATCCTCATTACCAAATACAAATATGAATTATTGCATATCGAAATGCATTGATGTTTTTGTAAGCGCTTACTATAATGAATTTATAAAGATTTATTACATCTTACTACTAAAGGAGGCAATCATATGGAAATCGCAATGGCAGTTTTAAACTTTGTAGGTGGAGTAATTCCATTAGTTCAAGAGCTTTTAAAAGCATTCATGTAAGGTTATCATTCAGCAATTATTTATAAGAATTATCATACAAATGATCTGTATATCAAAAACACATTGATACACAGATCATTTGTGTGAGAAAACTTTATACGAGAACTATGTCACCTAGCAGAACAATAATGATACATCTATCTCAAGTTGGAAAAAGACGCTCACAAGGGCGTCTTTTTCTTATATTACTATGTATTCAGGAGAAATAGATTTTTTCAAAATAGATTTTTTATGTCTTATAAACCCTATTGTAGTATCCCAGCTTCAACTACCTAAAAAATAACATTGTCAACCGAACTTAAATTGGTTATTATAAAAGCGAATATAACAGGAGATGAGCAGATGAATATGAACGAAAAGAAATCTTTTTCAAAAGTTTCTCGGCGGAAATTAGTCGATGAAGTGCTAGAACGTCTACAAGAAAAAATCTTTTCTGGCGAGTATGAAGTTGGTGATCGCCTCCCTACAGAGCCGCAATTAATGGAAGAGTTAGGAGTAGGACGTTCAACATTGCGAGAAAGCATAAAGATATTAGTACATGCTGGCATATTAGAAGTTCGACAAGGACAAGGTACTCGTATTGTCTCACTCAATACAACGCAAGATTCATTTGAAAAACGATTGCAAGCAGCTAATATAAATCATGTGTATGAAGCACGAAATATGCTAGATAAAGAAGTAGCGATGTTAGCGGCACAGCGCCGAAGCGACGAGGATCTTTTATACTTAAAAGGACATTTGAATAAAAGAAAACATGCCCTTCAAGAAGGTAATTATGTAGCATACATAGATGCAGACATTCAGTTTCATTTAGCAATTGCAAAGGCGAGCAAAAACGAAGTTCTACTCGATTTGTATCAATCTTTCGTACCTGCCCTTCGCCACATTTTAAGCCAATTCATATTAAATACAGTGGACTATGAAGATAACTCTGACATTCATGAAAAGTTATTCCAAGCTATTTTTAAACAAAATACCGAAGAGGCACGAACATACGCCGTTCAAAATTTGGAGCTGAAATAAGCTCCTTATCTATTACACACAAACATCAGATGATATACTGAATAACATCTGATGTTTAAGAGAGGAGAAAATGAAATTGAAACATCAAGAACGAACTTATTTGTATATACTAGCACTATTTTTTGTTTCCATTAATTTACGTATCGGAATTACATCTATTTCACCTTTATTAGAAACCATCCGACAAGACCTAAATATAAGCAATTTTTCCGTTAGTTTTTTAACAGCTATTCCTGTTTTTTGTATGGGGACATTCGCCTTACTGACTGGGAAGGTAATTAAAAAATACGGGGCAGAAAAAGCAATTATGGCTTGTCTTATTTTAATTGGCTTTGCAACATGTATGAGAGCTTTTACCTTTTCCATTTCCACATTATTCGCGAGCTCTTTATTTATCGGTATTGGAATTGCACTTGCAGGTCCGTTACTATCAGGTTTTATTAAAGAAAAATCCCCTACGAAAATCGGCTTAATGATTGGCATATATTCAGTAGGTATGGGAACTGGTGCTTCTTTAAGTGCAGGATTAACGATTCCTTTACAACATGTATTAAAAGACGATTGGAATATGGCACTCGCTTTTTGGGGTGTGCTTACTATTATCGCTATTATATTTTGGTATCCCGTTATGAAACGAAAAAAGAATACGAGTACACAAAATAAAAAGAATAATAGCTTGCCTTTAAGAAATAAAAAAGCATGGTTGTTTACAATCTTTTTCGGACTACAATCAGGAATATTTTACTCTATTACAACTTGGCTTGCGCCGGCAAATCAAAGTATGGGTGTGAGTAGCGAACAAGCGGGGACTCTTATAACTGTTTTTACAGTGATTCAAATGATATGCAGTTTTTTAATTCCAACATTAGCGGATATTTATAAAAACAGAGCACTTTGGTTATTAGGAAGTATATGCTTTGTACTCGTAGGTTTATCGCTTATGATTTACCCATTAACCACACCATGGGTCCCTTCTATTTTACTAGGTATCGGGCTCGGCGGCATATTTCCACTCGCTCTCATGCTACCGCTATATGAAACAAAAACTTCAGAAGATGCGAGTGCATGGACTGCTATGATGCAGTCAGGAGGATATATTATGGGCGGATTCATTCCTGTCCTAGCAGGAATCGCTCGTGATTATTTTAATAGTTATACGCAAGTTTTTATTATAATGGCACTTTTAAGCTTCATTTTATTCCTATTAACTTTAGTCATGAATAAAAGGAAAAGAAATGCAGAAGATCTTGTCTCCGCTTAAATTCAAAATGTTAATATATGGTATAATTTAATTAAAAACGAAAGGAGCTTCTAACATGTGGTTCATTTCGGCAATCGCGCCTGTTGTAATAGTTGGTGGAATTGTAGTATTTGTAATTAAAAGATTGGAACATAAATATAAGAACGGAAAATTAGGTAAGAAAAAATCTCAAAAAGCTCAACTGTTATTAGATAGTTTCATACCTATGGGAATGCTTGTTGGCTGTATGATCGGTTTGATTTTCGGTATGTTTTTCCCGGACTTCTCCCTGCTTTCAGTTAGTTTAGGGGCCGGAATAGGCTATTTATTTGGTTATTTCGCCTATGAAATTTATAGTAAGACAGGAGATAATTTTTCATAATCCAAAAAGAATAATCAGGACAGTACATAGTAGTCATATACAATATGTACTGTCCTTTATTTTTGCATCAATGCTATCACCTTGCCTTTCACATCCTATACACCTTTTTTATTGATTTTCCTCTCCTCCCTCTTTTGTATATCCACTTTTTTATTTTCATTGGATCTATACCCATAGTAAAGTAGAGCACATGTAATAACTGAACCTACAATATATCCTAAAAAACATCCTAACCAAAACATAATGTGACTGCCTCCAATGCTTTATAAATTTTATGTAATACAACGCCTTACATGCTCAATCGTTTATTTCTATAAACTATACATCCTCTAAAGTTATTCATACCATTATTTCTCCCCTTACCTCAAATAACAATTTTATTATTTATCATAAAGTTAACACTCTCGTTAAACATATATAAAGATTGTTGTATTTCTTACTTTTCTCCTTGAAAACAATATATACTACATTTGAAATAAGCGGGTACGTCTGCTTATTATCTAAATTCCCGTGCAATATCCCCTCACGAAATGCTAGGAGCAATCCTAGCATTTTTTACAATAACGTTTGACGAAAAAGTTTTGTCCACTTTAAACATATGTAAATTATAGTTTCTTTTCAACTTTATCACTTAAACGGTTATATCATTTGAGTAAGCTAGTACATTCGCCCTCATCTTATTTTTTCCACTATAAAAATCCATCCTCTCTTCTTCATTTTAACTTTAATCATGAAACAAAAAAATCCCCTCAAAGCATCAACTTCAAGGGGGAGCCTGTTTTTCATTTACTTATATACGTACAGCTGTACCACTGACAGCAACCATTAACATTCCATCACGAACAACCTCGTAATCTACGTCAATACCAACGATAGCGTTCGCACCTTTTTGTTTTGCAAGTTCTTTCATTTCATCCATTGCGATATCACGAGCTTCTTTTAGCTTGCTTTCGTAAGAACCAGCACGACCACCGACAACATCACGAACGGAAGCGAATAAGTCGCGGACAATATTTGCACCCATAATAGCTTCACCATTTACAATATCAATATACTCAATAATTTCTTTACCTTGAATTCCAGACGTTGTTGTTACAATCATGACTGACACTCTCCTATAACTTATAATTTTTGATTAGCTTTCTTATGTCTTTATTATGACATGGAACAAGCAACTAATCTATTGAATTACCTTACAGGAGTGTGACAATTTTGTAATAATAAAGCGCCTATTCTATTTAACGAATTCTCCTTCCTCAAGTGTGTGAAGGGCGTAGCCCAACGATAGGTGGGAGATGAATTTCAGTTTGGCGTAGCCAAAAGGCTTTGCCTTTTATTGTCACCTTGTATTGGTCGTGAAATACAGAAGAAATGTATTTGATGATGATATGTCGGACTATGCAAAAGACATTTTTGTCCGACTATCTGAAAACTATAACATCACATTAGTTGAATGGAATCATGATGTAGACCATGTACATATCTTATTCAAGGCACATCCGAATACAGAAATGACAAAGTTCATTAATGCTTATAAAAGTGCAAGTTCTCGACTAATCAAGAGAGACTTTCCACATGTGAGAAAGAAACTTTGGAAAGAAATGTTTTGGTCAAAAAGCTTTTGCTTGATTACTACGGGTGGTTCACCGATAGATGTAGTAAAGAAATATATTGAAAATCAAGGAAAAAGTGAGGTGTAGGAAATGTTAAAATCATACAAATATCGTATCTATCCAAATAAAGAACAACAAATGTTTTTCTCAAAAACATTTGGATGTGTTCGATTTGTATACAACAAGATGCTTGCAGATAGAATCAAATCTTATCAAGAATCACAGGATAAACTTGATAAATCTGTTAAATATCCTACGCCTGCACAATATAAGGCTGAATTTCCATTCCTAAAGGAAGTCGATAGTCTTGCGTTGGCGAATGCTCAAATGAAGGACGTTAAGTTGTGAGTAGTTCACTAAAGCGCTTTAACATTAGGATACATAAATGATTCTCTATTTTCTTTCCAATCCTTTTCTACTTCTTTAAAAGTTGGTCGCCCTAACTCTTCCTTGTTTTTCTGTTTATGAAACCATTTCTTTACATACTTCTCCCCATTTTGATTTTGAACTGTACAAAGGAAACTATTACTACTATCCTTTAATATTTTTACAATCACGAAAAGACACCTCTTCCCTTTTTAATATCATAATAGAACTTGATCTTTTACTATAAGCCCTTCCTCTCTTATAGTCATACGACTCCTCGGCCGCGCCAAAGTTGTAAGATCAAAAACGATATTCACTATGTTTACATTTTTCATCATTGATATGTGAAGTAAATATTATTTAAAGAAATCGGAGTTATAAGCATTATGCTTATCAAATATTTTATAGATTTCTAACTTATCATCTAATTTTGCATCTACTAAAATTAATATATTTCCATCGTAAATGTATTCTTCATATTTCTTAGCATGTTCTTCGGGAATTCCTAATCCGATAAATGCTCCTATTAAACTTCCAGCTCCTCCGCCAATACCGGCTCCTCCAATAGCTGCTGCGATAGGTCCCGCTGCTACGATTGGACCCATTCCAGAAACAGCAAGTATACCAAGACCTGTTAATAAACCACCGAGTCCGCCTGCTACTCCTCCTGCCACAAACCCTGTCGCTGAAAAGATATCCGCTTTATGTGCCGTTTCACTATTCACTTTTTCACCCGATTTTTCTTCCAGATGTTCAATTTCCTTTTGATCCTTCGCAATAGCTGAAATGTTACCCGCCGAGTATCCTTTATCTTTTAATTCATTAATAACGAATGCCGCATCATCAATTGTTCTAAAAATACCTACTATTTTTCTATCTACATCCATAACTATTAACCTCCTAAAGTTTTATATAATGTATCTTTATCTTTCTTCATTTCTGTATACACTAACCTTCTTATTAACATAACCATTTACGAAAAAAGCGAATAGTAAAAGCATTACAAGCGAACTACTTAACAAGTAAATTAAATCAAATGTAATATCAACCATCATTTCATTCATGTATACCAGACTCCTTTTTATTTAAAGTAAAATTATATTTTGATAGACTAATCTACTAAACATAGAAATCTTACAATTCATCTTCAGTCAATCTCTTTGTAGTATATGTATACCCTTCGTAACCCTTTCTAAACCTAAAAAACTATAATTATATTTTTTCTTATTTATATGTTTAACATTTTTTAAAACGGGTATGTTTATATTGTTATGCTTACTATACAGAAAGGAATATTTCGATGAATGCAATCCAATCTACTACTATTCTTTATAATGAAACACCTACAATAACGCAGATTCATCATTTTTATGCTTTAATGACAACATTTCAAACTAATCTATTTATAAGTAAACACGGAACACTTACTTCTATTAAAAGCTTAAGCACATTAATATCCTTTTTCCTTACTGTAAAAAAGAGAGAGCTTGTATTATTTATCTTTGAAGGAATAGATGCAAAAAAAGCTTTAAGCACACTCTTTCCTTCTTAAAAGTTTTATTATCCCCCTATTCCCTCGATCGTTACTTTTCATATATGTTTTTATATTTCAAAATGATTTCCTCTATTCAAAACGAGACCCCCTAATACAATAGGGGGATTTCTAGTTTGGCCTTATGAAAACTGATATAATATATATTACGTTTTTCATTCTTTACAATAGAAAACTTTTAATAATCTTGAAGGTAGGAATTTTTAATGAAATCGAAAGCAAAATTTAGTATTCGCTACAAAATTATGGCTGGTTATTTAGTTATGATTTTGTTCTTACTTATTTCTTTCATTATGTTAAACAATGAGATTTCCAATTTACAAAAATCTCGTAATTTTATTATTGATCACGATTTTAAAGTTCTTAATTTAACGAATCAAGTGGAGAAAGAATTGCTAACAATTGAAAATAAAGCGAAAGGATTTATTACTTCTAATAACGCAAATTACGTGCAATCCCTTAACACTGCGGAAAAGGATTACGAAAAACATTATCAAGATCTTTTGGCTCTATTAGAGGATAACCCCTCTCAGCAAGAAAAATTAAAACAGATTAACGAAAATATTAATAGTTGGATTAATAAAGAGATTCATCCATTAATTACAAATCATAATAGTAATAACATACAAGCAATCGACACGACTCAAATTCAGTCATTACAATCGCAGCTAACTAACTTCCGTGGTGTAGAGGAGCAACTAACGAAAAAAAGAGCTGCACAATTAGATACTGAAAATAATAAATTAGAGATTTGGTTATACAGTTTATTGTTCTTACTTTCTTGTATTTCTATTATCATTTCACTCTATATTTCGAATTCCATTACAAAAACGATTAAAAACGTAATTCAAGCTATTAAATCCATTTCTTCTAAAGAAAAAATTACTGAAAGAATTCATGTAAACACACGGGATGAAATAAAAGAGCTTGCTCATACAACGAACCACCTACTAGACGAAATATCTAAAAGAGAGTGGTTACAAACCGAGCTTGCAGAATTAATTTTAATGTATCAAGGTGTACCTTCTATTGAGATGTTAGGTAAAAAAATTCTTAGTGGAATTATACAAAAAACGCAAACCTCTTGCGGTGCATTCTATGTACGTGAAGAAGTTGAAGAAACTGTCTACTATGTGAAGAAAGCTTCTTTCGCCGATCAAGGTTCTGATATTGGAAAACAATCCATTAAAATGGGTGAAGGTTTAATTGGGCAATGTGCTTTAGAAAAACAAAGCTTTATTCTTCGAGAAATACCAGAAGAATTTCGTTATGTCACTAGCGGTTTATTAGAAATACGCCCTCAAAACCTACTAGTCATCCCTATCTTATTTGAAGATGAAGTGATCGCAGTAATGGAGTTAGTAAGTGTAACTGAGATTTCAGACTTACATCAAGATTTAATTCAACAAACCGTTGATAACCTAGGTCTAACAATCCATAGTATTATGGGACGTATGCGAATTCAAACGCTTTTACATGAATCACAAGCAATGACGGAGGAGTTACAAGTTCAATCAGAAGAATTGCAAACGCAAGCTGAAGAACTACAAATGCAAGCCGAAGAATTACGAACAACTAATGAACAACTAGAGTCTAGAACTGAAGAGGCTGAACAAAAGACAACTGATTTAGAAATTACTAAATCAGAATTAGAAGAAAAAGCAAGCGAAATATTACGTAGTTCAAAATACAAATCAGAATTCCTAGCAAATATGTCCCATGAATTACGAACACCGTTAAATAGTATTTTACTATTATCTGAAATGTTAAGAGAAAATCATGATAACCATTTATCCGATGATGAAATTGAATTAGCAACCGTCATTCATTCATCAGGAAAAGATTTACTTACTCTAATTAATGACATACTAGATTTATCTAAAGTAGAAGCTGGAAAACTAGACGTCATTTTTGAAGCAACGAACATAAGTGACATGGCAGCAAATATGCAGCAAAACTTTTTACATATTGCTGCACAAAAAAATGTCGAACTTACTATTGCAGACAGTGATATTATTCCTGATTTATTTTATACAGATGCAAAACGGATTGAACAAATTATTAAAAACTTATTATCCAATGCATTTAAATTCACGGAAAAAGGATCCGTCTCTTTACATTTCGATTCGATAGAAACAACCAATTTGAGTCATGATATGCAGTCTATAAGTAAAGATTGGATGACAATTTCAGTAAAAGATACTGGTATTGGTATCGCTACAGAACAGCATCAACTCATTTTCGAAGCCTTTCAACAGGCAGATGGCGCAACGATTCGGAAATATGGTGGTACAGGCTTAGGATTATCTATCTGTAAAGAGTTTGCTAGATTATTAGGCGGTTGGATTACGTTAGAGAGTAATTTAGGAGAAGGCAGTACTTTCACAGTATATATTCCTAACCTTCCAAATGGGTTAAATGATATACAGTTATCCAATTTAGAAGTCGCAGCAACGATAGAAGATGTTATTCCTGCTGAAGTTATTGAGGAAACTATAGTTACTCCAGAAACAAATAAGGTCTTCCAAGAGAAAACTATTTTAATTGTCGATGATGATCATCGAAATATATTTGCATTACAAAATGCATTAGAAAAACAACATGCCAACATTATTACTGCACAAAACGGCATAGAGTGTTTAGAAATACTAAAAAGCAATACAAATATTGACCTTATCTTAATGGATATTATGATGCCAAATATGGACGGTTATGAAACGATGGAACATATCCGAATGAATTTAGGGTTACATGAAATACCTATTATCGCATTAACTGCTAAAGCAATGCCAAATGATAAAGAAAAATGTTTATCTGCTGGCGCTTCAGATTATATAAGTAAACCATTAAATTTACATCAACTCTATTCGGTAATGAGTGTATGGTTAATAAAATAAGTGAGGTTTAGTTTAAGTGGAAAATAAGTATTATAATTTTGATCCATCCGTAGATATGGATAAGCGTACGAACTTAGAAATTGAATTACTATTGGAAGCGGTATTTAAACTGTCAGGATTTGATTTTCGCCAATATGCTCGCACATCTATTTATAGAAGAATTTGTAATAGAATGCAGCTCTCTAATATCCCTACCATTTCAAAATTAATTGAAAAAGTAATTCATGAGGAAGGGTTTTTAGAACAGTTATTAAATGATTTCTCCATTAATGTAACTGAAATGTTCCGTAACCCTACTTTTTTTAAAGCGTTAAGAGAGCATGTTATTCCTGAATTAAAAAAGTATCCTGAAATTAGAATTTGGCATGCTGGATGCGCAACTGGTGAAGAAGTGTTATCAATGTCCATCTTACTTCACGAAGAAGGATTAAGTGAAAAAGCTGTTATTTACGCAACAGATATGAATACAAATGTATTAGAAAAAGCAAAACAAGGCATCCTTCCGTTAAATAAAATGCAAACTTATACGAAAAACTATTTACAAGCTGGAGGTACACAAGCATTTTCTAACTATTATTCAACAGATAATCGTTTTGCTTATTTTAATCCATCCCTTTTACAAAACATTATTTTTGCACAGCATAATTTAGTAACCGATCAATCTTTTAACGAATTTCATATTATACTTTGCCGTAACGTTTTAATTTACTTTACGAGTAAACTTCAAAACCAAGTACAGCAACTATTTTATGAAAGTTTAGGCCACAATGGATTCCTATGTTTAGGAAATAAAGAAACTCTTCGTTTTTCAGATATAATGCCGCATTATATCCAATTTAATCCTAACGAACAAATCTATCAAAAAATACAATAAAAAGCGTATGAAATCCTATGTTTGGATTTCATACGCTTTTTATTTCGCATTCGTTTGTATCATAATTAGACACATATCATCTGATTGAGTTTTCTTCTGTTCTTCCTTATAAAATCCTTCTATCTCTTCTTCTAAATCTCCCCATTTTCTTTCTGTAAAAGTACGCAACTTCTCTTCAGACTCAAATTCATCATTTGCAATTGATTCAAGAACACCATCTGTAAACAATAATATTTGAGCGTTTTTCTCAAAAGGTATGACTGTCTTCTCGACTTTTATTTCATCAAAAAATCCTACCGCACAACTCCCACGATCTAGTTCAATTATATTCTCTTCATCAACTAAAACGTATCCCGAAGGATGTCCTGCATTTACATATTCAATTGTTCTATTTTCTGTATTAACTACTAAGTATATTGCTGTAAAATAATATGGAATATTGTCATTCTCATTATGTAAAAGAGTCATATATTTATTTAAGTCTTTAATGACGAGTTCTGGATCGATTAAACATTTAATCGTTTCACGTAATACAGACGAAATAAACATACAAACTAATGAAGCAGATACACCATGTCCCATCACATCTAATAATATAATACCGTAGCGGTTTTCATCGATTTTATACCAATAATACATATCTCCAGCTAGTTTGAATGAAGGTAAGTAACTTGCTTCAATTTTTATATGATCTTCTCTTAATGGGCTACTTAATAAGTTTCTTTGTACTTGTGTAGCTAAATCTAATTCATTACGAAGATTTTCCTCTTGTTCTTTATGCCAATTTAATTCCGATTTCAAGCGTAATGCCACACGCATACGGGCTAACAATTCAACTTTATTTATAGGTTTCGTAATATAATCCATTGCACCTATATCAAGCGCTTCAGCTAATTTATTCGCATCTTCTAAAGCTGTTACAAAAATAATAGGAATATCTTTAAACTTCTCCTCGTTTTGTAATCGCCTACAAACTTCAAGTCCATCAATCTCAGGCATCATGATATCTAATAGTATTAAATCAATTTCATTATGCCTGGAAGAATCTTTTCCAAAATGGATGTATTCGAAAAGCTCTTGTGCAGAATTAAGCGATACAAGATCCTGATATCCGGCTTGTTTTAAAATTTTTTCAATTACAAAGATGTTAACCGGATTATCATCGACAATTAAAATGGACACAAGTTATTTCCCCTTTTCTTATTTAAAATGTAAATCTATTATCATTTTCTATTTTTCTAGTATTACATACTCAGTTATAAAATAAAAATTTCCTACTCATACGTATCTATACAGCAAAAGAACAAACCCCCTAGAAATGAGAGTTTGTTCTTTCACTCTATAAATTTCCACTATTAATTTAACACCATCGCTTTGTCATTTAAAAGACGATCTAATTCTTCCATATGATTTGTTTCATCTGCAATCATATCTTCTAACTTTACAACTAACTCTGTCATATTTAATTTCGCTGCCTGTTCTTTTCTCGTTTCATAACGCTTAATTGTTTCATATTCTGATTGTCTAGCGTATTCTAACATTTCTCTAACATCTTTTACTTGTTTCACTGGTAAAGGGATCGTAGTAGGTGTACCACCTAGCGTCTTAATTTTCTCCGCTAAATATAGGGCATGTCCTTGTTCATCACTAATTTCAGATTCAAAGAAAGGTTTTAACACTTGTCTATATATACCAGAAACTGTAGCTGCATTATGGTTGTACATAATAATTGCCGAGTATTCTCCTGCTAAATCTTCATTCAATCCTTCGATTAGTTCTTTCACATCGTGTGACATTTTTATATCTCCTCCTATACTTAATAACTACCCCTTTTCTCATGTTTTAAACATAATTATTTAAAATTTTTATGTATCTAAAAACGCTGCTTGCTTCAATTTACTTATCGCTTGTCTTTTAATACGAGAAACGTGCATTTGTGAAATACCTAACCGCTCTCCTGTATCCTTTTGATTTAAATTTTCTCCAAATATATAATGAATAACACTCTTTTCCGTATCATTTAATACGTTAAAAATATCATCTAAAACGAGACGTCTTTCTGTCTGTTCATATCCTTGCTCTACTTCACCTACAGATTCAATTCTCGCTACCGAACTTCCATCAGATGAATTTTCAACTACATCATCTAAGGAAGATACTTGATAATTATTTTTCGCATCCATAATTTCTAGCACTTCCTCTTCGGATAGTCCTAAATGATCTGCAATCTCTATAATCTTCGGTGAACGTTGCAGGTGATCTGTTAGCTCCTCTATCGCAAGTTTAATCTTTCCGCCTAAATCTTTAATTCGCCTTGGAACATGAATACCCCAAGTTTTATCACGTAAATACTTCTTTATTTCGCCTACTATCGTAGGTATTGCAAACGGCTCAAAAGCATTCCCTATCGAATAATCATACCTTCTTATTGCGCCTAAGAGTCCTAACATTCCTACTTGTATAATATCCTCATGCATCGGCCCACCTTTTGAATAGCGATATGCAATGGAATATACGAGATTTTTATAATGATTAACCAATCTTTCCTGCGCTTCATCACATTGTTTTTGTTGGAATTCTGCAATTAGTTTAATAACGTCTTCTTTAGTAAGATTTGTAGGTTGAGATTGGATTTCCATCATTCTCCACCTGCTCTCTTTGTATATATTTTGTCATTAAAACTGTCATGCCCTCATCATGCATAATTTGTATATCATCCATTAACGTATTTATTAAATATAAACCTAAACCATTTTCCGGCAAATGTTCTACTGGCTTATTAATATCATACGGACCAACTTTACTTTTTAAGGTGCTAAAATCAAAGCTAACTCCATTATCCGCAACCATAATTTCTAATCGATCTTCATATAGACCAAAGACAATTGTAATTTCTCCAACGTCTTCTTTATATGCATGTTGTACAATGTTTGTACATGCTTCACTAATAGCAATTTTCATATCTTCTATATCGTCATAAGCAAAGCCCATTCGATTCGCAACACCAGCCATTGTTAAACGAATAATAGCCACATATTCTGCTTTTGCAGGAATTTTCATTTCTATCTTTTCAAATTTCTCCATCATCCCTAGTCACCTTCTTTCTACTTTTTCAAAATCTGAATTCAAATTTAATATTTCTGTTAGTCCTGTAATATCAAATAATCTTTTTAGTCTTTTAGATACACCAATAAACTCTAGTTTTCCATCATTTTTCTTAATTGCTTTTAATAGCGCTATAAAAACGCCTAAACCTGTACTATCCATATAATCTACCTTATTAAAATCTACTACTATATAAACCTCTTTCTCACTTGCAATAGGCATTACCTTATTTTTTAAATCTGATGCCGTATACGCATCAATCTCACCATTAAGTTGTACTGTATAACCTAAATCATTTTGCAAAATATTTATTGCCAAATTCATCATTTCCGCCCCCTTATCTCAAACTACTACTATTTAATTACCCATAAAAATTAGTTTTAAACATATTTTTTCATTTTAATTATAAATAAATTTTCTACACCTTTCTCAGCTTAACACTAAAAAAAATACTACCAAATGTTTAAACCTTATAAATTTGTGTATGTATAATGTATAAACATTATTTTTAGGGGGATCTATCTATGGAAGAGCACAGCTTTAAAAAGGGAGATTTTGTTCAATTTTCTTATCGACACGATCATGCTACAAAATTAATTGGTTCCATTATTAACATACTAACGAATACAATTGTAGTTGATATAGGTAATAGCGAGGACTTATCTCATATAGAACCGAGGCAGGTCGTAAGAATAAATAATTGTAAAAAAGTAACGACAGCTTAATATGTAATCTCAATCAGTGGGGCCATCCTCACTGATTCCTATGTAAAATACATAAAAAAGCATCCAAATTATTTTAATTGGATGCTTTTTTATGTATTTTTATCAGTTTATTAACTTTATAGCTACATATAACAAACTTAAGATTACTATTCATTATCATACTTACGCTTTCCTTAGCATTCTAGAAAAGAATGTAACGATTAAAATAAAGACGATTGCACCTAATAAAGCTGGAAGAATAAAGATACCTCCCCATTCAGGGCCCCAGTGACCAAATAAGGCACTACCTACCCAAGATCCGATTAATCCAGCAATAACATTACCAACTATGCCTAAAGGAAAGTCTTTTCCCGTAATCATTCCAGCTAACATACCAATAAGTCCACCTACAATACACGTAATAATAAGTCCCACAATTAGACCTCCTATATATTTTTATAATGGATTTATCAAGCTTTGGCGTTTAACCAAAGCTTGATAAACATGTATTATTCTTTGTTATCCAATCCATCACTTATCTTTTGTTTCACTTTTCCGACTTTTTCTTTTACAGTTCCCTTCGTCTTCTCCCACTTCCCTTCATTTTTCAACTCTCTATCTTCTGTAACTTCACCAATTCCTTCTTTTACTTGCCCCTTTTTCTTTTCAACTTTACCAGTAATTTGTTCTTTTAGCCCGCTCTCACTCATATTTCCAATCTCCTTTTCGTAATAGATTTGTAGATTTAAAGAGTATGAATTTAAATAGAATACGTGCATCTTCTTTCTTGTAACCATTCACCGACTCTTTCTAAATCCTTAACGAATAACAAGATTTTCCCTTCATCCAGTTTTTCTTCATAAAAGTTAGCTTCTTCCTCATTAAGTCCTAATTCTTGCATCTTATTTCTTAACTGATCTCCTGTTTTTTGAAAAACATTAATAATACTTGTCCCAAGTCCCTCTTCTTTTATTCCAATTGTATTCACGTCTGCATTGTCTGCGATTCTATCTGTCCTTTCTTTCTCATGTGTTAATACGGAAATATCTTTTTGGTCGATTCCTTTCTTCACTAGATCATTCGCTGCATTCATGACCTCTTTCTCCGTAATAAATTCATATACAAAAGGTTTACTATACTTCGTTTCCATCTTTAACTTCCTCCTCTAAAATGAATTATTTGTTATATTATATGTAATACACCCATTTTCGAAATGTTAAACATAAAATATGAAAAAAATTATGTGAATTTTGATTTTGATAGAGAATGAACCGCATATTTTTCATATATACGCTTCATATTATTCATACGAACATCATTAAAACTAGTAAACATGTCTCCCTATGATTTACAAAATTATCTCCTTACAATAACTACCTAAAATAACAGAAAATTGCTATAATTAAACGTAAGGAGGGATACTATGAAAAAAATCATATCTATATGCGCTCTAACCGCTCTATCTTTCACTTTAATAGGCTGTACAAGCACTTCTACTACAAATAATACTCCAACAACTAAGCAAGAAAATACGAAAAATGCCATTCAATTAAACTCTGCAGACATTACCAACATTGAGATGCTTAGAACAACAAGTAATACTAGTTCCAAATCTCAAACAGATAACGAGGAAATGATACAATCAATCGCTTCAGCAGTCCAAAAAGGAACACCGAAAACAATCACACTAGATCAAAAAAAGAAACAATCTGCGCATTCTACTATAACCGTTACATATAAAGATGACTCAAAAGAAGAGTTTCTTGTGTGGGTTGATAATACGGAACAAATTACGATTGCTAAAGATGAGAAGAAAGATAAAGTAGAAGCTGTAACGGTGAATATTAAAGGCGCTAAGCTAATGAAGGATTTTTTTAAAAATGATAAAACATAAAAGGATCCCCATCAACTTAAGGATTCAAATTTAGCAAAAAATTTTGTTCAGAAACACTATAAAATTCCAGCCTAATAGGTAAGTGGCGAGACCGTATATTATTAAACTTAAAATGTTTCAAATCGAAGGAAGACACCTTATAAGGTGTCTTTTCTTTATTTACAAAAGGACCTGCTCCATTCATAAATGCATAAAGTAAATTGAATCCGTTAAAACACATGAGTGAACCTTTGTCTTCCCCCTCCTATCTAAAGGAGGAACTGTTATGGGCTTTGGTGGTAGTTGTGGCGGCTGTGGCTTCGCTGGAGGATTTGCTTTATTAGTTGTATTGTTTATTTTATTAATCATCGTTGGAGCTGCTTGCTTCTGCTAAAAAACTATCGGAAAAGATCCCCGTGCTAAACAAAAAATAAAATAAGCTGTCCATATGGACAGCTTATTTACATAATTATCGTTCTCGGAAGTAAAGTTTTAAAAGTAATTTATCCATAGTGATATTAAAATTACTACTAACAGGGGGAGCACCACATTGCCATCAACCTAAGCTTTTGAGATACCCCCCATAACGAAATTTTCACCTTTTTACAGTTATTTATGAGAATTCAGCTCATTTTTTCGTTTTGGGGAACAATCAATTTCTTAAGTTGATGGGTATGTGATAATGCTTCCATTTGAACAAATTTTCCTTTTCCATACCGATCACACACCTTTTGTAGAGTAATAGTATCAGCATATCCCAGTTTAAGAGGTTACTTACAAAATATTTAGAATTTTTTTTGCGAGAATCCTCCGAAATGTAATACGGACTTTAAATATTTTCATTTATAATTCTCTATTTGTCTATACTTTTCATACCGCTGTTGTATAAGCTCTTCCGAGGATAATAGTATCAATTTTTTTAGAGATGATTCGATTACAGATTCAATCACTTTTGCCTGTGATTTTATATCATTTTGTGCTCCACCTTTAATTTCAGGAATGATTTCATCAATAATTCCTAAATGTTTTAAATCTTTTGCTGAAATTTTCATATGTTCAGCAGCTTCTGGAGCATACTTAGCATCCTTCCATAGGATAGATGCTGCTCCTTCTGGCGAAATTACCGAGTACCATGAATACTCTAACATATGGATATGGTTACCGACACTAATGCCAAGAGCTCCACCACTTGATGCCTCTCCAATTACAATACAAACAATTGGCACTTTAAGTGTAGCCATTTCAAATAGATTTCGAGCTATCGCTTCAGAAATTCCACGTTCTTCAGACCCTTTCCCTGGATAGGCGCCTATTGTATCAATAAATGTAATAATAGGGCGATTAAATTTATCAGCTTGTTTCATAAGTCTTAGCGCTTTTCTATAACCTTCTGGATGTGCCATTCCAAAATTTCTTTCTATATTTTCCTTTGTATTTCTACCTCTTTGATGACCAATAACCGTAACGGGCATCCCTTTAAATTTTGCAATACCACCTATCATTGCTTTATCATCACCATATAATCGATCACCATGAAGTTCGAGAAAGTTTGTAAACAATAAAGGTATATAGTCCAATGTCGTGGGCCGGTTACGAAGCCTTGCAATTTGAACTCGTTGAAAAGGTGTAATATTAGAATAAATTTTATCTTGCATTTTATTTAAACGTTTTTCTAATACATGAATTTCTGGCGATAAATCTACATTATTTTCTTTCATAATTTTCTTTAATTCATCAAATTTCTCTTTTAATTCAATAATAGGACGTTCAAAATCCAAACTCATTTTACCCTCCAAATGTTATGATTTACCTCACTCTAATCAAAAGGCTTAGAAATAGAATCAATAAATAATTCAAAACCATCCACAACTATTTTTTGTTCTGATTCTGATAAATTATTGAGAATACTTTGATAAAATGTAATGGATTGCTCTCTTAAGCAATTAACAGTTATGTGACCTTTTTCTGTGAGGTGCAGAAAAAGTTCTCTTCTATTTTTTTCATTTACTTCACGATAAATAAGCCCCTTTTTTACTAACTTATCTACCAATCTACTTACAGTTGAAGTCTCTAATCTAAGTTTATTGGATAGTTGCCAAACAGTTAATTTTTCCACCTCTAGTTCCTCTAACGCCATCATTTGAGAAGTTGGTAAAGGTTTTTCAAATGGTCCATTGGGCAAATTTTGAGATTCAAAAACCCCAGTTATTATAATCATTTTCTTAATATCTGTTCTTAGTTTTAAGGCATCTTCTCTTTTCAAAAAGGTCACCCTCCTACAATTAATGTATCATACATCAATTGTATTATACATGAATATGTTTTTTTCACAAGCTTAACGTAAGCCAATATTACAACATGGACGAGATATTTCTTCTTGTTAAAATGGTATAAGTGGATTGTTTTCTACAAATGGCAGAACATCAATTATGTATCAGGGGCCTTTATGGGGTACCGCTCATCGCAATCAAGCTAAGAAAATAAAACTACCCAAAAAACGAAAATTTTGTGATAACTTGTAACAAAAAACTCATAATTTTTTGGGGGAGTTCTAAATTCTTAAGTTGATGGGCATGGGGGAGCACCAACAAAACGCGAATTTCGTACGCTAAGAGATCATCGGTTTCTTACTGTTTAGTTGTTTCTAGTGGTTGTAGAGAGTCTACTGGTGCACTTTCTCTTTTGCTAAATCGGTATTCTCCTAGAAAGTTAATGTGTTCCCACCTTACTGGAGAACTATGTTTTAATAATTCTTCATCAAATTGTTCTTTTTTCTTCAAAGCTTTTATTGCTTCACTTAAATAAATAATATTCCACATACTAATTGCATTAATTAAGAGGTTTAGTGCACTACTTCTTTGAAGTTGATCTTGTAGCACTCTTTCTCGTAATTCACTATGTTTTTCAAAGAAAATAGCGAAAGGCAAGACGATGAATACATTTACAAAGTAACAAAACTGTAAGAATGCACGAATGTTTGTAAGAAAGTTCGATGTTTTCCTTTTTCATTTTTTATTATAGTGAAAAAGAAGAACGAAATATTCTCTTATGTAGGAAAGGAAGATAATAATGATTGATCTATTAAATAAATGGATGTTAGAAAGTACAGGCAATTTCAATATCGTTGTAGGACTTACAGCACTTCTATTTTTGGGTTCAGTAATTGCACTTATTATTATTTACAAAAAAATTGGTAAACCATATGAAAGAACAAATCCTATTTATTTAAAAATTACTTCTCGTATGTTTACTACTCAAATTCTAATGAATGCTATATTTATTTCTTTAGTTGGTAAAGATATTGAGAATTTCCGTCAAATCTTTATATTATTTGAAGCCTTTGTATTCTTCGTTGGAGCTATTTATTCGTTTAAATTATATAGACAGGAATACAAATAATCCACTTATAAGTACACTTGCAAATATATTTACAAGTGTACTTATAAGTGGAGATAACAGGGTTCTTGCTATGTACAGTAAAGTGAATTTTTCAAATCAGGGGTACTGTAAAGTGACAAAAAAGTTGTTTAATTTAAAATAAAGTCGCTTAAAAAATAATAAAGTTGTTTAAAAATCTAAGTTTTATTCAACAATCGGGCCATTTTCTTGAGTAACACTTTAATGAAAATAATTATGGAGCAAAAAAATTGTGAAGATTTTCCCTTAAACTAAAGGGTTGTAAAGGGGGAAATCTAAATGGTTGAAAATGCTCAAACAAACAGTAATTCGGTAATTTCTTTAAACCTTGGTATTATTTAGATCCTAATACCATTTATCGGTTTTTTTTAGTGGTTTAGGAGTTGTAGTTGCTAGAAAAGCGACAAAAGAAATTGTAGAAAAAAACCAAAGTGGTAGTGGATTAGCTACTTCCGGTTTAATTTGTAGTGTGGTGGGAATTATCATTCAAATCTTTTTAGTACTCAGTATTCTCGTTTTCTATTCTTTAAGAATTGTAGGATATCTTATTAAACTAAAGGGCCAGTCCTGCCATGGTTTGGGCGTTCAAAGCGTCGCAAACCATGAATAGGATTGGCTTACTATGGGGAGTAGTTTAGTGTTTTATTAATAATTTCTATTTTTTGCCACATGAAGAAATTCCTTAACCGCAGGAGAAGCATTTGCAATTGATTGACAGGCAAGTGCTACTTCACGGCTGTTTTCAATATTTAGTTTGCTGATTTTTATGTTTTGCTGTGTCTTTAAAAATAATTCTGGACCTATCGTAACGCCAAGTCCTTCCTGTACCATATTAGCGATGGTTGTACAGTCGTGTACTTCAAAAAGAATAGATGGTTTAATTTGCGCTTCTGCAAATAATTCCTCAACATGTGATTGGTACATCCCTGTTGGCATAATAAAGGATTCATACATTAAATCATTCATTTCTACTATTTCTTTAGAATGAAATTGATGATCAGGGTGATAAGCGACTACCATCTTGTCTTTAATCAAAGGAACCAAATCGAAATTTGGGTTTGATTTTCCTTTTACTACAAATCCAATGTCAATAATGCCTGAACCTAACCATTCCGTAATCTCTTCATAGGTTCCTTCGTAAAATTTAAATTCTATTTTAGGATGCTTTTTCCGGAATTTTGCAAGTAATTTAGGCAATAAGCAGGAAGAAGCACTTGCAAAAGTGCCGATACGAATAATACCTGCTTCCAAGCTTGTCATAAGCGCAATTTCTTGATTAATGACTTCCACTCTTTTCAATATTTCTCTAATATGCGGCAGAATTTTTTGTCCTATATCTGTAAGTGTTATTCCTTTTTTTCGATCACGAATTAATAAAGAAACTCCCCATTCAGATTCTAAACTCGCAACTGCATGACTCACGGCAGATTGGGTCATATTTAATGTTTCAGCAGTTTCTGTAAAGCTTCCTTGCTCAACCACTTTTGCAATGATTTCGTAGCGTACAATAGTCATGAGTAATTACTCATCTCCTTTATTAAAAACATCAATTTTACTTATGTTAACATGGAACATAAAATAAAAACAGTAGTTCAAATATAAGGAGATGTACAAATTGAAAAATAATATGAATCAACTAATCATCATACTTTTAGCTTTAGGGGCTTTTGTAACAGGAACAGCAGAGTTTGTTGTCTCTGGAATTTTAGAACTGATTTCTTTTGAATTAGATATTTCAATTTCAATGGCTGGTCAGTTGATTACGATTTATTCTTTATCTTATGCTATTGGAGCTTTGATCTTGGTCATGCTAACGTCTAAATTGGATCGTAAAAAAGTACTTTTATATGCTATCTCTATATTTATTCTAGGGAATCTAGTTGCATTTTTTAGCTATAATTTTGTCTTTCTTATGTTATCTAGAGTCATTATGGCGATGAGTGGAGGGTTATACATTGTTGTTGCCACCAATTATGCTGCGCAAATTGCAGTTCCAGAAAAAAGAGGTAGTGCTATGGCAACAGTCATTACAGGTTTCACTGTTTCATTAGTACTTGGAGTACCTATCGGAACATTTTTAGCTGGACATTTTGATTGGCACTATATTTTCTTAATTATTGCGCTTGGCACAGTTTTTTTAATAATAGGACTTTACAAATTATTACCATCAATAAAAGGAAACCAACCGCTGCCATTTACACAACAGCTACAAATTATGAAAGATAAACGAGTCCTTACTGGTTTAATGACAACGATCTTTTGGATTTTAGGATATACGATGGTGTTCGCCTACATTGCTCCATTATTAAGTCATACTGCTGGTTTTTCTATAGAAATGACAAGTATCGCTTTATTTGTTTTAGGCACTTTTGCTTTTATTGGCTCACGCTTTGGAGGATATGCGGTAGACAGATGGGGACCTAATCGAACGATTTCATTAAGTTTATGTGTTCATATCATCTCTTTATTTGTACTAACATTTACACAGTATAGGGCAGTCGGTGTATTTGTCACACTAGCTTGTTGGGGAGTAGCAACTTGGACAACGACACCAGCAAAGCAGTTTTATCTGATTTCACTAAAACCACAATCCTCTGAAACAGTACTCAGTTTTAATACCGCCTTAATGAATGTTGGAATGATGCTAGGTTCTGCATTAGGAGGAATCATTATTCAGTATACAAATATAGTGAATTTAAGCTGGATTGGAGGATTATTCGGTATACTTGCACTTATTTTTATCAGATATTCTTTCTATTTAAATAGAAATTTTATGAAGAATCACCAATTTTAAGGATAAAAATACTCCCCAATACCAGCATTTCAAAAACTTGTTGAAGGTTTTGAAAGGGGAAATCATCACCCACCTTTGCAGTTGTGAAGGGAGAGGAAATGTATATTAGAACGAACGTACCGAATATCAAGTTCGCTGTGCATTTAACGCCTTTTGTATTGAAGAAGAGAACAAGGAAACTTTCATTAGAGTATGACTAATGAGTATAGGATTTGATAAATATTTTAGTTATTCCATTAAAGGGCGCTATTCTTTTATAGAGAAGCGTCTTTTTCTTGTATTTCAAGTGTTCTCATGGTTAAGTAATTTTTTTGTTTTCTGCGATTGTTGAATAACTAACGTATAAAAGAGACTCTCCTTGAACATAATAGAATCTAGATTAATTGATTTATAGAATGGGAGCGTGAAGAATAATGTTATTATCTGAGGCCTGGGAACGGTATCAATTAGATAAAAAAATTGAGGGATATTCACCTCTGACTTTAAAAACATATTGTTTTCAATATAATCTTTTATTACGTTATTTTGGTGACATTAACATGAGTGAATTTACTACAGAAAAACTAAAGGGTTACTTAATTGAAGCAGGAGAACACTTAAAGCCATCTAGTTTAGGACACCGAGTTCGTTGCATCAAATCACTTTTTAGATGGACACATGATGAAGGTTTTATTCTTAAAAACCCTGCTGCTAAATTAAAAGAGCCGAAATTAGGCAAAAAAATCCCAAAATTCCTTTCGGAACTAGAGATTGAACATCTTAGGGAAGCATGTCATAACTCAATGGAGAATGCATTATTTGAATTTTTGTATTCTACTGGCTGCCGTATTGGGGAAGTCGTAAAACTGAATCGTGTCGATATTAACTTCTCAACAAATTCTGTCATTGTACATGGGAAAGGTGATAAAGAAAGGGAAGTATACTTTAATACTCGTTGCACCATTTGGTTAAAAAGGTATCTAGATGAAAGAGATGATGAGGAGCCTTGTTTGTTTATTACGGAAAGAAGGCCAAAAAGACGTATGAGTATTGATAACCTAAGATTTATTATCAAACGTATATCAAATCGTGCCAGGATTAAAAAGAGTATTCATCCTCATCAATTACGTCACAGCTATGCTACACATATGATTAACAACGGTGCGCCACTTGAAGTGATACAAAGCTTACTTGGTCATGAGAAGAGTGAAACCACGAGAATATATGCTCAGCTGAGCGGAAAGTTGAGACACGATTTTTATATTAAATATTTTTGAAAGCTAGAAATTAATCTTTAATCAAAATCGAGGCGTGCATATATAAAGACGTGTCTTTTTGAATTGCGCCATTTAATAGAATAACTCCTTGTACAATTTATTTGAGTTTAATTAATCTAAAGGGAGTTGGCCCACCATCATATTTTCTAGCTACCATCTATCTTGGTGGTTCCACACCCTACCATGAGACCGTAAAAATACATATTGTGTGGACCTTTTGGGATTAGTGCAGGTATGTAAAAATTTTAGCAAGGGTATGAATGTAGTATTTAACGACTTTAAGCTTACAGACGGCCGTCCTGTATAAGTATCCCTTATGTGTTGGAAGTTAATTAATTGCCTGGGAAGACGAAAAAAAGTCTGCTCTTAAAAAGTGCACAATCAGCGGGCAATCCGTTTAATGAGCTACTTGAAACGATCATTGAAAATTCACCTAAAGTGAGGGGAAATGATGTATAGACCAATATGGGCTGAAATTAGCCTTAGCAATATTTCACATAATATTAGTGAATTTCGAAGAATAATACCTAACTCAACAATAATAATGGCCACCGTAAAAGCGAATGGTTATGGTCACGGTGCTGTCGAGGTTTCCAAAAAAGCGATTAATAGTGGAGTGGATTATTTAGCAGTGGCCAGTTTAGAAGAAGCTATTAAACTACGAAAATCAGATATTCAGGCACCTATACTTATACTTGGATACACACCTCCATCAGCAGCGAATCATGTTGTTTATTGGGATTTAACACAATCAATTTTTGATATAGAACATGCAGAAGCATTATCAACGTCTGGGCAGATCTTAGGAAAAAAGGCAAAGGTTCACGTCAAAGTCGATACAGGAATGGGACGATTGGGACTTCAAGCAGAAGAAGCAAGTGATTTTATCCATATCGTGTCACGAATGGATGGGCTCTATCTAGAAGGAGTGTACTCACATTTTGCTACCGCAGATGAAGCCGACAAACGGTATGCAGAAAAACAAAAGAACCGATGGAAAAGGTTATTGGAAGAATTGGAGAAACGAAAAGTTTCTATTCCCCTATTTCATATTGCGAATAGTGCTGCAACAATAGAAATGCCAGATATGACCTACGATATGGTTCGTATTGGAATTTCAATGTATGGTCTTTATCCATCTAAAGAGGTGAATAAAACAAAAGTTAATCTTAGACAAGCAATACAGTTAAAAACCAAAGTCATCTATATTCAGACACTTGAGAAAGGGTATGGCGTATCATATGGAGCAACTAACATTGAAAGAGATAAAGCAATTATTGCAACTATTCCAATTGGGTATGCAGATGGGTATTCGAGGCGATTATCTGGAACGGCTTATGTCCTTATACACGGACAATTAGCTCCTGTTTTTGGTAAAATATGTATGGATTTTTGTATGATTGATGTTACTGATATTAAGGGTGTAAATATTGGTGATGAGGTGGTAGTTTATGGAGGTCAAGGGGATTATTTCATATCATTAGATGAAGTGGCAAGTATGTTAGGAACCATATCGTATGAAGTTGCTTGTAACTTGGGTCAGAGAGTTCCTAGAATTTACAAATAAAAAGCTAAAGACAGCATTCATCATAATTATCTCGATTGTTATGTATTAGGTCACTGTGTTGAAAAGATCTGAAATGGATGTAGCGTCATAAGCTTTTTCCCAGAATAAATACATAGCTTTATTCAAAACATGTTCTTTGTTAAAATTTATACTTCTACCCATTTTAAAACACCCCCATTCATATAATTTACTTTGAAATCAAGTCTTCCATTAAAGGGCGCTATTGTTGAATAAAAATTAGATTTTTAAACGACTTTATTATTATATTTTTTAGTGTAGTGAAATACCTTACTTTAAAAATTAAACAACTATATTTTTAACCCCGTCCTAAATTTAGAACGGGGTTATGCTTGGTTGAGCTTTTAAAATTAAATAACTTTATTATCATTTTACAGGTACCACTAGCATTTTGAAAAAAACACGCTAAGCAAAAAAACAATAAGCCGCCCATATGGATAGCTTATTTACATAATTCTCGTTAACGGAAATTAACTTATCGTTTATTTAAGATTAGTAATAATTCATAATATCTCTTTTACTTTTCCCAATAAACTTCTCCACTTTGAATTTTTTTAAAACTTCTTTCCAACCTTCTTCTGTAAATTTATCCTTATCTGACTTTTTTACAGAAATTAGTTCTGAATACCCTACCTCTTCTGTCTTATTTTCTTTTGTTGAGATAGATTCTGCAACTTCAATCTTTTCAGGAACAATAGGGGTACTTTTTTGAGTTAATACAGTACTATATATTCCTACAATACCAAGCATCAAAGCAAAAGATAATATCACAGTGGTTTTATTCATCTTTTTTATATTCATCGAATTTATTACCTCCTTTTTATATTTTTATTGTATATCATATTCATGCTAGGTTAACATAACGTTTCATTATCGGTAGCAAGGAAATAGGCGGACCCTTACTCTCACAAGGAATCCGCCTTTTTCTTTTTCTATCATTCTATACATCTTTTTATACATTTCTATTGTGGCGCGGGTTTTCGGGTTCTCGTTTGTTATTGGATTAGCCGAAAAACTGTATAAAATCTTGCATGCTCTTAGCGGGGTGCCGCCAACAAAACGCGATTTCGTACGCTAAGAAAAAAGCCTTGCTACATAGGTAATGTAGCAAAGCTTTTTTAAGTTGTTTAATTCTCGCTCCACTATCGGCTTTGTTAACTAACACTTTAATTATTTTAACAGCCTTTTGTTTAATTCCCACAAAGCCGTTTTGTTACTATCCCATTTTAAAAGCGTTACGGCTTCCTCAAAGCACAGCCATTTATAATTGAAGTGTTCTTTAGATAATTTAATATTTTTTGTAGGAACTTTAACTCCAAAAGAAAATTCTTTTATTACATAAACATCTTCGCCCCAAAGAAATTCACCAACTACATTCTCTACTGGTAGTGAAGACACAGAATCTAGTTTTATATATGGACTTTCTCTTGTAATACCAGCCTCTTCAAATGCTTCCCGTTTTGCTGATTCAGTAGGAGTCTCACCATCTTCTCCACCACCAGCTATTCCTTGCCAATAACCATAATCACTTCGATTAAAAATGGCATATTGAATGGAATCGTCAGTTTTTATATAAGGAAATATCAATACTTGATACGGTGCTCTCATTGCTTAACCTCCTTCCGAAAAAATATGAACAATTTATTCACTAACTTGCTATTTTAGTAAATAAAGTATTTGCATTTAAACTTTATAAAACTCAAATGTATTTTTTTCTAAACATATTGTTTCATTGGAATTTTTGATAATAATATCAAAACGTTGACTATATGGATGCATAAACACTTCATACTGAATCCGACGTTCTTCATGAGACTTCCTTAAGTAATTAATATCGGCTCCTCTTTCAATAATATCACGGCTAGACCTTCTCATTAATTCTGTTTCTCCATCTGTATAGAAGTAAATTTTCAAATCAAATAAATTTGGATTAATAAATGCGACACTCATTCCTTCTACAATCGTCACCTTATTTTTCGTAGAAATTAACTCACTTTTTATATAATGTGTATCCATTGTATAAAAATCTAAACCAGCTCTTACCATTTGAACATCTCTTTCTAACGCAGACAAATGATGGGCTGATGGATGACAAGCTGTCATTTTATCATAATGATTTTCATTCTGATATGTATAGTGGATATTTGTATACTTTCGTACATTTGAACTAACAATGTATGGATCTGTATTAATATAACTCACTTTATTTTGATTTAATTGGTTTATGAGCTTATTGGCGAACGTTGTTTTTCCGGCAGCACCGTGTCCTGAAATGCCAATAACAATCTGTTCATCGGTCATACTAATCCAATTTATAATTTCTTGTAATAACTTTTTCATTATTCTCCCCCTGTTACTAATATACCCCCTTATTTACATCATCTTAATATAGAGGTATCCTACTGTAAAATCATGCATGAAGTGAAAAAAATGGTATGATTATCCATCATATCATCTCTATTTTTAAAAAACTATATTAATTTTCGAAGGATTTTATTGTTATTTGGTGTAGTACCACACGTCCATCAAGCTAATATTTTGAAGTGTCCCCAAAACGAAAATTTTATTATTTTACAGTTGTTTATAAGAACTTAGCTTATTTTCTTTGTTTTGGAGAACTACCAATTTCTTAAGTTGACGGATGTGTAAGGCTGCCTCACAAAGAACAATGTAAAAGTAACATCCATAATTTTGCACTCGCCCTATTTTACGTTTACTCTGATTCTGTCATTTCATCTATATGAATCTGTTTTCCTGTGAATAGTTTGTAAAACAGATGTGTGCGAATATCTAACAATTTATGTAGCGCATGCCATTGGCTCCAATGGTGTGCGTTTTGATTATATATATATATGTTTGGAGTGCCGGTGGCACTTTTTCTTTATATCCTAATCAAAAAAACGTAGGCTCATGCATACCGATATTCACCTCCTACCTAAAATTGGTATTTCACACCTTCACATTTTTGAGGAATGAGTCTTTTGTCGGAAAACAATAAAATCTTATTAATTTTTATAATTAGTAGAATTTTTATAGAAATAATCTTCTTAATCTATTAAAATTATATCGAATGATGTCAGATTGTATCGTATGATGTCAGATTGTAATAAGGGGAGAGAAAATTTTATGTTGAAAAAAATCATTCCAGTTGCTTTAGCATTAAGTACAGTTACTTTTTCAAGTGTATTTGCTGCGCCTCCAGCTCAAGCAACTACAGAACCAAACCGCTACATAGATGTACAAATGCTCGGTATTAACGATTTTCATGGGCAACTAGACACTGTAAAGAAAATTAACAATAAAGATGCAGGGGGAATCGAGTACTTAGCGGCTTATTTACGTGATCATGAAAAACAAAATCCGAATACATTAAAGGTTCATGCTGGCGATGTTGTTGGAGCAAGTCCTCCTGTTTCAGCATTATTACAAGACGAACCCACGATTGAATTTCTAAATGATTTAAAATTTGATGTTGGAACCATAGGAAATCATGAATTTGATGAAGGTATTGAAGAAATGCACCGCCTTATTTATGGTGGATACCATGAAAAAACAGGGAATTTTAAAGGAGCAAAATTCCCATATGTTGCCGCAAATTTCTATAATAAATCCACCGGTCGTCTATTTTTACCACCATTTACTATAAAAAAGGTACAAGGAGTTCCTGTTGGCTTTATCGGAGTCGTAACAACAGATGTTCCTAACCTTGTTATGCCTACTATGCTAAAGAATGTAGAAATTACAGATGAAGTTGAAGCCATTAACAAATCCGTAAAGAAATTAAAAGAACTTGGCGTTAAATCTATCGTTGTTCTTGCACATAACGGAGGTACAACAGATGAGAACGGCGTAACAAATGGTGATCTCGTCCGACTAGCAAATGAGACTGATCCAGAAGTCGATGTTATTTTTGGGGGGCATAGCCACACCTATGTAAATGGAACTGTTAATAATAAACTTGTCGTACAAGCAAATTCTTATGGAATGGCTTTTGCTGATGTTGATGTAAAGATTGATCGTAAGACAAAAGATATTGTTGAGAAAAAAGCAGAAATTATTACAACCTACCATGAAGGCATAGAACCTGATAAAAAAATAAAGAAAAAGATGGAGAAATATCAAGAAAAAATCGCACCTCTTGTCAATGAGGTTGTTGGTAAATCTACAGCTCCACTAGATCGAAAACAAAATACGGCCGGCGAATCTACTCTCGGCAATTTAATCACTGATGCTCAGCGTGCAACAATGCAATCCCAAATTGCTCTTATGAACCCTGGTGGTATTCGTAATGACTTAGATGCTGGTGATATTACATGGGGAGAGGTATATGGCATTCAACCATTCGGAAATCAATTAATAAAAGTTAATTTAACGGGTCAAGACATTCGTGATATTTTAAATCAACAATGGCAAAAAGACATAACAAGAATGCTTCAAATTTCTGGGATCCAATACACTTGGGATGCGAACAAGCCAAATGGAGAAAAAGTCACAAGTATTCGCTTAACAAATGGAGAAGAAATTATTCCTTCTAAAACTTACAGCGTCGTTGCGAACGCATTTCTAGCTTCAGGTGGAGATGGATTTGTGTCCTTTAAAAATGGGAAAGATGCTGAAACAGGACCAACTGATTTTGAAGCATTAGTAGATTATATAAAACAAGCAAAAGAACCAATTCAGCCTATTATTGATGGAAGAATTCAAAAAATAAATTAGCTTTTCATTAATCTCAAAATACCTAGATTACCTGTTCGCTATACTTTTTAGTGTGCAGGTAATCTAATTTTTCTTGTGTGGGTTTGAAATAAAGTCCTACCGTGGTCAACGGATTTACCATCGATATGCAAAGTACCGAAAAAAAGTAAAGCCAACAAAAAATAACCCCAAAATCAACTTTTATTGTTTATTTTGGGGTTATTTGACGTTTACATTAATTTGGACCGATTTGAATTATCTGGATATACTTTCCACCTACAATACTATATAGCTCTCACATGTTCAGAAAAACGGCTTTTTCTTTTAAAAACTTTGCTTAACGTACGAAATTCGCGTTTTGTTGGTGCTACACCATCCGCCATCAAGCTAAAATTTTATAGTACCCCCAGAACGAAATTTTTATCTCTCTACAGTTATTTATATGAATTCAGCTCGTTTTTTTCGCTTTGGGAGATAATTAATTTTTTTAACTTGATGGCGATGAGGTGGTACCCCTACTAAACGAGCAATTATCTGGTGTCAATTTACATTTAAGGTTGCTCCAGCCATATTTGCATAAGATGGGCCTGCTGCTTGCATAACTATTGCGGTCATTACTGGAACCGTGACACCTACTCCTAAATTGATTATTGAGAAAATAATTGCTAATAACAAATATGACATATATGGATAAATTCACCAGAACATCCTTTTTTGTTGTATGATTAATTAGGTGGTATTATTTCTAAAATTAATCATGGAATTTCTTTAGCAAATCCTGAACTGTTTAATAGCTTAGTCGAAAACTGAATTGAACATGATGCCCTGCCGAAAGAAGTAAAAGAAGTTAATTAAGTTCTCTTTTAACCCTAGATAAACAGCAATATATGTTCTAGCTCCCTTAAATGTTGCAAGGAGGTGGTGAAATTATGAATAAAAAAACTTGGTTTATATTTACTTTTTCAGCTATTTTAATAGCTGGTTATGCTGTTTTCCAATGTTTTATTATGGATGGATTTCAAGCAGGGTTTGTCCAAATGAAGCTTATGTTTCTATCTAAAATGAGTGCGTTTTGGTACATTATGTTATTTCTACATATTGCAACTAGTGTAGTAGCATTAGTAATTGGTCCTTTTACATTATCCACAAAATTTAGAGAAAAGAATATCAGTCGCCATCGAATGATTGGAAAAATCTATATGATTGGTGTATTATTTGGCTGCGTTTCAGGACTTTATTTATCCTTTTACGCTACGGGAGGATTAGTAGGAAAGCTTGGTTTCGGTTTGTTATCCGTATTTTGGCTAACATCGGCATATCAAGCATTAAACAAAGTTAAGAATAAAAAAATTCAAGACCATCGGAATTGGATGATCAGAAATTATTCCTTAACCTTTGCGGCAGTTACATTAAGAATTTGGCTACCTTTATTTGTATTGCTATTTGGACTGGAGCATTTCGAACTTAGTTATGCTGTTATTGCTTGGTTAGCGTGGGTGCCAAATTTAATCATTGCAGAATTATTTATAAGACAAAGTCTTAATAAAGGACAACAACAAAAAAATGCTGATTTACATTTTTGATGCAATTTATACGTAACTCGACTGAATCCCTTGATGGCAACCCGAAAGGAAGGCCGATGTCTTCCCGCCCTACATAAGAAGATCACCTTAGTGTGTCTTTTTTTTATTTTCAAAAGGACCTGCTCAATTCATAAATGCATAAAGTAAATTGAATCCGTTAAAACACATGAGTGAACCTTTGTCTTCCTCCTCCTATCTAAAGGAGGAACTGTTATGGGCTTTGGTGGTAGTTGTGGCGGCTGTGGCTTCGCTGGAGGATTTGCTTTATTAGTTGTATTGTTTATTTTATTAATCATCGTTGGAGCTGCTTGCTTCTGCTAAAAAACTACCGGAAAAGATCCCCGTGCTAAACAAAAAATAAAATAAGCTGCCCATATGGACAGCTTATTTACATAATTATCGAAAGCGGAAGTTAAAAGCTTTTAGTTTCTTGCTCAATTAAAGCACTACATTAATCTAGAAATTCAAGTAATTTAAATTTTTCAATTATCATTGACTTATATTTGATAGCTTCATACTGTGAATTATCAATTTTTGTCTTTTTTATATTTAACATATCAAATATTTCTCTTTCAATATCTCTTCTTGCTTCTAAAACTTTAATTGTTCCGTCTAAACCGTGATAGCCTTTCATTTTCGCATACCCTTGATTTGTATAATACTCAATAAATCCAGCAGACCATTCTTTTGCTCTTTCATTAAATACCTTTCTGAATGAGAATTCCAAATCATCTTGTTCTATATAAAACAATACTGGATTTAATTTCTCTATGATTTTCGCTAATGCATTAATATAACTTATAACTTTCTCTTTTTTTTCACCATATTTAACCATTCCGATTGTTAATGGATTTTGTATGAAGCAACATTCAAAAATATAAGTTTTATTTTCGTTGTTGGCTATTTCAACAAAATCCCTCCATTTTTCAGTTATTAATTCAATATTCCTCTCTAGCGGTAATTCATATATATCATTTTTGAAAATGGTATTTAATAAACTTTCAGGAAAATTAGAGCCGTATTCATTTTTAATTTTTTTATATGGCAATAAATAATTGTTTCCTCGCTTCGTGACTCTATCACTAATTACTTCCCTAAAATTACCACTATTCACTAACAAACTTTCGAATTCACTTTTATCAAAACAAGATACCCCATCATAATCAGCAGGGTGGTCTGGATTCCCTTCAAGAAATAACTCAACGTCAATATTTTTTTCAATTAGAATATCGTAAAGCAAGTTTGCAGTGGTGGATTTCCCAAAGCCAGGAAGCCCTTCTACTATGATTAATTTTGTATTCAAAAAAATCCACACCTTTCTAAGACAAAATAAAAAGTTTTAAATTAAAAATAAATTGTCCACTGAACTCACCCCTAATATCCAATATTAGAGTAATTCCACTATTTTCATAATTTCCCTTCTATCACTAAACTGCCCTTTCGTTGAACAAGGAGCAATGTATAAAATATACATTGCTAATTACATAATTATTTATTATCAGTAGCAAGAAAAAAGCGAATCCCTACTCTCAAAAGAAATCCACTTTTTCTTTGGCTAGGTGCTCTAAAACATGAGGAGACATATGTCGTTGTAATTCTTCAGCGATCGGTTGAAGTTCGTCAAGAATCGAAAGATTCATAAAGAAACGCCATCCTTTCCTATAATTATACAGAAAGGATAACGTCTTTTTTGCTTTATGGATAGTGCAAAAACTTAGTTCCTTATATATATTTACATAATTAGCGAAGGAGGATCTATACTTTCTCTAAAAAACCGCTTCTATTTTATAGAGAGGCGGTTTTTTAAATGAATACAACTATGAATTAACTTTAACTGTTCTGTTTATATATTTTTTCACTTTTGTTTTCTACGCGATGTATAATGCTTTCTCCTTCAACATCAATGTTAGGCAAAATTTTATCCAGCCATTTTGGCAAGTACCAGGCTGACTTACCCATGAGAATCATGACTGCAGGTACGATTGTCATTCTCACGATGAATGCGTCAAAGAAAACACCGAATGTAAGAGCCATACCTATGGATTTAATGATGGTATCAGGTGCCAGCATGAATCCAATAAATACAGACATCATAATTAATCCCGCTGCGACTACGACTCTCCCGCTCTCCCGCATTCCTTCTAGAATAGCTCTCTTTGGATCACCTGTATGCGTATATACTTCCCGCATCTTGCTCACTAGGAACACCTCATAGTCCATGGCGAGTCCGAACAAGATGCCAATCAGAATGACAGGCAAGAAGGCTAAGATCGGACCGGCAGCCGGGAACCCAAATATATTTTGGAAATGTCCATCCTGCACGAAAAATACCACGGCTCCCAACGTAGCGCCAAGAGAAAGTAGAAACCCTAATACTGCTTTTAATGGAATGAGCAGAGATCTAAACACTAGAACTAAGAGTACATACGCAAGTCCCACAATAAGGGCAGCAAAAACTGGCAAGGCGTCACTCAGCTTTTGCACGATATCAATATTCATCGCTGCTGTGCCCGTTACCATTAGTTCAATTTCATTTTTTTTCTCGGTTTGGTTCGATTTGTCCCTGATTGCTTTTACCAAATCCTTTGTCTTTGTATCGTCAGGTCCAGTTTTTGGTGTAATAGAAATCATATAAATCTTTCCAGAAGGCCCAGGGATAGCTGGTGTCACACTTTTCACGTCAGGTAGGTTACCCAATTCTTTTGCGATGGTGTTCATAGCATTTTGCGTTTCAGCTGTTGCTTCTTCTGATTTTGCTACTACCATTAAAGAAGCATGAAATCCTTCCCCATACGCTTCCGTCAATAAATCATATGCTCTTCTTTCTGTCGTTTCTGTGGACTTTGTTGTTCCATCAGAAGGCAGACCAAGGTTCATATGGAAAAACGGAATTGAAATCACTGCAAGTAGTCCGATTGCGAAAATCGTAACAATCAGAGGACGTCTTATGACAAATTCTCCCCATTTATTTGAACCAGCATGTTTCTTACCTGCCCCAGTCATCTTTTGCAAGAATCGATTTTGTTTAGATGGGGCAATCTTATGGCCGACAAGTCCCAAAATGGCTGGTAATATGATGACGGAAACCAACACAGCTGCAAGCACAGTAAAGGCAGCGGATACGCCCATCGCTGTCAGGAATGGAATCTTTGTAACAGACAATCCCAAAAGACCTATAATAACAGTTAATCCTGCGAAGATTACGGCACTTCCCGCTGTTCCCGTTGCGATGGCAACAGATTCTGGAACAGAATCTCCTTGTGCAAGCTGCTGTCTAAAACGATTGATAATGAAGAGTGCATAGTCTATGCCTACTGCGAGTCCCAGCATGGCAGCTAATGATAAGGAAACTGATTGGATTTCCACATAATTGGTTCCAATCATGATTCCTAGCATTCCAATTGCTAATCCGATTATCGCAGTGAGAATCGGCAGTCCAGCTACTAGAAAAGACACAAAGGTAAATGCCAGGACTACGAAGGCAACAAGAACTCCGACAATTTCAGTCATACCTGAAGTCTCTGAGTCAGAAAACGTAACATCGCCTCCTGATAACTCCGTTTGAATGCCGGCATCCCTTGTTGTTTCAATACTATCTAAAAGCTTATCTTTAGAAGCTTCTGTAACCTTTTCTGCTTTTACTTTGTACGTAACAACTGCATATCCAATTGTCTTATCTTCACTGAGGTTCTGCAGTTGCATCGGTGCTGCCACAGAATCAACAGCTGAGTCTTTTTTTATCTCTTCAAGAACTCCTGCAATTTTCTGTTGTACTTCCGCTGACTCCAAGGTTTCGTTTTTTGGTGCTTTAAATGCCACTTTTACTTGGGCACCTGCTGGTTGCATCGCTTTAAACTCTTTTTCAATTATTTTTCCTGCTTTATCTGCTGGTGTATTCGGAATACTCAGCTCGTCCTTGAAAGAGGAACCCATGTTGACTGCAAAAAGCACTAATGCAATAAGAATTGCGAGTGCGCTGAATACAACCTTCTTCCTATGATTTACTGCCCAATATCCTAACTTATACAGATGTTTTGCCAATTAAATCTCACCCTATTCTTGTCAAAAATTATTCTTCTTACGTTGTAATCTAGAAACGTACAAATGCCTAAATTACATATTATTCATATAATAAGATTTTAAAATAATTATTATAGATTGTATCTGAATATCCCTCCCTATTTATAGCTTGCAAAATGGCGACAAATTGCCAGTAAGAAACAAAGAAAATGGTACACATTGACAGCGATAATGTCCTTTTATACAATGAAATTATCACCGCACTAACAATTGTACTTACAAGTGTAAGTATAACAGTGAATTTTCATCTTTCAAGCAATATGTGATGATTTACACTTAAAACGAACAGAATGAAGGGATGTGTTAGCTTTGAGGAAGTCAAGAGAAGACAGTATACACTCTCAAACATACATTATGGAGGCATTGAGCGCACTGTTGCATGAACATAAATTGCAAGATATAACCGTAACAGCTATTTGTAAAAAGGCTGGAGTTGCCAGAGTCACATTCTACAAATACTACCGCAACGTTTACGACGTCGTACAAGCATCTGTGGATGAAATTGTTCAACAATTCTTGAAAGAGGTTGATAGTTTGGATC
Source organism: Bacillus mycoides (assembly GCF_000832605.1). Taxonomy (GTDB): domain Bacteria; phylum Bacillota; class Bacilli; order Bacillales; family Bacillaceae_G; genus Bacillus_A; species Bacillus_A mycoides. The sequence continues at coordinate 4,743,294 of NZ_CP009692.1, forward strand.
CGTATGAAAGTATGCAGCTAATTATTGAATATATCATAGAGGGATTTGTCTCTGCACAGAAGCCGTCAGGAAAGTTAATTGATTCAAATATATCTAATATGATGCTTGATTACTTGAATTACACAATGGAAAAGGTCTTTCAAGCGGATATTACACACGATCATGACATGAGCAGAATGCAAATCCTGTTTTTAGCAGGCGGTATCTTCAATATTGTTACCGATTGGATTAAAAGAGGGTCAAGGGAGTCTCCTCAGGCACTTGCTGCAAAAATATACGAGATTCTTCCATATGGGACAACAGATACAAGGAATTTGGCAAATTCCTGATACAACTATTCTACCTTTTATTACATCTTAAAAAATGGGCACCACATAAAAAGCTGTAAGTATTTCATCTAACCATAAACGACCGTTTTTGGTTAAAAGAACAAAACTTTCTTTCATATAGTCTCGCCACACATCCATCAACTTAAGATCTCATAATACCCTCAGAACGAAAAACGTGTACATTTCGCCCGCTTTTTATTGTTTTGGGGTAACTCGTTCTTTTTAGCTTGATGGGCATGGGGTACCGCCAGCATTTCGGAAAAAAACCAGGCTAAGAGTATGCAAGATTTTATACAGTTTTTCTGCTAATCCAGTAACCTAAAAACCATGCCAGGATAGGAATGTATAAAAAAATGCATAGATCCATAGAACAAAAAAGGGAGATTTACTTATGAGATTAGGGCTCCTCCTTATTATTGCTACTGATAATGAGACGTTATGTTAACCGAGTATGTATAGGATATACATAACATATTGTTTCTTTTTGTGAGTTACAAGACGATTCGTTTGTTAAATGCAGTCGAAAAAGAACGAATATTTGCATTTTTCTTGAAGATAATTATAAACTTAATTTATAAGACTAAGTGAAGGGGAGAAATATAGTTGAACACTATTGATTTATTATTATTAAATCTAAAAGAAGTGAGAAGACGGAGTATAATGGTATGGAAAACAATTCCAAGTGATAAATTAGATTGGAAACCAGATGAAAAAGCTATGACTTGTTTAGAGATGATTCGGCATGTACTCGAATCAGAGCATTATTATCATCTGGCTATTGAAAATAGGGGAAGTCTGAAAGAGTATAATTCTCCATTTGAAAACAGACCTTTTTTATCTGTCGAAGATGAACTAGATTTTGCTGAGATATATCACAAACATTTTTTAGATACTGTTCGTTCTTTTTCTAATGAAGATCTAAATACAATTAAAATTGATCGTTCAAATGTAGGGTATATCCGTTCTTTAGGGGATATGTTAATGCGTATAGCATATCATGAGGGTGTTCATACAGGACAAATGTTAGATTATATGAGAACAATGAAAATTGAACGCCCAAATATATGGGATTAATAATTTCACTACCAATAACGGTAATTATGTAAATGAGCTGTCCATATGGACAGCTTATTGTATTTTTGCTTAGCGTGTTTTTTTTGATGCATGTTGATCGTTTTTATCGTTTTGGAGTAACTCGTCCTTGTTAGCTTGATGGATATGGGGTATTTGCATTTCTTATCTTGATGACAATGTGAAACTATCCCTAATATAAAAATACTTTGTCTTTACAAATAATACTCAAACATTTTTGCAACCTTTTCTTTCATTTTTTCTTTTATAGATAATTGATTGACGTCAGAGGATGTTACTTGCTTTGAATTTTGTAAGTCTGCATTAATCACTGGTTTTATTCTCGAAATATAGATAGGGTCATGAATATAACAGTTCATTTCTTCATTTAAATGAAACGAGCGTGAATCAAAATTCACGGTCCCAACCATCAATACTTTTTCATCAATCAAAAATACTTTACCGTGTAACACCCCATTTTTATAACCATATACTTCCATCCCCTGTTTTAATGCTTTTCGGATATATGGATATGCTGCTTCTTTAACTAATAGTGCATCCGAATGAGGTGAGAATAGAATTTTGACACGGACTCCCCTCTTTCTTGCATCTACTAATGCGTTCCAAATAGTTCTGTCTTTTGGTATAAAATAAGGTGTTAATATAATGATGGATTCTTTTGCTTGTTGAAACAGCATTGCATAATCTTGCCCAAGTTTTTCTCCACTATAATATGCAGTAAATCGTTGCGAGGTTGCTCCCTTTTCCTTTACCGCATTGTGTATCGGAATCGGTTTCTCTGAGTTTTTATTCCAGTCTAATACAAATTGGTGTTCTAAATCTTGAACTCCTTCTCCTCGTATTTGAAGATGATAATCTCTCCAATAACCAAGTTTTTCTTTTTCCCCCAAATACTTCTTTCCGATGTTGAATCCGCCAATGTAACCAACCTTTCCATCAATAACTGAAATACGACGATGATTCCGATGATCCAAAGAAGAAAAAAGATAAGGGAAAACAGGTTTATTGTAATATGTAAAATGAACTCCTTTTTTAACTAATAATTCTCTTTCCTTTTTCTTTAGTAAAATTCCACCTAACCTGTCCACTGCATAGTATACTTCTACACCTTCCTGACTTTTTTTCCGCAATAGCTCTAGAAACTGATGACTTACTTTATCATCAGCAATAGAAAAAAAGTTAATATGCACGTAATGCTTTGCTTTCTCTATATCTGAGAATAATTGATTGTTTAACTGTTTCCCATCTGTATACATAGTAATATCACTTTGACGCATAGGGTATTGACTAGAATTCTGGCTAAATACCCCATTTTTTTCGGCTATTGTTCTGTCAATTTCCCCCCAAACAAACAGAACTAAACATCCACCGATAAATAAAAAGAGGAATGCTCGGAAAATTCTTCCTATCTTTTTCAGCATATTTAATCTCCTTTATATATTATCGTTTTATTTCTGTTAGTTTTTGTTATTGGGACAAAACTATTCCATGCATCTATTAGCTAAAAAATTCTCCTTTGAACGATTAACTATAAAATTTCTCATTCGTATATCCCTAAAATTGGAAATCGTACTTTGATAACAAAATAGGCATTCTATATTTTGAAGTACATTTACAAGGAGGAATACTACATGACAGTAAGTACTAAACTTAAACAAACTATCGCTGGATTAAAGAGTGCTCAAGCATGCCTAGAAGGATTTGTTCTTGATACTGATAACAAGCAAGCAAAACAATTATATAAAGGTGCAGCACAACAAACTCAAGAAATTATTGAATCTTTAAATCCTCGTCTTCAACAAATTGAACATGAAGAGCCTCAGTACAAGTAATAACATAATACCTTTCACATAGAATATCGTCCCCATGGAAGAGTGCCCAGCTTAAATAACGATTATCATAATGCTGATTACGATTAAAGGGTATCGCCATATACCCATCAACTTAAGAAGCGGAATACACAATCTGCGTATGCTTTTATGAAACGACTCGTTCAAACTTTTGGAGAACCAACGGTTCTGACAACAGATAAGGCCCTTTCTTTACTTTGTTCACTCAAAAAATTAAAGGTGAATGACTTTTATAAAAGTACTACTCATTCTACAATCAAACATTTCAATAATTACATAGAACAAGATCATCGCTATGTAAAGCGCCGGTTTGCTAAATCCTCAGGATTCTAACACTTCGCATAAATCTGTCCTTATAGGTCAAAATATGTAAGGTATTGTGCTGGAATGCACTTGCCTATTCTAAATAAGGAGTGAGATGAGTGGCTGATAAAAACGAACGTAACCGTGTTGATAATGATACTGGCGAAGCGGTAGGAACTGGTGTCGGTGCTGTCGCTGGAGCTGCTTTGGGTTCTGTTCTTGGTCCACTTGGTACCGTTGCAGGAGCTGTTGCAGGAGGAGCGATGGGTAACAAAGTCGGCGAAGGTGCCGATGAGGCTAATGACAGTGTTGCGAACCGAGAAGATTAGACTTTAACCAAAGTGACACTGAATGAATTGGATTCCCAAAAAGGGAGTCCTTTTTTTTATTAAGTTAATTCAGCTTTTTTAGGTAAATTCCCAGTAAGATTGTGAATCAATTCACTTAAAGTAACGTGTGCGTTAGTTCAACAAGCTATAAGCAGCAATCATAATCATTTTCTTGGTCTTCCGCAATCGGGCGCTATTGCTGAATAAACCTTAGATTATCAATCGACTTTATTGTTATATTTTTGAGTACAGTGAAGTATCTTATATCGGAAATTAAACAACTATATTTTAACCCCGTCCTAAATTTAGAACGGGGTTATGCTTGTTTTAGCTTTTTAAATTTAATAGCACCACCTAAATGGAAGTTTTACCTCGAAACGAAGAGGTAACTCCAATTCTAAAAGAAGGGCCTGAAGTGTTTTGGAGTTTGTAGAGTTGATAGATGCTTTAAAATATGTTTCACCAAGTCGTGATAAACCTTTTAAAGCTTATAAGCATATTACTGAAAATTGGGATGATAACTGGGATAGTGTAAATTCACAGTGGAAAAATATAATTGGAGGATTATCAATTTCTAGTGTCCAAGGTGAAGCATTCAAGGAAGTTACTAGTACCATAGAAGGTTTCTTTAAGGAACAGGAATGACTTAATAGTCATTCCTGTTTGTTTTTTTGCGGTATCAATTTAAGAAGCACATTCTTCCTCAAAAATCATAAAAATGAACTTCAGTGCTATAAAAAAATTCCATTTAGGGGGTACTTTAATATCCTAAAACAAAAAATGAGCTAAATCCTCCTAAATAGCTATATAGAGATAAAGTTGTTATTACAACATATTTTCCACTTTCAACTTAGTTATCATTAGAATGTTTTTCTATAAAATCAAGGATTCTGGCATTAACTTCGTTAGAGAACTCACCATTGATTGCGTGAGATGCATTTTTCCAGTTAACTATATCTATATCTTTAACGTATTTTTTCCCAGTTTCAACTGCTTTTACAGAATTGTGCATTGTACTTTTTTCAGCCATTAATGCAAGCACTGGAACATTGATATTTTTCAAGTCTTCTTTACTAAATAGATCAGGTGCTGGTGTTTTAAGTTTATAGTTACGCATACCCGACTCGATTAACTTAGCGATAGGCTCATCGTCATTTGTTTCTGCTCCTCCAGATACATAGCTTAACATCTTTTGTCTTATAAACTTAGGTACAATAGGGACGGCAGCTGGAATAGATGCAAGAATCATCTTTATGGGCATTTGCGCAAATACAAAGACTGGGTCCAATAAACTAGCCGTAGCAATATGCTCTGAATTATATCTGGCCAAATTCATTGTTGTCCAACCTCCAATGGAGACACCCACGATATGCACTTTTTCTAAACTTAATTCTTCAATTACTTCATTTAACCATTCTGCTTGTTGTTTTTGGTTTTCAATCACCTTCGTTTGCACACTCATTCCAGGTTCACCGAGTAAATCTATCGTGTAAACAGGCCTTTTCTCCCTTAGCCCTTCTAAATTGGGTACCCACATTGGAGTAGATGCACCACGTCCAGGGAGTAAGAGTATTGGCTCCTTATGTTTGTTTTCCTCTTTAGTAAAGTAATAAGCACGAATTGTGCCATATTTAGTTTTTATATCTTTCGTATCGTTAGGTTTTGGAAGAAGTGCCATTGATTCATCGTAGGCAATTTGAAAGTCTTCCTTTCCTTTTTCAGATGTAAAGTGACCAATCCTATTATCATCTCTCTTCACTTGAATTCCTCCTTTCTACAAATATATTGATGAACTTTATCAATATATTCATGACAATAATCCGTTGAAAATTTATCTTCTTTAAGCCAAAATTCTCATTTAGAAAAAAGAAAAGACACCCTAAGGTGCCTTTCTCCGACTTGAACCATCTTAATTTTAATAATATATATTGGACTCCCATCCAAATATTATTTTACCATGTTAAGTTGTTTTGTTCATTGAGAAATATGGTTCAAATCTATATTTTGTTTTAACTACCTTTTTAAAGAATCTTCTAGGAATCCTTCTAATTCCTTTTTGATTTCTTCAGGTTTCATCTGGTCAACTGGTTTATAATTACCATTAGCATCATAGTTAGCCGAATCCTTTTTAGGATCATATGTAGATGGTGCCTCTTGTCCTGCAGATGAAGAAGGAACTGAGTTGGAATTCGTAGTAGTATTAACAGGTTCTTCTTTTTTCTTTATTTGATTCATATCAGAATTATAATCTGACTTAGTGTATTTTTTATTATCATTAATTACTAATTCTTTATAAAAAACATCCATTGTGTATTTGTCATTGCCATCAGAAATATGGAGATTGTCATAAATGCAACGGTTGTCATTCCCACATTTAATTAGGCTTGAAGATCCATCTAGCTTATTAACAGCATCTTGCATCACTTCATATTTTTCCATTGTTTCTAAATCAGAGAATCGTTCATCTACATTTATATTAATGTTTACTGAAGTTCTATCTTCCTTTTTACCACCTTCTTTGTAACTAGCCTCTTCAATATACGGAAACAACTTGCTATCTTGTAATTTTTCCGTAGCATCTTCTTCTACAACTTTCATGTCTGCTGAACAACCAGTGAATATAAGACACGTAATAGCTATCAATAAACTCATAAATACTTTCTTCATATACATCACCCCTGATTTTATTTATGTCTGAGGACAAAATAAAATCACTCTTTCGAGTGCCTAATTACGACTAACTCCCAATTTCGATTCAACTTCAGTTAAACTAGCTACAGCATTGATTAGTTTTTGATCAGAAAGTTGGATTGATTTTTGAGCCTCATCCATTCTTTCTTTCATTGGAGCTACCCCTTTTATTCCTTGAGTCACAGCTCTTCCAGCATTACTTCTATAGTTCGTTGCTAGTCCAAAATCAACTCTGAATTTCTCAATCTTCTCTTTTAATACAGGATCGTTTAGCTTCGCACCGCTTTTAAACGCAGTATTTTTATTGGATAGTTCATCGTATCGATTTGTAACTGACTCCATTTTCTCTTTTAAAGTGTTCTTGTCAATAGATGCAGGATCTTTGCTTGCTTCGCCCCAAATAGGTCTCCAGTCCTGATTCCAAATTTCATCATATTCTTTTATCATGGCATCAATAGTAGGCTTGATTTCGTTTTCGTATGTAGCCTTATCAGCGTTTACAGCTGGCTTAGGTTCTTCCTTTTTCTTAGCTTCATCTTGTTGCTTCTTCTGTTCTTCTTTTATTGGAGCATCCTTTTTGCTTTCTTGTTTTGGATTAGTAGATGCTTTTTCTTTCGAATCATTACTACCATCAATAACTGCAGCAACAAAAATGATGACTACTATTGCTATTACCCCTAAACACCCAAACTTAAAAATTTTACCCATTATGTAGTTCCTCCAGTGGTTAAATGTAAGATTTACTGCACAAGCATAACAGAAACAGTTACAACTATTTTGTCATATTCTGTCGAAGAGCAATAAAAAAGACACCCTAAGGTGCCTTCCTCCGACTTGAACCATCTTAATTTTAATAATATGTATTGAGGTAGCGTCAGAAAAATGCTGATTTACAACGTTAAGGAAATTTCAATATTAAAAAGCCTAATTTCTCAATTAAATATGAAGAAATTAGGCTTTTTTCATTTAGTGATGAAACCCATTATCACATTTCGTATCATGTGGCATAGGCCCGTCCAGGGAATCCAGAAAGGCAACGGTCTGTTTGAGGTTCCTCAAAAATAAATGCGCGAGATCCATGGAAAATCCATTTCGAACCACAACGCGCATAATCGTCACCGCTTCCATATCTGGAGGCAATGGATAAGCGGGTACTTGCCAGCCGAACACACGCAATTGTCGAGATAAATCATAAAGATTCCAGTTTAATGTGTAACCATCTTTCAGTCGCCAAGCGAAAACCGGAATATCCGAACCATCGGACAAAAGTTCGAACGGTTCCATCTTCTGAATCGCCTTGCTAAGAAAAAGAGCGACTTTCTGAGAAGCCCTTTGGACATCATAGTACCCACTTTTCCCCAAACGCAGGTAATTGTAATATTGCAGGAGCACTTGTGCGCCAGGACGAGAGAAATTCAGGGCAAAAGTCGGCATGTTCCCGCCCAAATAGGAGACGCGGAAGATTAGATCCTCAGGGAGATCTTCAGCTTCCCGCCAAATTATCCAACCCAACCCAGGGTAGACTAATCCATATTTATGTCCGGATACATTGATGGACTTCACCCTCGGTAATTGAAAATCCCAGACTAAATCTGGTTGAAGAAACGGTGCTATAAATCCCCCCGAAGCCGCATCCACATGCATGGGAATGTCGAGGCCTGTCCTCTCCTGTAAATCGTCCAACGCTTTCGCAATGGCGGCAACCGGCTCGTAACCCCCGGTATAAGTCTCACCGAGAATCGGTACCACACCAATCGTATTTTCATCCACGGCAGCGAGGACCCCCTGAGGATCCAATCGGGGATGCTCAGGGCTAACCTTCACATAGCGTGGTTCAACCTCCCAATAGTTCGCGAATTTTTCCCACACAACTTGAACAGCAGAACTAAACACAATATTGGGCCGATCCACCGGCTTCCCTTCGCTTTTGCGTGCATTTTGCCAGCGTCTCTTTAACGCAAGCCCCCCGAGCATACATGCTTCCGACGATCCAGTTGTTGAAACGCCCATAGTCGTAAGGGGAGTGGGCGAATGCCAGAGGTTTGCTAAAATGCGGACACACCGCTCCTCAATTTCGGCTGTCTGTGGATATTCATCCTTGTCAATCATGTTCTTGTCGAATGATTTGGCATATAAGTGCTCTGCGGCAGGCTCCATCCATGTGCTAACGAATGTTGCAAGATTCAAGCGGGCATTGCCATCAAGAGCAATTTCATCATGGACGATTTGATACGCTGTTTCTGGTAACATGCCTTCATCAGGCATGTGAAAGCGCGGAACGACTGATTCTCCTTCGCGGGCAAACAGAGGATTTACTGAAAATTCGTGAGGCAGCTCCATTTGCACGTGACGCGGTAGATATTGTAGATTATCTGGCATGATCTCTTTTCCTTCGTATGCATCGTTTTGAGCTTCTGCTTTTCGATCCTGTGGCATACAAGTCCCCCTTAATTAATTGTTTAACAAACATATTATTTACAAAAAAGCATTTGTTACACCAAGGGGACAATTCTAATAAAAGGTGCTGCCACCATTCGAATTAAAGGAGAAGCCATGAATGGACTTGCAAGAGCTATTTTCTTCGGAAAACAAGGTGAGCTTAGGGAACAAACCATACAGCATCAATTGCAAAGGGCCAGTGCCTTAAACATAATTATCAATGCCATCAGTATCTGGAATACTTTACATCTAACAAAAGCAGTTAAATATCAAAAACGGATAGGTAGTTTTAATGAAGACTGATTGCATCATATGTCACCTTTAGGTTGGGAACATATCAATTTACTAGGAGAATACCATTTTAATTCAAAGAAAGTGGTCTCATTAGATTCTCTAAGACCATTGAAACTTTCTTAGCGTTGTAAATCCGCATTTTCCTGACTCTACCCCATGCCCATCAAGCTAACCAAGTACACCATTTACAAATTCAAAAGAATCCCCCTCAAAGCATCAGCTTTAAGGGGGTCCTCCTAGTATTTTCTCTCTTCATACAATCGATTTGCTTTATATGAGAAAAAGAAAAACATACCAATCGCAGCTGGGATAAACAACCATGAAATGCCCCTCATTAATGCAAATGGCGTTTCAAATAAGAATGATCCTAAAAATGCTGCGCCGTGCATATCCCATAATCCTGGTGTATAGTATAGGCCTTTCGGATTTAACATCACTCCTAAATCAATTGTATTATTAAACATAAATAGCATTAATAGAGGAAAATAACATATTGCTAATTCTAAAAATGTCTTAGATAAACGTTTATACTTCCCTGCTCGTGACATTTGATCTGAAAAAATGTCATCTTCACTTTCCTCATCTATCTTTTTAAAATATTGCGTGCCTGCCCACCATTTACCGGCTATATGCTTCCAGCCGCTATCTTCAAATAACGTACAATAATTAATAAAATCACTTCGTCTATAAAATATTCTATAATCTATTTTAATTGTCGCATCCTCTGGTTCTGCGATTTTAAATTTATAACCAAATGTATTACTTTTTAGTTGATAGCCTTTCCAAGCCATCTCTTCTAACCATTTTTCCTCTTTCTCAAAGTCTAAAAAGAATTTCAATCTCCACATCTTCGCTTCCTCCTAACTATACATTTAATAAGCTTTTTGTAACCCCAATAATGTGCTGCATCCTCATAAAGTCTAAATGTAATACTTCTTTCCCCCGCTCAGTAATGACATACACTTTTCTTCGTTTATCTTCACTTTTTACCGATTCTATTAATTGTTGCTTTAATAAATTTTCAACCGCACCATACAATGTACCCGCTGCGATTTTCACTTGATGATTACTAAGTTCCTCAACCTTTTGCATAATTAAATATCCGTGTGCTGGCTCTAATAAAGCTAAAAGAACGTAATACGTTGTTTCCGTTAATGGTAAATTTTTATCTCTATTCATAAAGACCTCCAATGTAACGATTAATATATAGCTAAACTATATAGTTGAACTGTATAGTTTTATTTTATACAGTCTAACTGTATATGTCAAATTTAGGTACAAAAAAACAACCTAGATCTCATAGGATCTAGGTTGCTTTTTTACATAAACGTAATCGTCACTAAAGAATATCCTTCTTTCGCATTATACGGCTCAGCTTTATAAGAAACACGGTTCGCTCCTTGCGGATAACCGATTTCTCCAATTACTTTTTTCACATCTTGCAATGCGCCATCCATTGATTGTTTATAAAGAATTTCAATCTTTGCTGACTTTGTGCTATAACGTTGCTGCATTTTATTTTTGAATTCATTATAGTTATTTGCGATATATTCATTTCCTAAATAATTTAACTTTGTATCTTTCAATATTTGCTGATATGCAGGTGTTTTCGTACCACCTGTCGCAATTTTATTTGTTAATGTACTATAATAGTTTGTTGTAGCTTGCGGATAGTCCACGCGGTTCCACTCATGATTTCTTGCAATTTGCTCGTCAGATAAGTTGAAATAAGAATACGTTACGCGGCCTTGTTCATCTGGCACCGGATCATCGAATGTTGTATCAAGGTGATACCACTTGCTATCGATTTTAACTAAATTCCAAGCATGAGGCTGACCGTCTCCAGTTCCTACTACAAAATGATTCTCAATTCCAGCTTCTTTTAATAATTGATAGGTTAATAGTGTGTAACCTTGGCAAACGGCAGAACGATTCGCGAGTGCCTCATATGCTGTATACGCTTTATAAGACGTATCGTAAGAAACATGTTTTACAACATAATCATGAATTGCCTTCACTTTTTCATGATCATCCATTCCCATTTGAATAATAGAAGAAACGACCGCTTTCGCTTGTTTCATCACATATTCTGTTTGTTCTTTCGTTTCACGATATGTAATATTTAGCGTAAACGTATAATTCCCTGGCGATCCAGATAGTGAGTATGAAACATTCGATCTATTATAATTTGTATACTCATTTTTATTTGCGACTTCTTCATATGCGTTAAAAAGTGTATTCATCACTTCTTTTGTATTACTGTTTTTCGTTTTATATGGAAGTGTAATATTCGTTTCATACGTATTAATACGCGTTTGTACTTCATTTTTGAATGCTGCTAATAATGCCGCATCTCCTGTATCTTGCACCGCAACCTCAGGCTTTTTATATTTCAATGCATTATATAAAAACTGTGCATACTGTTCACGCGTTACCGTTTTAGCTGGTTCAAATTTCCCGTCTCCTGTACCAGATGCAATCCCGTTTGACTGCACCGCACTAATCGCGTTTTCTGCCCAAAACCCATTTGGAACATCATTAAATGTATGTTTTTGTTTAGCTGAAACTTGGAACGCATTTTTAATAATTTGCGCCATTTCTGCGCGGCTAACAGAATCTTTCGGTCTAAAACCGCCATTTCCATCACCTTTAAAAATCCCCAATTTCGTTAACGTTAAAACCTCTTCCGGAAACATTGTAGAACCTGAGCGAATATCTCCATACGGATTATTTAAAGTAGACCCATCTTGTAATACATAACGAGCACCATCATTACTAAACGTACCACCTTGCTTATTCGGTACTAACACACGATAAATTAAAGCTGCAACTTGCTCCCGCGTCGCAACATCACCAAAACCAAACATCCCATTTCCATAACCTGAAATAATATTTTTACTCGCTAAGTCTTTAATCGCAGGATAGGACCAGTGCGATGTAGGTACATCCGAAAAAGCACCCGTTTCAGCAGCTTTCACATCACTGCCATTTGTATATAATAAAGCACCACCAATAAGTGATAAGGATGTAATTGATTTTAATAGTTTTATGTACATAATGTATTCTCCCAATACGTCTTCTATTTTTGTTATTTTTTGTCGAAAAATCTAAAAGAATATGACAAAACACATTATACAATCAAAATTTTTCGGAGGGTATACTGAATTTCAAAATATGCAAAAATTCATATCACTATAGGGATTCATACTGATATTATGCTATTTTACTTGCGAATATATAAAGTGAAACTTTAATCAGTGGGGGTTTTGTTCATCCCCCACTGATTATTAGCCTTCACCAATCGGGCGTTTACGGGCAGTTGATCTCCCACCTAACTTCTTTGCTCCAGCCGCATTTTAAGGTGGGAGTTTTACTGCCCGTTAATGCGGGATAAATAAAAAGAAAAATACTAATGTAACATTGTAAATATACATATCGATTTTTGAGCTTTTATTTCGCTAAAATGTAGCCTAAAAAACAATGCTATCTCCATTAAAATCACAATATAATCCTGAGAACATACCTTTTAACATGATTCATTGTAATTAACTTAACTTTTTATTTGCTAAGAAACTTTGCAACAGAACCTAGTAAAGTCTCAAAAAACAACTTATTATCAATCAATATTTAGTAAAAATATATTGATTCTTTAGAATTTCTTTAATTTTCATTATTATTTATTTAAGGTTATCCTTTATATTTATAATGTGTTTATTTGAATTTATCATATTGAGGCAGAGTTTCACATGACTATAAGCAATTCGAAAAATGGAAAAAACAAGGTCCCCATTAGATTAATTATACTGTTTTTTTGCGTCTCTTATCTATTTATGTTAATTACTATGCAGCTAAGAAAAGTACAATTTATTGATGGATATACATATAAGAATGTAGTTAAAAAACGAGAGAATGCGACAATTAATATTACAGTTCTGTGCGGGAAAACTTGGGTAAATTCAAAGGCATTAATAAGACAATTGATTGGGATCGTAATTACGGAAATGGTAACATATGAAAACGATGGAGAGAGGAAATAAAATGAATTTAGTGAACTTACGTCCTAAACAGCGGTCTAAGTATCGCATTCTACTAGGGACATGGTATTACTCTACAAAGAGGTACATTCAGTGGTTAGCAGATGGAAAAACATATGCAAAAACGTTTCAACAAGAAAAGTTACCCTATACAGCGATTCAGCATCGAACGATACTACTTCGTAAGCTCAAAGATGTAGATATGTGGTATCAACAGAATAAAGTTGTTAATTTGAAGATTGCTATTAAACAACTAAATGGTATCGTCATTAGACCGGGAGAAACATTCTCTTACTGGCGTTTAATAGGTAAGCCTACGAGAAGAAAAGGGTATGTAGAGGGCATGATACTACACTATGGATCTTTTCAAGCAGGCATTGGAGGAGGGCTTTGTCAGCTTTCAAATTTAATATATTGGATGACCTTACATACACCATTGACAGTAACAGAGCGATATCGTCATAGTTTTGATGTCTTTCCTGATTCCAAGCGGACCCAACCATTTGGAAGTGGAGCGACTTGTTCTTATAATTATTTGGATTTACAAATCAAAAATGAAACGGACCAATCGTATCAACTTCACCTTTATATTACAGATAAGCATTTAGTCGGTGAGTGGAGAATTGCCCATCCGCAGCTTTATCAATATGAAGTATATGAAAAAGAACACTCAATCCAATCTGCATACTGGGGTGGTTATATACGACATAATGTTATTCAACGTAAAGTATATACTCAACAGAAACAGTTTATAGAAGACCAATATGTAACGGAGAATCACGCTATAATGATGTACGAACCACTATTAGCTTATAATAATGAGGAGGGTGAGTGAAGGTAACATTGGTGTATCAAGTATTTTTGTCTAGTAACACACTACATGCCTCTCTTCATATAATTAATAGGCACAACCCTTTTTGCAACATAACTTTTTCTTGTTAAAAAACTTTATAACAGAACCTCTTTTTAGGTTCTAGTGTGAAAATAAAGGGATGTGATAATTAATTTTTTCTGTACACCATAAAAAATCAATTATACTTATCATTTCTTACAATCAAATCTGATAAGTATTTTGTAATTTAATAAAAATTTCGTATGAGAATGTATTTTTGCTCATGCATTTCAATTAATTTAAATCATGCTACATTGTAATTTATTGATTTATTTCTACTTTTAAAACTAAAGCGGCATGCTACATAAATCTATTTTGATTTCTCGACATATAAATCGCTGCTATGCAGAATATAACAGGACCGCTACTGACTTTCTCCCTTTGTTTTACACCTCGTATGTGGAAGGAAAAGGAAATTTCCTAGAGATATCATTTCTCATTTTTATTGAAAATAAATTTTATATCTTCCTTTCCAATGAACTGGTTCCTAAACTAAACTGCCACGTTTCTAGAATAAGAAAAGAGCTGTCCATAAGTCAGTTTCACCAACTTATAGACAGCTCTCATAGTTTCACCTTATTCTATCGATGAATCCAAACTGCACCTGCAGATTTGTCTTCAGCTTGACCTACTACTTCAAACTTCAACCCTAATTTCGGCAACTTACGTCCTGCATCTGGAATAGCGCTGTTGATGTACTGCTTAGAATCATCAAATTTTGCAACTCCTGGTAATCCTTTATAGTCAAAGATACCGCGAGTTGGCGAGTCTACTCTCCATGCTGGCGCTTGATCAAATGAGAATGCCGCATCGGCAATTTGATAACGCGTACTGCTCTTCACAGTCGGTTGTCCGTTTAATGTACCTACGATTGCCTCTGGATGAGAATCTACTACTCCTAAGAATCCTTCACCTGGATGAACACCTACCCAGTTATCTGTAAAGCTTTGATCCGCATACCATACAACCATTCCTGTATTAAAGACTGGACCACGCGCATGTTTTAACGCCGTGTCAGAACCAGCGTAATTTCTCCACTCTACGTAGTAGTTATTTTTTTTCTGTTCCAATCCGTTAGATACAGTAAATCCTTTTAACGTCATTGCTGGCCCGCCTTCTGCATCATCTGAGAAAACAACTTTGCCATCTACAGTTAATGCAGCATTATCTAACGCAAATCCTTTATAAGCTACTGCAATATCTGTTAAATACTCAAATTGCAGTTTTACTTTTTTCCCTTTAAATTGGCTTAAATCGTATGATTTATCAACCCACTTACCATCAGTTGTATCCACGCCGCCTTTTACATCTTTTTCGCCCATTCTATCAATACGTGTCTTCGTTCCATCTTCTGCAATCGCATATACGTCAAGGAAATCATACTTCGCTTCAAGTTCGTAGAATGCCTTATAATCAAACTTAGCATCCTTTGCATTTGTTAAGTCAAATACTGGTGTCTCAAGTGTTGTATGAATGTCATTTCCTTTTGTACTGTAATAAAACTTCTTACCAAATGCTGACTCGATATTTTTAATATCTTTGTCTGGCAAGTTAACACGAACGATTCCTGGTCGTTTTGATTTTGTAACACTTTGATCTAAATATGTTGCAACACCGACTCCCGTGCGAAGTTTATCATAATCTACCTCAACGATATTCGCCCAGTTGCCATTCATATTCTTTTGGAAAAACTCTTTATTTTGTGGTGAGAAACTTGTTGGCTCTGTTCCTGCAATTTTTCCAGCCCAGCTGCCGCCACTCATAATAGACCATGACTCAACAGGTTCACCTTGTCCTGAGTACTTCGTATCGTATTCATCTGGTAATCCTAAATCATGACCATACTCATGCGCAAACACACCAACTGCTCCATCTTCAGGCTCGATTGTATAATCGTATGCAGCCATCTTTCCGCCCCAATTCGAAACAGAAGATTTTGTGCCATCAATCGCATATGGTTTTGATCCAAGTTTTGAACGATGAGACCAAATCGCATCATCTTTCAATTTACCGCCGCCAGCTTCTTGACCAACGCCAGCATGTACAACCATTAAATGATCAATAATGCCATCTGGCTCGTTTTTATTTCCATCACCATTTTGATCGTATTGATCAAATTGGTCATAATCAGCTAAGTTAATTCCTTTTGCTACCGCTGCTTTTAATGCTTCTTTCACAAGATCACGCGGCCCTAAAGGACCTTTGTTATCATGGCCAGTACCTGCATCCGCACCATAATCTGAAGCTTTTCCTGGAACAGTAAGCCATTCCGTTACAGTTCCATCCACTGTGTAGCTGCCGCCAGATTGTTCTTCATAATATTGTTTAAATGTGTTAATCTTCGATCCATCAAATAACGTAAATGGTTCATTACCAAATAACATTTTTTGATAATGTTCACGATTGAAGTCCTTAGAATACATGTATCCTGGCTCTTGATCAATATTGTTATGCTTAAAATCGCTAAATTCTACAAGTAAAACAAGTACTTTATCTTTTCGAACAGCACCGTTGTACTCTTCTTGCTTCGCTGGTGCAGTAGGTACTTTTCCATTTAATTTACTAGAATTCAATCCTGCACCTGGTCCAGCTACTGGCCCTACTGTTGGCTGTTGCGCCTGTTCATTTTCCTTCATTTTTGCATCTTTTACTTTTTTCATAAAATCAGAAGCTTCTTGCGTAAGACTATCTCCTGTCAAGATTTCTTTACCAGGGTTTTCCCCTTTCTTTTTCTCAACATATTTTTCGACAGCCTTTGACGTCTCAGCTTGTGATGCAGATTGATCAATTACGCCCCGTTGTTTTAGCGCTTCTGCCAAACGCTCCTCCGGTATTAAATGCTCATCTATTGGTAGAGATGATGGCGAATCAGCATACGCCGCATGACTTCCAAAAGCAAAACTACTACTTAGTACTGCCGCTGTTGCTAAAACTGATAATGGTTTTAACTTCTTATTCTTTTTCAATGCATTTCCTCCCCAGTGTCTGCGAATTATCGTTTTTTTTGCCGATAGCAACATAATATTCTCTTTATAGAGAATATTCAATGTTTTTCAACAATTAAATGTTGAGAAATATTTTTTTGTGCAGGGTGGGATACGTAGGATAAAAAAATACAAAATTTCTACTAGTTTATGTTTTGCACATAACCATACAATGGAATCACTCGTTCTTTTATCTTGATGCGATGGAGTAGTGCTAGGAAAGGAAAGAAAATACAACATACAAACAGCCCAAGTTCCTTATTCGAACTTGGGCTGTTTTTTAATATAAACTGATACTTTTCTTGCTGGTGCAAAAACTCTAAAAACCTTGTAAGTACGCTCTTAAACTTGGACACACTGATACTATTAATTTAGCAAAGGTTTGCACCAGAACCTTATTTTTTAATCAACATTATTTAACTGACTCTACTTGTTTTTCTAATTCTATTCCAAGAAATTTAGCAAGTTCAAGCATACCAAATTGATTAGCTACAGACTCTGCGTCAGAATTATAGTTTGTGTTTGTATTAATATCATACGTATAAATTGTTCCATCCGAACTGCGAATAAATTCAATACCAGCAACGGTAATTTTATTTTCTTTCAAAAATTCTTTGTATTGTTCAATAATTGGCTCTTGGAAGCCCGATATAATTTCAAATTTTGTTGACGACTCTTTCTTACTCTCTTCTCCTACTGGGCAAAAAGCATCTTGAATAGAGCATGCATCTGCCGGGCAAAGCTCAAATCCTTCTGATGTATCTACTTTAACTGCATATACAAACTGACCGCCTACAAACTCACAACGTGTAATATACGGTTCTGGCGCTTCAATATATTGCTGGATTAAAGTAATTCCATCAATAGGTTCTTCAAACGTCGGACCATCCAAATATTGCTCTAAAGCATCAATGGAATGAAAAAGTTGAACACCAAGGCCTTTACCTGCACGGTTATGCTTTGTAATGAACGGTACTTCCCCTAACTCCCTTGCTGCTTTTACTATATTATCACGGCCAACAACACCAATTGTTTTCGGCACTTGTATCCCAAATTTTCTTAATGCTGCATATTGATTCAATTTACTTACTTCAAGGCGTAATGCACGAGATCCATTAAATACTGTTCGCCCGTATCCCTCTAACCAAGCAAGAACTCCTTCAGTCAACTCAGGTGAATATCGATGCCCTCTCGTATGTGAAGAAGCACTCATACGGCTATAAAAAACACCTTGGGGAGGTTCTTTTTCTAGCGAAATTGTTCCTTCATCTAAAAACCATTCCTCATAAGGTAACTCTAATTCTTCCAACCTTTTCACCAAATGATTCGTCCATTCCTTATTCTCATGTAATATGTAAATTTTACTCATTTGTAATCAATTCCTTTCTTTTTGCTTCAACTAATGGCATCACTTTTTCAGAAAATCGTTTCATCTCTTCAAGCTGTGGAGAAAATTGTAAAAGTAATAACGTAACACCCACTTTCTCAAAAGCAAGTATCCTTTCTGCAATTTGTTCTGGTGTTCCGATTAAATTAGGACGTAACCCGCGATTAGATACGGAATAATCATTTAGCTTCACTTGCTGTTCCAAATACGATTTACTAATAAAATCTTGGTAACCCGCATAACCTAGAGCATCGTCTTTCACATCCGTTATGCGTCTCCATTCCTCTAATGCCTCTTCTTCTGTATCACGACAAATGACGTAAGCCGCAAGCCCGAATGACTGCAATGGCTCCTCTGTGACTTTCTTTCTACGATTCTTCATATCTTCTATTTTCACAGATACCTCTTCTACTGTTCCCCCATGCATTACATATGCATCCGCGTGGTTTACAATTACTTCTTTTCCTCGCTCACTCTCACCACCTGCATAGATCTTAATCCCTTGTTTCTGCACAGGTTTTGGACTTAAATGTGTATTATGAAGCTCATAAAAATTCCCTTTATAAGAAAACTCTTCTTCTTTCCAAAGCTCTTTCAAAACTGTTACAAATTCCTCTGTGCGATCATACCGTTCATCATGTGCGGTAAATACCCCGCCGTACTGTCTCGCTTCTTCTTCCCACCATGCTGAAACTACATTCAATGTAAAACGGCCATTACTTAATTGATCAATATTCGCTGCCATTTTCGCTGTAACTGCTGGATTGTGAAAACCAGGTCTTACAGCTGTCATAATCTCTAATCGATCTGTTACCGCAGCAAGTGCTGCCGCAGTTGTCCACGCCTCTAAACTTGGTGCTGAAACACCTTTTATATCATTTAAATTTAATTCTGCTATAAGTGTTGTTGAAAAACCTAATTGTTCTGCCGCTTGCGCTGTTTGTTTTGCATACTCAAACGTAGGCGGCATAGATTCATCATCTACATTTCGAAGCCATCCCCCAAAAATCGGCAACCAAAAACCATACTCCACTACCTATTCCCCCTTTAACTTTTAACCATAAAAAAAGCTACTCTTAACGAAATAAGAGTAGCCTTCTTGACTAAATGAACCGCTCTTATCTTTCAGGTGTTTTTCACCTGCAGGATTTGGCACCTTTCGTCTAAAACGAGGTTGCCGAAGTTTCATAGGGCCCGTCCCTCCACTTCTCAACATAAGAATTGTTTGATTTCCATTTATTATAATCATCAGAATAATAAAAATCAATCGTTTAATACTTATTTTTCCGATAAACATTAAATGATATATGAAACATCATATTGTTATAGAGATTTATAGGGTATTATGTTGTTTTACTTGCGGATATATAAAGGGCTATGTTGTATCATGTCGAAAACATCATTTATAACCAAGTTGCTTTACTTCTATCTTAAAAACACAGAAAAATAAATATCAATCAAATGAGGTGTTAGTAACATGAAAAATAAACGATGCGAGAATTGTGGTTCTACTACATTTAAAGAAGGAAGGATTGGATCTGCTTATCATGCATATGTTTGTGAGGATGAATCTAGTAGATTCTTTTCAGGAGGGAAACGTTCCAAACTATTAACCACATTTTGTTTAGAGTGCGGTGAGGTGCAATCATTTAGAGTTGAAAAACCGGAGATATTTAAAGAATAAAATAATACTAATTACATATTTACAGTAGGAATGATAACAACGGACGATTTCGCTACAACTAGAGTAAATACACCAATCATATTAATAAAAAACAAGAATAAGGTGTCTAAAGGACCCCCTATTTTGAGCCAATAATGAGACATTATGTTAATCTTAATAGAATCTCTTTATAATATGTATAGTTGCACCAAATTGAGAAACTTAAGGAGACAGATAAATTTTATGAGGAAATTATTCATATTACTTACTTTAATTCTAGCATTAGCCAGTGTTACGGCTGCTTGCACACAAGATAAAAAAGATAGTGCCGTTGAAAATGGTCCAATAGAAGAACCAACCGCAAAAAATGAAAATGAAGAATTAATAAATTTTGAAGAAAAAGAAGATATGAGCCGCTTGGAACAAGGTATTTTATTAGTTGGTGAGAGTGTTAAGGGAGGCTATTACTTGACCGCCGTTCAAAATGCATATTTAAATGCTAGTAACGATTCCGTCGTTGTTAATGTCTCTGTAAAAAATGTACGAGGTCAAACGATTGGACTATCAGAATTAAAATATAACTTAAAAGATGAAAAAGACGGAAAGGCCTATGAAGGAAAGGTGCTTGATCAAAACCCTTCTGATATACAAGTTAAACCAAATGAAACGGTAGAATTAAAAATAGCTTTTGAAGTACCAAGTACCGCAGATGAATATATGTTTTATATTGAAAGCTCTTTAGATCCTCTAGGAGCACACTGGAAAATCGATAAGCTGCAATCACAAAAAAACTAAATCTAAAATACAATATAAAAGTCCCTCTACCTAAGGCAGAGGGACTTTCTAATTACTATCTCAAACTACCCGCAATCTCCGTAAAGATAACTCCAAGTGCATGTGCACCTGCATCTGGATAGCCTAAGCTTCTTTCACCAACTGTACCAGCGCGGCCCATACGAGCTACGATTTCTTTCGTATACTCTGCTCCTTTAACCGCTGCTTCTGCTCCTTTTTCAAAGGCAGTTTTCACGTCTACTTCGTTTGAAGCGCTAGCTAACCAAGAATCTACACATGGAGCAAGTGCATCAACAAGTGTTTTATCACCAACTACCGCTCCTCTACCGAACGATCTTTCACCGATAGATTGTATGCCTTGAAGTGCCGCTTGCAACATTTCAGCGAACTCTCCAGCTGTTAGCTCACGTTTTTCGCCTGCTGCTTTACTAGCTGCGCGGAACGCTCCGCCCCAAATTGGACCAGAAGCGCCGCCGCAATGTTCCATAATAATCATTGAACAACCGTCAAGGAATGATCCAATCGTTACATTCTCTTGTCCTACAATAGAATGCCACTCACGCTTTAATTGCTTAAATCCTTTTGCAACACTCATTCCGAAGTCGCCGTCACCTGCATGTGTATCTAACTCACAGAACGGTACTTCATTTTTAATAATAATGTCACTCATTTTATCAACGAGATAGATCATGTTATTTAATGTAATGACATTATTTTTAATAACAGCATGCTCTTCCGCTGTTTCTATTTCGAAGGAAACTTCCTTCTCTTCTACATCTTCAAGCACATTCACGTACTCTACACTTTCAACTGGTCCATCTACTTTAAACGCTGGTGTATTACACTCTTTCGATAACAACGTTTTTAACTCGTCATCTAACTTCATCACTGTTAAAGACATACCAGCCATATCGATACTCGTCATATAATTACCGACGAATACTCTATTAATTTTAATGTTTCTATCAGCTAATTCTCTCGTAACTGCATTGTTAAATAGGTAAAGTTCTTGCAGTGGTGTTCCGCCAAAACCATTTACTAGAAGCGCGATTTCCTCACCATCTTTTACTCCTAAATCTTTTATTAAATCATTTGTCATACGGTTAGCTAATTCATCTGCTGACAGCGTTTTTTCACGTTTAATACCTGGTTCACCGTGAATACCTACGCCGTATTCCATTTCATCTTCTTCAAGTGTAAAAGTAGGTGATCCGCTCGCTGGAACTGTACAAGAAGTTAATGCTAAACCGATTGTACGCACGTTAGCCGCTGCTTTTTCCGCTACAGCTTTCACCGCTCCTAAATCCATTCCTGCTTCCGCTGCTGCGCCGGCAATTTTATGCACTAAAATAACTCCCGCAACACCGCGGCGTCCTACTGTATACAGGCTATCTTCTACCGCAATATCATCGTCTACTTTTACGTAGTCGACTTCAATTCCATCTTCAGTCGCTAAATGTGCACCGTTTTTGAAATTCATAATATCGCCGCTATAATTTTTAATAATTAACAACGTACCTTTTTTACTAGCTGTCTCTTTAATCGCTTGGTATACCTGAATTTGTGAAGGCGAAGCAAACACATCTCCGCATACTGCCGCATCTAACATTCCTTTTCCGACTAGACCTGCATGTGCTGGCTCGTGACCACTACCGCCGCCACTAATTAACGTTACTTTATTTTCATTCATTTCTTTCTTCTTAATGACTTTATATTTTTTCAAAAGCTCCAGCTCTGGATGAGCCATAACCATTCCGTTGCACATTTCCATTACTAATGTTTCTGGTTTGTTTATAATCTTTTTCATTGTGCTTCTCCCTCAATTCCTTTAATATATTGTGATATATTTGAAATCTTCTTCTTACTACTCATGTTAAAATGAAAGCGTTTTATAGTAAACGGACAAAATGGACAATCTGTCTAAAGACACCGCTCTCATTTATAGATAGGATTTTTATATTACTAACATTCTAGGGATGATTCAGATGACCTCTTCTATAATTTCTAAAAAGATAATCGCGAACTCATTGAAACATTTAATGGAAACAGAATCGTTTCATAAAATATCAGTGAGCGATATTATGTTACACTGTCAAATGCGTAGGCAAACTTTTTATTATCATTTTAAAGATAAATTCGAACTATTAAGCTGGATTTATAAAGAAGAAACGAAAGAAAATATTATAGACTTTCTTGATTATGAAACATGGGAAAACATTTTCGATTTATTATTTGATTACTTTTATGAAAATCAAAAATTTTACCAAAATGCTTTTAAAGTCATTGAACAAAACTCGTTTAATCACTATTTATTTGAGCATACGAAAAACTTATATATGAAGATTATTGATGAACTATCGATGAGCTGTGGATTCAGCCTTTCTGATGAGACAAAAAATACGATTGCCTCTTTTTATAGTCACGGCTTCGTTGGGACGATAAAAGATTGGATTGAAAGTAAATGTGAAGTAGATCCGTCCATTATGTCTTCTCTCATGAAAAATATGATAAACAATCAATTACTACTATTACTGGAGCAATCAGCAAAGTAATTAAAGGGTGGCAAAAGCAATGAAAAAGATTATGAATGATGTAGAAAATATCGTTCAAGATATGCTGCATGGCTTTTATTTTGAACATAACGACAAAGTAAATTACGACGAAACACATGACATCATTTATGTAAAAGATATCGCAGAAATGGAGCAAAACGTTGTCATTATAAGCGGCGGTGGTAGCGGACACGAACCAGCTGATATTGGCTATGTAGGAAACGGAATGCTTATGGCGGCAGTAAACGGCAGTATCTTCACTCCGCCTACAGTGGAACAAATTATTGCGGCAACTCGCCTCATGCCAAAAGATAAAAGTATTTTATTCATCATAAAAAACTTTAAAGATGACGTAGAAAACTTTTTAGCGGCAGAACAAATCGCCAAAGAAGAAGGAAGACAAATTGACCACATCATCGTAAATGACGACGTTTCAATTGAAGATGATGCTTCTTTTAATAAAAGAAGACGCGGCGTCGCTGGTACTGTTTTCGTTCAAAAAATACTTGGTACGGCCGCTCTTGAAGGCCGCTCTTTAGAAGAATTAACAACGCTTGGGCAATCTGTCATCAAAAACTTACACACATTAGGAGTCGCCCTTTCACCTGCCAATGATCCCATGCAGGGAAAAGCTTCCTTCACATTAAACGACGATGAAGTGTTTTACGGCGTCGGTATCCACGGCGAAAAAGGTTACCGCAAAGAAGCACTATCCTCTTCTGAAATATTAGCAATCGAACTTATGAATAAACTAAAAAGCATTTATCGCTGGAGAAAAGGAGACAACTTCGCCATCCTCATTAACGGACTCGGTGCGACACCATTAATGGAACAATACATTTTCGCAAACGATATTCGCCGTTTATGTGAGCTGGAAGGCTTACATGTGAAGTTCGTAAAGGTTGGTACACTGCTAACTTCTTTAGATATGAAAGGTGTTTCGCTCAGTTTGCTTAAAATAGAAGATTCGGATTGGGTGAAGTGGTTGAAGGCGGATGTTAGAGCGAGTGGTTGGTAACAATAAACTAAACCTTATGATGATTGAACGTTTAGTAATCAAAAGTACTGACTTATATGAAGAATGTATAAACCTTAGGTATCTGTAAATAAATCGAAGCATACATACTATTTGCAAGTTATCCACCAATTTCGAAATGCGGTTATCCAGTCGGAGAAAGGCACCTTAATGTGTCTTTTTTTTATTTTCAAAAGGACCTGCTCAATTATTGCGTAAAAAACATAAAGTAAATTGAATCCGTTAAAATACATGAGTGACCCCTTGTTTTCCCCTCTTATTAAAGGAGGAACTATTATGGGATTTGGTGGTAGTTGTGGCGGCTGTGGATTTTCTGGCGGCTTTGCTTTATTAGTAGTATTGTTTATTTTATTAATCATAGTTGGAGCTTCTTGCTTCTGCTAAACAAACTATCGGAAAGACACTCTTATATGGGTGTCTTTTCTTTGTAAACTAAAAAGAATGAGAATGAAAGCCTTTGGTCATAATTACGACTAAAGGCTTTTTCTATATAAAAAATGAAACATAGTAAAAATAAAGTACTTACTTAAATTGTTTTTCACTTTACAAACTATATCCAAAAAGTTGGATAGTTCCTTTTACTACTCATATTATTAATAAATAAAGCAATAACTACAATAACAACGGAACCAACTAAAACCGGCGTTACTAAATAACTCCAACTATTTGCTCCTAAAATAACGACAATTGGATCAGCCCCTGCCGGAGGATGCGTTGTTCTTGTTAACATCATAATAGCAATCGACACCCCGACTGCTAAAGCAATTGTCCAATATTCATTCCCAAACAAATGATATATTGATAGACCAATGAAAGTTGAAATCAAATGTCCTCCAATAATATTACGCGGCTGAGATAGCGGTGCATTCCAAACTCCAAACGCTAATACACAACTCGCTCCAAATGGAGCCATTAGTAATTCTGTAGAAGTTATACTCGTTAAATATGTTAAGGTGAGAATTGTTAAAAATCCCCCCAGTAGTCCCGTTAAAGAATCCTTTATATTTACTTGTAATGGACTTCTCCCTTTCCCTTTCATTTTTGCAAAATATCGTACACTTATTGGTTGAGCCTCTTTCTGCTTAGCTGCTGTTATATTATCCATCGTTTTCCTCCTTTATCGCGCTATTCGCAGGGATGGACATCCCACTGACTAAAGTCTCACTTTATTTACCAATAATTATAACCCGAATTAACTAACCTGTAAATATTCATTTTAGAGGTTAGTTAAAAGATACAAAAAAAAGAATCAACTGCTATAAGCTGATTCCTAAACCTCTTCAGATTTTCGAACCTGAAATTTTGCTGCTTTTTTCCGGTTCCCACATATTTTCATAGAACACCATTTTCGTTTTCCACTTTTATCTATAAATAATAAAACACAGTCGGGGTTTGAACACCTTTTAAGAGAAATAAGCTTATTTTCTGCTATTAACGTTAAAGCATCAAATGCAATTAACGATACAAGTACATCCTCAATTTCTCCAACTGGGATAGGTACTAGACGCTGTTCAATGACTTTATATGTAAATGGTGCCTTCTCAATTTGTTTTTCTAAATACGCAATAAAATCATTAGAAATTTCGTGCAGATCAGCAATTGCCTCAAACTGTTTTCTCAGTACTTCTCTTACCTCTAATATGCTAGATGTAACTTGATTCACTCGCTCTTGAATTCCTATAAGTGTTTTTTCATTCCAAAAAGGAAGATTAGCCTTTATTACATGTAGCCATTCTAATACATCTTCATCTGTTATTAATAAATCATAACGTTGTCCACGCCTAACTAACTCTGTATTCACTAAATCTAATGAGAGATTTCCAGATATAAGCGGGAATTGTTTTGTTTCCTGCATGTACTCATCACCTACTCTTTAACCAATCATATTCTAAAGCAATATGACGGTGCAACTTTTTATAAATTCACATCCAGAAAAAAGCCCTATTACTAGAACATCTCATCCACATTTAAAGGAATCTACATATGCCTTCTTCCTTTAAAATCACCAAAACCCATTTACAAATCTATAAAAGTAGATATAATATCCTTATGGAACCTTTATTAATTTATAAAGCATTGTCAAATGAAACAAGATGTCAAATTTTATCATGGTTGAAAAATCCAGAAAACCATTTCGATGAAAAACCTTATCTAGAGCAAGGCCTTAGCTTTCAAGTTGGAGTATGTGTAGGAGATATCCAGCTTAAAACTGGCTTAGCCCAATCGGTTATTTCTAGTTATTTATTAACTATGAAAAAAGCAGGACTACTAGACTCTGACCGAATTGGAAAATGGACATACTATCGCCGAAATGAAAAAATAATACGAGAGTTTTCTGAATACGTTCAAAACGAATTATAAAATGAAAGCTAATAATCAATCTGCATACTAATTGATTATTAGCTTTCACACATTCTGCTTTTTTACAGGCATCCAATTATTTTTTTATAAAATTGCACTACCTATAAAAGCAAGAAACATAGAAAGGAGAAAATTTTTTAACATATCATATCTAGTTATTTAGATATCTGTTATTGTATTTCGAATTACATAGTCCTGATAATATTGGCATCCAATCATACTTGTAATAATGCTTCTTTGTTAATGAATTTACTTTCAAAATACTGATACGAATGGAGAGTTTTATAAATGAAAAAAGTAAATCCTTTACTTATTCTGACACTCGCAATAGGTGTGTTCGGAATTATTACTACCGAGATGGGTATTGTCGGCGTATTACCACAAATCACTCAAAAATTTGGAATTTCAACTACACAAGCTGGATTTTTAGTAAGTATATTTGCACTAGTTGTTGCTATTTCTGGTCCGTTTTTAATTCTGCTCGTCTCTAGTATTAATCGCAAAATAATTTTATTATCAGCAATTTTCATATTTGTTATTTCAAATATAATCTACGCTTATACAACACAATTTGAAATCATGCTTATTTTCCGTATTTTACCGGCAGCACTTCACCCACTCTTCTTTTCAATTGCTCTTGTAACAGCTGCTAAACTTGTCCCTCCAGAAAAGAGCGGTCAAGCGGTTACAAAAGTTTTCATGGGAATTACTGTTGGCTTTGCTTTAGGTGTACCACTAACCTCTTACCTTGCAGACCAATTTTCACTCGAAATTGCTTTCTTATTCGGAGCGCTTGTTAACACTCTTGCATTCATTGGAATACTAATCCTACTTCCTTCTATGCCTGTTAAAGAAAAAATGTCATTCGGCAAACAAATTCGTATACTCGGCAAACCAGGATTATGGTTGAATATTTTAACCGTCACATTCCTTTTTGCAGCCATGTTTTCCGTATACAGCTACTTCGCCGAGTACCTTGCAAAAGTAACTTCCATGAACGGATCTCTCATCAGTATCATGCTATTCATATTTGGTATCGTTATGATTTTAGGCAATCATTTATTTGGTAGTCTCCTGCAAAAAAGTATAGTAAATACAGTAATATTATTTCCTATCCTATATTCTATTGTTTACATATTGGTTTATTATTTAGGTTCCTACCTTGTTCCAATGATTTTTATCGTATTCATTTGGGGAATCGTACATGCTGGTGGATTAATTGTTGGTCAAACATGGTTAATAAGCGAAGCAAAAGAAGCGCCTGAATTTGGTAATAGTCTATTCGTTTCGTTCTCCAATCTCGGAATTACTTTAGGAACAACTATTGGAGGCTGGTTCATTTCAAACTTAGGTATTCACCAGCTTATTTGGAGCGGATTCATTTTCACACTACTCTCATTTCTGTTAATTATAATAAAACTAAAATTTTTCAATTCTAATAGCCAGGCTTCATTATCAAGTTAGTACATTTTCAGTTTCAAATTTTATAAACTAAAAAGTATAATGATCAAAGCCTTTAGCCATAATTACGACTAAAGGCTTTTTTGTATATAAAGTGAAACTTTACTCAGCGGGGGTTTTGTTCATCCCCCCACTGAGTATTATCCTTCACCAATCGGGCGTTTACGGGCAGCAGGGCTCCCACAAATAGCGGGATAAAAATAAATCTAAAAGGAGCTAATTTTATGGAACATAATCAAAATGGAGTACTTGCTTTAATTGTTTTGTTTTTAGGATTAGTGTTTTTTGTTAGTGGAATGGTTTATCATTTATGGGGTTCTTATTAATTTCAACTTTTAAACAAATAAATAATTCAAAAACTAAAACGTGTATTGTATCGATATGGCATATTTCCAAAAACAACTTAACATGGTAAAATAATATTCGGACGGGAGTCCAATATTATTAAAATTAAGATGGTTCAAGTCGGAGGAAGGCACCTTAGGGTGTCTTTTCTTTTTTGTTAATTAATAGATTGTTCTCTTCTAGGTAAATCTTTAAAATATAAATTTTAATAAAAAAGACGCTCATGCAGGCGTCTTTTTTCAATAAGTCATAAATATGTTTTTTCTAAAACACTCGTTAATCGCCCATAAAGCAAAGCTTCATCTATTAACACCGGTTATGTACTAAACTTTTTATTATTTCGGCATTCTAGACAATCTTATGAATACTCCCAAACCTGCAAAAAAAAGCCTAAACAGAGCAAACTACCTGGACTTCCCCAAACTATTTCATTAATCACATTATATACCCCCTATAATTTATAAACACTGTACTGTTTTACCATATAAATATAAATACAGATAATTAAATTTTCTTTTTAAAGACAGTCATTAATCAACCATATATCTCCTGATACTCATACAAATATCTAAACATCGTAAATCTACATTTCACTGACAAGAATTAAAAGACTGATTTTTCTGCAAAACACCTTGATTAGGGCTTCTTATTCTACTTTTGCAGCAAGACTCTCCATGAAATTGCTAATTGAAGAAATTTGAAAAAAGACGCATTTAGATTGATGCGTCTTTTGGCGATGTCTCTTTTGTGAAATCATATAAAGCTATTGCACCTAAAATAACAAGTATGCTTTCAGGAGCATCTATCAAAATAGTTTTCCAAATTCTTGGTATTATCCATTCAATATCTGCTGCTGTTTCAAGATATGTTTGAAAATAACCGATTGTAAAATCAATTACAGATAAACATACAAATAATGTTAGACAAAATCGAATTAATTTCTTATTTTTAAACATGTAACACCTCTCAAAATTCATTGGATATTCCTACTTTTGGTTTGTTATATATTTACATCCTTATATTTGATTTTAACATACAAAAAACCCAAATAAATACAATATGTATATTTACATATCATATTGACAGTATTCAATTAAATAAGAATTCGCTTTTCCATTCAGGATCCTTTCTATCCTCTTCATTATAATCAAGAAGACACTCTTTCATTATTTTTGTATCTCTCGGTAACCTTTTTTCAAACTTTGACCATCCGTCGAAGATCATTTTGTTTGGCAAAGGACACACAAATCCTGTAATACAATCCCAAAAAGCATCCCAGTTTTCCACGTACAAATCAGGAAACTCAAGCTTCTCTTTAAGAAGTAAATGCAATTCTTTTGCATTATAAATGTTGCTTACATCTATGACAATAATTGATTCATGTTCATTACTCAATTATATATATAAATCATACTTAGTTAAATTGGATTGATTTTATAAGGAGTCAAAAACCTCTAAATGTTTATTTTATAATTATATAAATAATCCTAACATCTTCAAAAATTGATATAATGATACAGTTATTTATAGCAATCAGGGAGATGTACAGCATGAACTATACACATATGCCAAAAGAAATAGGAATGATTAAGCGGACTCCATTCGCTTCAATACCGAAGAAATTCATCGGTATTGGTAAGATTGTTAAAAAACAAACAAAAGTGGAGCGCCCTACATTAACCCAAGACAAACAAGAAATTATTGAAAACAAGTTACTATGTTCATTTCTTTCTGAAGAGAAGGTATTGATTACTTATTATAGAGATGGTCATTTACTTACTAGATATGTGACTGTAACTGACATAAATCCGATAAAGAATTTAATAACTTGCACTGATGCATCTTATAACAGAGTTTTCCTTAAATTTATAGATGTAATTGATTTGAGATAAAAAACATACAGTTTTTCAAATATATCCAGGAATAAAAATGAAAGAATCTTGTATTCTAGGTTAAATACAGATAGAGAAAAAGTGTAAGTTCTTGTGAGAATTAGCAAGATAAAGGCTGTTTGTTTAGGTTTTGGACTGTCTGTTATGGTTATCGAATTTACAAATACAAAAGAGG
The DNA here is from genome assembly GCF_000832605.1 of Bacillus mycoides. Classification (GTDB taxonomy): domain Bacteria; phylum Bacillota; class Bacilli; order Bacillales; family Bacillaceae_G; genus Bacillus_A; species Bacillus_A mycoides. The sequence goes on from NZ_CP009692.1 coordinate 4,774,198, forward strand.
AACAGAACACAATAGAGAAAACTAAAGAAGCATTTAGATAATAGTTGAAAACGCCCGATTAAGGACGGCTTCAACTATTATCTAACTTTGATATATTCATACCACCATTTACCACCTGATCAAGTATCCACCCACCAAGTAATCTTATCTAACTCTGTATTAGGTAGGACATCGGTTTGGATATAACACATAGTCCAGAAAGTGAATCAACATTAACGCTACCTTTTATTCCTCGTTCTGCCATAGCTTGAATAGCTTCATCTAAGGAGTTAGTATCGAATCCACCTGACTTAACGTATTGATATCCACATTAGAACCGCCGTTTCCTTCACAATTCCCAACAGTTTGTCCCGTTAGAGCGTATAGTCATACCCCCTCCTTATGGTAATTCCTTTTGTAAATCTTTTTATTTAAATGTATAATTGTACGAAAAGTTCTAAAACTTTGAATCGAGGTGAAAAGCATGAGAAGTTTTGGCTCATTAATGATCTCTACTATCTGCTCAATAATCCTTATAATTTGGAATGCCTATTCCTTCTATGATGGATTCACGATGGGACATACGTATTACTGGGTTAATGGCATCGCAGCTGTTATCTTCTTTCTATTCTTTATCGTAGACATGCGAGAGATCTGCAAGAAAAACTATAGAACCTCAGAACAATAGGAGTTGATACATATGTGGAAAAAAATTAAGAATTATAGATTGAGCTTAAAAGATTTAAAGTTCATGTTATGGCTGTTCGGTATTACATGCTTTATATACAGCTACAATTTCATTGTAGGACTTGCTTTTGTCCACAAATTCCAAATTTATGATTTAGGTGGTGCTATAGCGACATTCGCCGCATTTATGGATACTAGAAATAGGATTAAAAATAAAAATTATAAAGCAGCTTAATATAAAAAGGATCCTTTGCGGTTTCCTTTTTTCTATGTAAAATAAAAAAGCATCGAATTCGCTACTTTAATTGTTTGTTGTTTGCTTCTATTTCTTCTTCATTAAATAATTTTTGTACATTTCTTTTTAAATCCAATCCTTTATAAACAAGTTCCTTGAACTCTTTCATAGATAATGGATCATTCAATACTTCCCATAATCCTATCAATTCTGTATATTTAGGTGCCTCCGTAACATACTCGTTTAATTTAACTGTTTCGAAGTGTCTATGGAATTCCCAATGACATTCTTCGCATAAATAGTAGAACCCGGAACACCTGTCATTTACACTCAAACTATTTTCTGTTCTATGGTTTCCTAGCCCCATTGTTATTCCTCGCTTTCTACTTGTAAATTTCTATTTCAATTGAATATGCAATATTTCTTTATTAACTATCATTTTCTAGTTCATCATTAATATCCATTGATAAATCAACGTTTGTAATTTAATTCCTTATATTAAACCCCGACAAGATACTTTTAAACACTTTATTCAAATAATTATATTGGAATTTCTTGTTCTACAAATCTATACGTGTTTTGTGTATTATATAGCAGAAGAGTAAGGTAAGAGTTACTCTTTGCCATTTTAGAAAAGGTTCTGTTGGAGACAACAGGACCTTTTCTGTTCGAATTTCAATAAAACAATTCTTAAATTCCATCTCATTGGAAATAACTATATAATGAAACTGATTAAATATTAGGAGTGCTATTAATGTCTGATATAATCCGTCTCTTAATTATCATGATGATTGCAACCTTTTTATTTTCTTCCATAATAATGGAGTTTAAAAAACCTCAAAAAAGCATGTTTTGGTTCTCAATTGAAGTCTTGTCTCTCCTCGGAGTTTTACTGCTAATAAAGGAATTTTTTATCAATCATATAACATAGTCCCCTGAATAAAATTCAATATTCCGTCAATACTGTAGACAACCGATTAAGTTACTTTCTCCTTGTTCCCCCTTGGAGAACCGAGCAGTTAGCTTTTGCTGACTGTTCTTTTGTTTGAAATTAAAATAGCGTTTTTGTTCCAAATGATGCCCTTATTCATTTGGACACATTTACCATTATTTTTACCAAAAAATTCATGATATCGTTAATTAGTCGAGTACGTCATTACTTGACGATTACTCTTAGGAGCCCCGCAGACAATCGGGGTTTCTTTTATTTAAAGCCATTTTCTCTTTTAGGGTGATATAGTCCTTAAGATCTTGTTAAACCAGTGTAATTACGGTTGGAACTTCATTCTGTTTGACACATATCCCCAGGCTATCTGGACATGATAAAAGATGAGGTGACTGACATGAAGGATAAAATATTAGAATTAGTACCAGGATCGGTAAAAAAATTACTCCAGAAAAAAGTTAAAGATGGAAACCGATGCATCATTGATTTGGTTGTGGATGATGCAACTGCTTATGGATTTGAACCGGAGCAAGTAATCCCCTGTATCATGGCGGGTTATTATGTTTATGAATCTACCACCTATCCCAGTGAAATGGAGGAAGAATTGAAGCTAAACTTGGTTTTTCATGCGGCCAATCGCTCGGCAATGAAGCTTCTGTCTTATGGGAAGTATAAAGCGAAACAATCTGAAAGTGGATGGATGAGATATACAAATCCATAAGGTTTACTTAACATACACTAACTAGCTTGGTGAGCATGAGGCAACGCCACATGCCCATCGACTTGAGATCTTGAAATACCCCAAAGTATTTTGGTGAAAAAAAGCAACATTTAAGTTCCTTATGACATTTTTCTAATATAAGTTGTAACATTGCCTAAACAACAACTACCTTGTGGATTGTTTACTTCACAACCACATCGATTTTCTCTTATGTTTTCGCGAATATGCTCTACTGGATTAGGAGTAAGTCCATTTTCTACATATTTTTTGATTTTTTCTTTTGTCCAATCAAAACAATAGCAAATTGGTGTAGTTGCTGAGTCATCTTTTTGATTTACAGCTACCTTTATGTCCGATACAAAGTATTTTTTATTATTCGTATCAAAATAGACTACATCACAATCTTCGTTTGAACAAAAATAGTGATTTTCTTTAGCATTTAATGTTTCTAATGCCGATGGCTTAAGCAATGATTTTAGTGTAATCAACTTTACATTCTTAGCTTTATTTTTACATGATGGACAATGACCATTATTTTCAATTTTTATTCCTTTAAGGTTACTACAACAATCTTCCATTATTCTCCCACCTTTACAATTTATTATTTTTATAAATATTCTTCTACTTTCTTTTCTGAATCTATTAAAGTTTCGATAATAAGATATTGCATCTGTCTCACCTCATATAAAGTATAAACCCTGTGCCATAGTACAGGGTCAAGGAAAGTATTATTTACTATATTATCGATTTACTTTCTTAAAATAAACTGTCATTATTCAATAAGCCTTTTTCAGCAATATACTCCGATTGCGAAATTCTAAAACTACATTTAGGGCGATTAACCTTTATCACCTCGTAACTCTTTACTACAACGTTTTACAAAAAATACTGTTATTAAAATAATAATTCCTATACTCAAAACAAGTAATTGATCGAGTGCAATCACATCACGAAAAATCCAACGAGAAACAAAACCGAAGCTAGACATGCACACACATATAAAACCAAAATAATTTAACCATCTATGTACATTTTTCATTCTTCCCCCTCCTTAAACTTCCATTTTATCATTCCATCCTGTTTTTAGGTGTGAGTGCTGGCTAGTCGTGTGGTGATACCTCTATATAGGGCTTTTTCTTTTTTCTCAATGACCAATATTATTAAAATTAAGATGGTTCAAGTCGGAGAACGGCACCTTAGGGTGTCTTTTCTTTATTTTCAAAAGGACCTGCTCAATTATTGCGTAAAAAACATAAAGTAATTTGAATCCGTTAAAATACATGAGTGACCCCTTGTTTTCCCCTCTTATTAAAGGAGGAACTATTATGGGATTTGGTGGTAGTTGTAGTAGTTGTGGCGGCGGCTTTGCTTTACTAGTTGTATTGTTTATTTTATTGATCATTGTTGGAGCTTCTTGCTTCTGCTAAAAAACTATCGGAAAAGACACTCTTATATGGGTGTCTTTTCTTTGTAATAAAAAGCTCTTCATCACTTTCGGTCTTTAGTGTGACATACAAATAATCCAGTTCCCCAAGCGCCCATATTCCACAGCCCCTTCTTTGTGCTTTTCTTTTCATTTATATTTCAATTTAAAATATAGTAGAAACTCATTACAAGGCTAGTTATATACACAATTATTATAGATAATATATACCTTTCACCACGTGTATCATTCTGAATAATTAAAAACAACTATTAAAAATTCCATATAGACCCATTACTGGTTAAAATGTTATAATTAAAACACCCTACATAGTTACTCATGTTCAGGATGAGAAACTAGCGTCTTATTAAGTAATGCGCATAACTTAAATAAACAAGACACTGCAAAGTGTCTTGTTTATTTGCATCAAGTTTCCTTTTTATCCCAAAACCAATATAATAAAATGTAACATTTAATACATATAAAGAAAAATATAGATTTATTAAATCATTATGGCACCCATGAAAGTACTTTTATTTTGGAGGAACAAACTATGAACAAAAAGTTATTAACATCATTATTATGTAGCACATTCTTATTTGGATTATCAGCTTGCAGTTCACATGATACATCTAGCAGTAACACGAAAAACGAACAGGAGACTTCTAAAGAAACAAAGAATGATGAACTTAGCAACAAGGATCCTCAAAAAGAACTTCCCACCCATGGAGATTCTTCTGATGTATACATATCAATACACTCTGCCGATTCATTAGATGTTATAGGTAATGGAGAAGTTAAAGCACAAGGTGTATTTAAAGTATTAGACGTCGCAGTTTATAATCGTCAAGAGGAACCCATTACACTAAATAACAATAACTTTAAATTAATTGACGGAACCGGAAGAGAATATCACATTTCTAATGAATCTCAATTAGTACTTAAAGCTGCAAATACTGCTACATTTAAATTTGGTGTTCTTAATCCTAATGAAAATTCGGAAGGGAACATTGTATTCGATGTTCCGAAAAATACGCAAGGATTAACTTTGAAAATTAATGGAGATATGCTGGATGAAGGGATCGAGTTAAAGGTGGAATAGTCAAAGAAAATACAAACCACCTATCACAAATTATACTAACATAACAAAAAGTACAGCCTCTGTATTAACTACAGTAGACTGTACTTTTTCATTTGTGATTTTGTATAACTCACTATAATAGGATTCCTTAGTTCTTTTGAGAAGATGCTCTCCAATCACGAAAAGATGTTGGAAACCCAGAATGTCCACGTTGCTTTGTAACAACTGGTTTCTCTTGAAGAGTAGTTGATTTCTCTTCAGGAATAGTTGGTTTTTCTTCAAGAATACTCAAAGCTGTTTGCATTTTCTCCAGCTGTTCTTTTAAAGCTTGCTGCTCAATCTTTAAATCCGTAAGTAAACGTAATATCATCTCAGAATTAGCCATAACGATCTCCTTTCCCCCAATGCACAGAATAAAATACCATATGTAATAAGCGGAATACTCGTGACAAAAATAAGTTCGTCAACTCTTTTAAAATACCGAGTACTTTTATTTTTTCAAAAGGACCTGCTCAAGTTTATCCGTAAAAACATAAAGTGATATAAATCCATTAATATATGGACTTTATGGAAGGAGGAGTTAATATGGGCTATGGTGGTAGTTGTGGAGGCTATGGTGGTAGTTGTGGTGGAGGCTGTGGTTTTGGCGGTGGATTCGCCTTACTTGTTGTGCTCTTTATCTTATTAATCATCGTTGGAGCTAGCTGTTGGGGCGGCGGATTCGGCTGCTAATAAGAGGCACTCTTGAGAGTGTCTTTTTTTTATTTCTCAATATAGGGCTAACATATATGTGTTACTATCAAAAGGCGAGATTCCCTAAGCGTAATATAGTAGTTTACCAACTATGAAAGCCACTGTCACAAGAAAACAGTAGGCTTTTATTTTGTTATTTAACAAGATTAAAACATGAATTGCCATTTCTCCTCAGTAACATTTTTAAATTGACATAGCACTTCATGCACCATATACTGTTAACAACAGTATACTGTCATTAACAGTATATATTCCAATTCATTCTAGGAGGTATATTCATGAAGCATACAGGAAGACATACAGGTGCATTTCTTTTGTTATTTTTAGCAGAAGGTGATAACTATGGCGGGCAGCTACTTCAGAAATGTGACGAAGAACTTCCGGTCAATCCAATCGATAGTGCCATCCTTTACCGCACGCTGAAGAAATTAGAAAACGAAGGTGCTATTGAATCTTATGTAAGTACATCAGTTCCAGATAAGCCGAGAAAGATGTACAAAATTACTACAGCCGGAAAAGAACAATTAGCGGATTTTCAAATGGATATTGAGGAAAAAATGAAAAACTTATCATTTTTCTTAGACAAATATAAAGACTTAAAGGAATCTAATCATGATTAATGGCGCTATCCTTTACACTTTGGCCATTATTCTTACGGGGATTTCTTTTATGAAGGATCGGAATAAAACGAAATTTGCCCTATTAAAATCATGGAAAATATTTCGAAACCTCCTCCCTGCCATGCTCTCCATTATGCTTTTCGTTGGACTATCACTTTCTATCTTAACGCCGTCCTTCATCTCTTCCATCATTGGAGAACAGTCTGGATTTTTAGGTATTATTTATTCAGCACTACTCGGATCTGTGGCACTTATCCCAAGCTTTGTCGTATTTCCTCTTGGTAATACGTTAGTACAGCACGGCGCAGGTCTTCCTCAAGTTGCGGCACTCATGTCTACACTAATGTCAGTAGGAATTACAACCTTGCCGATGGAACAAAAGATATTCGGACGAAGCTTTGCTTACGCTCGTAATGCATCTGCATTACTCATGTCACTCCTATTCTCCTATATCATTTGGGTGGTGATGGTATGAAAGAACTAAAAAGATATCGCTTCTTTTTCATTTTGCTGATTGGACTTATCATTCTAACTTTTATAAACCAATCTTTAGGATGGAGCGCATTACAATTAACAGGGAATAGCATTTTAGATATGTTGTTTCTACTCCCCCCTGTCCTAATATTTGTAGGGTTACTTGATCAGTGGGTGAAGAAAGAAACGCTAATGAAATATATGGGAGAAAAGTCCGGCATATATGGAATATTATTCTCTCTATTATTAGGCGGAATTGCAGCTGGTCCCCTCTATGTTGCCTTTCCGATTGCAGCACTACTATTAAAAAAAGGCGCCAGCATTAGGTACATCGTATTTTTCTTAGGTGTTTGGACAACTGCGAAATTACCGATTATGGTGTATGAATTTTCTTCATTCGGAGCTACCTTTACGCTCGTTCACATTTGCTTCGGTCTGTTGTTCTTCTACGTAATGGGCATCGTTTTTGAGAAGTTTTATGATCAACGGCAGTTGTTGCAGTATGATATTACGAAAGAAATGTAAAAAGACATCTTTATCTTGTAAAGATGTCTTTTTAATATGAACCTTAATTTTCGTTCTGTAAAACCCTCGCTGCCTTTACTTCCTTTTTCTCTTCTTTTAAGAACAACGATACGATAAAAGCAATAACGATAAAGATTAACCCTAGTGTAAATGCGCCTTGGAATCCAGATGTTAAACCGTTTAACTTCTCTACTGGATCCATTGGATTTGCTGAGCTTTCCATATACTTAGTTGTTCCTGAAGACATTTTCGAAATAAAGATAGCCGTACCAATTGCGCCAGCTACTTGCTGTAACGTATTAAACAGCGCTGTTCCGTGCGGATATAGATCTGGTGTTAATTGATTTAAACCATATGTTTGTGCTGTCATTACAAACATGAGTCCGACCATTAATACGCTATGCATGACAATAATTTGTACCATTGATGTGTCAGGAGTAATGCCTTTAAATAAGAACATTGCAATACCTACTAACACAATCCCGGGAACGATAACAACTTTCGGGCTAAATTTATCAAACAGTTTACCTGCGATTGGTCCCATTATGGCGCTAATAATACTTCCTGGAAGCATTATTAGTCCTGATTTAAATGCTGTAACGAGTAAAACTGTTTGTAGGAACATCGGTAATAAAGTCATCGTTGAAAATAACGACATCATCACAATGACGATTAATCCAACTGATATTGTAAACATCGGAACTTTAAATGCTCGTAATTCTAAAATCGGATTCTCAATTTTCAATTGTCGAACGACAAAAATACATAATGAGATAAGCCCAACAAGTAAAGTGCCATACACTTTCGCATCAGACCATCCTAAATCACCCGATGCACTAAAGCTATACACAAGCCCTCCAAATCCTAATGTCGATAAAAGGATAGATGGATAATCCACTTTTGGCCTTGTTAACTCTGAAACATTTTGAATGTACTTCATCCCAATCATAATTGAAATGATCACGATAGGAATAACAATATAGAATAACCAGCGCCAATTTAATGAATCCACAATTACTCCAGATAATGTAGGACCAATTGCAGGAGCAGACATCATCACAAGTGCGATTAATCCCATTGTGGCACCACGTTTTTCAGGCGGACAAATAAGTAAAATCGTATTCATTAATAACGGTGAAATTAACCCCGTCGCTACAGCTTGGACGATACGGCCAACTAATAAAATAGAAAATGTCGGTGCGAATCCCGCAATTAATGTACCGACTAAAAACGTTACCATAGCGATCAAAAACATTTGTCTCGTTGTGAGCCATTGCTGAAGTAACGCTGTAATCGGGACTAAAACACCAACTACTAACATGTATGCTGTAGAAAGCCATTGAATCGTTGAAGCTGTTACGTCGAATTCTTTCATTAATACAGTTAACGCATTACCAAGTAATGTTTCGTTTAATAATGCAACCATTGCCCCTAAAAGTAATGCAATTAAAATCGGGGTATGTTTCATATTAGAAGTATCAACTTTGCCACTTGCAGGGCTCTTAGTTGTTATATTCATTTACAAATTCTCCTCCTGTTTCTTACTTAAAAAGCTTTAAATACACCGGAACACATGTAATATAATATACATATGTAGATTAAAAAGGGAGAATCAATTTTCAGCCATTGTATATTTAATCTACAAAAAAGGAGAATTGTAGATGAATGATAATGAAAAACAACTTGATTTACGTATTAGACGTACACATAAATTACTATGGGATTCCTTATTTGAATTAATGACGCAATCAAAACAGAAATATAGTACTATCACGATTAACCAAATTTGTGATCGTGCAATGGTACACCGAACAACTTTTTATAAACACTTTGAAGATAAAGATGCTTTATTAGCATTTGGATTTAAACGCTACAGCAAGATGATTGCTGAAATACCGATTTCAGATCGATTAAGTAAACCATTTCAAGTAATGGAACAATTTCTACACCATGAAGAAATCGGTAAAATATTAGAGACGCAAATGTCTGATGAACAATTTATTAGCCGTACACAGTATTTAAGTCACGAAACGAGAAAACAAGAAATAGAAGCGTTAAATCAACTTTGCAAAAACCATACGATGCCAAATGATTTAATCATTGAATTTTATTCAGGGGCAATCACCTCATTAAGTGCATGGTGGTTTAAAAATGAAAGAAGCGTTTCTGCTGCTGAAATGGATAGGTATCTCCACCAACTTATTAACCGGAATATTTTTCAGTTTGAAGAAGAATAACTTCACCATCAAAAAAACGCCTATATGAAATAGGCGTTTTTTACATACTATTACTTACCGATTTTCTTCAAATCCGAACTTTCTATAATTGAACGAGAATATCCATCTTTCCCAACTCGCACCATAGCTCTTCCCAACTGCTCAGAAGTTATCACACTGCCGAATCGCTTCAACAGAGGATTAAAGGACTTCATCACATCATACATCAATTGATATGATTTCGTTTTTGATTTCACACCATTTGCCGGAATGATCAATCCTGGTCTAAACATATACGCAGATTTGAAAGGTAAACGTAATAACTCATTTTCCGTTCTCGCCCATATCGTACGTCCTGATTCTGTACTATCTGTTCCGCTACCGGATACGTAAATGAATGTCATGTTTGGATTTAACTTCGCTAATGTTTTTGCGGTAGATAACGTTAATTCGTACGTAACTAAAAACGTCGATAAATTTTCGTTCCAAATATTCAGAATTAATATTAAAATAAACAATGGGGATAGGGGTATGGAATCATAAATTATACATAACGAGGGAATAGAAATGAAAATTCAATTAAAAGCTGATTTAATGCTACTACTAGTTACATTTTTTTGGGGTGCATCCATCCTACTTACAAAGCTTGGACTTGATGGCATAGAAGAATATAATTTAATCGCATTACGATTTATTATTGCCTTTCTTTTATCAGGTTTAATATTTTACAAACATTTATTCAAAGTCGATTTTAAAACTGTAAAATATGCTTTTATACTAGCTTCCGTTTTATTTATCGTCTATATTTTCGCGACATTCGGTACAAAGTATACAAGTGTGTCTAATGCTGGTTTCTTACTATGTCTCACAGTCATTTTTATTCCGATATTATCAGCTATATTTTTAAAACACATTCCTGAAAAGAAAGTTATATTAGGAATTGTGTTAACGATAATAGGAATTGGCTTATTAACATTAACTAGTGAATTCAAGATCGGTAACGGCGATATATTTTGCATATTGTCTGCTTTATTTTATGCCATTCATGTCATCATTACTGGAAACGTAACAAAACATGTGAACTCGATTGCACTTGGGGTAGTACAACTCGGTTTCGTCGGCCTATTTAGTCTTATTTTTTCATTAGTGATGGAAACCCCAAAACTTCCTAGCACGATCAACTCATGGCTAATCATCTTAGCCTTAAGCATATTTTGTACCGCGGTCGCATTCATCGTACAAGTTATCGCCCAGCAATACACGACGCCAACACATACGGGACTTATCTTTTCATTAGAACCTGTCTTTTCAGCAGGATTTGCCTTTGTTTTCACAGGTGAAACGCTCACAGGAAAAGGGTATTTAGGGGCGACGCTTATATTATTGAGTGTGTTGATTGCTGAGATAGATTTTAAGAGTTTGTTGCGGCCTAATTATAAGAAGAATATAGAGTAAACATTTCACTATGATCAATAAACATACCCCAGAAAAAATATGAGTTTATATCATTCTCTTCACTTAGATTTTCTTTTAAATGAGACTTTTTTAGATGCTATCTTCGAATAAGGTAGCATCTAAAAAATGTTAAAAGAAATTTGCCCCTAGTATCTTCTTATATTTTATGTAGCCTTCATATTTGACCTTTTCTACGTTCTTTGAAGTGAAGATGTTCAAAATTATTTACTGAATATAGTCATACAGATTTTTCGCTAACAATAAACAAGTTACTGTAATGAAAAGAGCACGAACATACCCGCTTCCTTTTTTTATAGCAAATTTGGAGCCAACAATCCCTCCAGCAATTTGAGCAATCCCCATTATAAAACCATACGCATAGTTTACTTGCCCTACATACATAAATATCAACAATGCACCAACATTACTTCCTAAATTAAGAAGCTTCGCATTACCTGCTGCTTTTAAAAAATCATACCCAATAAATAAAAGAGCAAACATTAAAAACGAACCTGTGCCAGGACCTAGAAATCCATCATAAAAACCAATAGCAAAAACAAAAAAAGTAAAGATAATGACGTGTCGACCAGACAATTTTTTATGAGTGGAAATACTACCCCAATCCTTTTTGAATATCGTATAAATGGCAACCGCACCAAGCATGATCAGCATCAATGGCTTCAGTACTTCTGGGTTCATTAAATGAACGGTCCATGCTCCTATTATGGAACCTATGAAAGTGAGTGGAAATAATTTAAACGCCGATTTCAAATCAAGATTACCAGAACGATAAAACACAATATTACTAGTTGCACTTCCCATTGTCGACGCTAGTTTATTCGTAGCTACTGCACTTGCTGGATTCAGTCCTGTAAATAATAAAGCTGGTAAAGCAATGAGTCCTCCACCACCTACAACTGAATCAATAAATGCAGCTAAAAATCCAAAAGCAATCAAAATAATTAATACTGATGGGTCTAAATAAAAATCCATACTATTAATCTCTCCTTTAGTCACTATCTGAATAGTAACTAATAATTTGCTAAATGTAAACAGTTATTGTAACGTTGAAATATAAAAGCAAACATCGGAGGACGAAAAAAGTGGACTACATAGTGCAACAGCTTAAAAAAATTGGTTTTAATGAGTATGAAGCTAAATCTTATGTATCTCTTGTTAAACAGGGGCCTGTCACAGCCTACCAAGTGAGTAAGGATTCGGGTATCCCAAGAGCGCGAATTTATGAGATTTTGGGTAACCTTGTAGAAAAAGGAATTGTCATGAAGGAAGAAATAAATGACACCACTCGCTATTCACCTCTACCTGTTGAAATCTTTTTACAAAAGGCGCAATCAGAATGGCAGTCTACTTATGAAGTAATCAGTGATTCATTAAAAAAACTAGAAACTTCCGAGGAAAAAACGGATAATCGAGTGATTACTTTAAAAGACAATAAAACAATCATTAGCTATTGTCAGGCATTAATAAAAAAAGCTCAAAAACGTATTGTCATTTCAATGTGGGATGAGATGTATGAAGCGTTAAAAGAGGAACTATCTGAGGTAGCTGATAAAGTTACAGTACAAGGTATTACCCTGCATGTTGAAAATCCCATTAAAAATCTAGAAGCCCATCGTATAACACCTTATACAGAAACCCTGTCTACAGAACATTGGTTTATTTTATCGATAGATTCTAAAGAGATGATTTATGGACCATCACTTGAAGAGCGTAATATTGCTTTTTATACAGATGACCCCGTTCATATATACCTATTAGAGGATTATGTATGGCATGATGTTTTAGTGAATCGACTTGTACAACGTAGCCAAGATGATTTGGAGCAATGGATTACTACAGAGAGAAAATCCTTCTTTATGGAAAAATAAGAAACATATTGAAAGAATCAAAAAATAAAGCATAAGTTAATGAAATAGAAAACTTATGCTTTATTTTATTTACAAAGTGATACTCCAGTCTTTTAACTATTCCCCTCCACAAACCGCCCAAACTCCTTCAAAAATCTCAGCTTAAAACTACCCACAGGCCCATTCCGATGCTTTGCCACATGAATCTCCGTCATCTCTTTCTGCATCGTTTCCTTATCGTAATAATCTTCGCGATACATAAGCATAATGACATCCGCGTCTTGCTCAATCTGTCCTGTCTCTCTTAAATCTGATAAAAGCGGACGCTTATCTTGACGTGACTCTACGGAACGAGACAATTGTGACAATGCTACTATACAAACATTTAAATCACGCGCTAATAACTTAAGCTTACGAGAAATTTCACTAATCTCTTGAAATCGATTGCCCTTATGCTTCGGATCGCCCGTAATAAGCTGCAAATAATCCACAATGACTAAAAGCTTTTTATCCCCATGCTTCCTCTTTAACTTACGAGTCTGCATCCAAATATCCTGCATTGTAACACCTGCTTTATCATAAATCTCAAGCGGTAACTCACCAATCTCCGCAAACGCCTTACTCACCTTTTCCCAGTCCTCTATCGTAAAACGATGCTTCGGATTTTTCAGCCTACCTCCTGACACTTCGCCCGCGCAAGACGCCATCCTTTTTAACAGTTGCTTACTACTCATCTCTAACGAAAACAATCCAACTGCCGCTCCAGACTTCGCCGCATGCAGTGCGATATTTAATGCAAACGCCGTCTTCCCCATAGAAGGACGCGCACCAAGAACGACAAAATCACCTTCCTGCAATCCGCACGTCATCTTATTTAACGATGTATAACCAGTCTCAATACCAGTATTCTCTTTCGTATCTTGATGAAGCTCCTCATACAAACCAACTAACGCATCCTTCAAATCAAACTCACATACACAGTCCTTTTCCTCTAACTCACAAAGTTCCGTAATTGTCTCACCAATAATTTTCTCATTCTTCTCCGCAATAAGACGCTCTCCCATCTTGCGCCCAAGAATGCCAGCCTGATACATTTTCCATGCACCTCGAACAAGCCCCTCATAATAAGAGAAGTTGGCAGTTGTAGGCACACCCTCTATTAATGCTATAAAATACTCCATTCCCCCGATATTCTCCAAAAAATTTGGATTCATCCGAGAAACGAGCGTCACAAGATCAATTGGTTGCCCTTCATCTTCAATTTTTCGCATTAACCGAAATATAGACTTATGCACCGGCATAGAAAAATAATGCTCCGTCAAACGGCACTCCTTAATAAGCTCTCCATCAATTAAAAGAGAACCTAATACCGTCTTTTCCGCCTCCACATTTTGAATACTCATGGACGCCACCCGCGTTCCGCTAAAAAGCGCTGCAACTCTTCCTCTGACGGCGCATTCTTCTCCCACTCCTCGCACCTCGTCAAAAACTCCTCCGTCTCCCCACTACTCACAGACGACTCTTTCTTCCTAAACTGAGCCGTATCCGCCTCAACCTCAGAAACTTTCGTAAATCCTTTCCCGTGCCAACCTCTCAAAATCCCCTTCACATAAGCAACCGTCCGCTTATTATTCTCAAACGCAATTTGAAGAGCCTTCAGCACAAGCTCCTCTGACAAATCTTCCATCCACGCACTCAGTTCCTCCACAGTATGAGGAGACAAACTACCAAAATGTTGCTCATAAAAAGAAAACACGCGACTTCCCGTCTCTTCCTCTATAACCTCTTCTTCCGCCTCTTCACAAACTGGATCTGGATCCACATCAACAGCCAAATCACTCGGCATACCGAAATGTGCTAAAAGCATCGGAACATTCAGCTCCTCCTCTACGCACTTCTGAAGAAACATATGTACAAACTCCTTATTCTTCACACCCTTCAGCTCACGAAGCACACACTTCTCCACATTCGTATTCGTCACCGGATTATAACGAAGCCAATTCAAAACGAATAACTCCCGAGTATCCGCATCATAAAGAATCTTCCCATAATCAATAAAGCGCTGCACTAACTTATCAACAGTCTCCCGATTATAACCAGTCTCCATCTCAGCTAACCGCTTCGGAAAAGGAAAAATCCCACACTGCGTCGTCTTCGAACAAGTTAACAAATAAACATAAAAATACCGCTCCTCCGGCGTCAAATCCAAAACAAAATCATCCTGCCAAAAATTCACCTGCACATTACGATACACCGCCATCCTAATTCCTCCTGTCCCGATTCAAAAGTAAAAAATTCTTCTTTGTACTATATATAGGAAGGAGGAGTGGGTTTTTGGCGTGTTATTTCAATTTTTTTTTGACTACTACTACGGTGTTTGTTGTTGTTTTTGTTTTGTTGTGTTTTTTCTTAGTGATTTATTACTTGGTAGGGGCTTTGTAGGGGTATGGGAGGGGCTATCTATCACATATAAATTATAATTTCACAAAATAAAAGAGCCTCTAAATAATATTAGAGGCTCTTTCTAAGAGATTGGATTTTCTGAGACTATAGAAGCGTTAGTAAAACATAACTATTTCATTCCCTACAATAAAATACGATTATCTAAACTTAAATTATCTTTTATTTAGTCAAACTCAATATCAAATATCTTTTTATATTTATTTCCACCATCTCAATCCATTTGAACTAATAGTTAAGTTTACTTCTCTTCAATAGTACCTCCTTTTATTATTCAATCTCTTATAACCTTGTTTGTATCATTTTCGTTCATATAAGGGTAATTATTTTTTGGGATTAGAATACGAAAGCTCGTATTCTAGATCCCTAAAACTTTTAATTTCTTTTTTTATAACAATTCGTTATAAAAATTTCAGATGCCGTATTTTGAGTAATTATCAACTCTAAAACCTGATCACTACTGTATACTACCATACTGATAGTTCCAAGCTCTGCATCTACATCTTTTTGAAGATGATTTCCTAACATTTCCCTATCAAGACCATACCGATTTACTCGATAAAAGATGTCTAAAAGCTCACATCTTTCTTGAATAGAAAGCTCGATGTCAGCAAGATCCTGCAATACTTTCGCTTCAAAAGATAAATTTGAATACTCCACAATAGTAACAAATTTCATTATGTATCCCCCTATATGCACTTTTCAATGATCTACAAAAACAAGGTATTTCTAAATAAATTCTAGCACTTCTGTTAAGAAGTGTGAATACACTTTTCGCAAAAGTAAAATCACTGTTTATTTCTTGGTACAATTTGAATTTCCAAATCTAATATATTTAAGATCTTTAAAAGCGTATCGATATTATAGTTTTCACCAGCAGTAATTCGAGCAATTTGAGGATAACTCATTCCCTCAATTTTATCTGCTGCCTTTCGTAAAGATAATTTTTTATCTTTTAACCCCTGACGTACCTCCTCAGATATAACTTGTTTAGGAGTTGTTATATGATGATATTCATCTGGAATCTTAATGAACTCAGAGATACTGTGCTTCTTGTTATCCATAGCTAAATTCACCTCCAGTTATGGTTATCGTATATAATAACATCCAATTAAAATTATAGTCAAACAACCCTATTTAATTATCATTACCAAAATAATATATTTACAAAATTACCCAAATGTTATTCCACTAAATACAATTTTTTATTGACTCCCTATATTCTATTCCATATAATTATTGTTATCATATCCACTAACAATAATAATATGACAGGGATACTTTCCCCTCTCATTTCTTTCAAAACTTACATTAAAAATTCAATAGGAGGCAATTACATGAAATATAAACATATATCTAGCGCAATTCATATCTTGCAAGAACTCTTCCATAACACTGAACATAAAAATCATTTTCTAGCTATGAAGACACTGGAAATGTATATTGATTTGAACTTATTCCAAGACGCAAAGCTTGTGGCTGAAGAAATAGAAAGACAAATAGCCTTTGGGCTCTTAGCGCCATTAGCATTGTACGATATGATTACTGCTGAGAAAATCGAACAGCACTTACGTGGTCTATAATTTATTTCACAAACTGTATTACATAAAGGAGCGTTTAAAATGAGCAACCAAATATTCAAAATGGAAGTTGACGGGAAAACAATCACATGGGAAGAAAAATCACATGCACAAATCTTCCGTAACTTTTGGAAATATTTCATGGAAAAAGATTTACAAAAAACGATTACAACCATTGAACTTGTAGGCATCCGAACATCTAATCTTCCATTCTTTGAATCTATAAATGGAAGTAAAAAGAAAAATATCTTTGTTACAGCTGACTATTATGTTTACACACATTTAACACCAGCTGCCATGCAAAAAGTATATACAAAATTCATTTCTGGATGGGAAAAACAAAATGATGGACCCCTTAACAAAGAGTTTGAAAATACGCTTGATCAACCACAGGACGAAGAAAAACCAAAACTAAAAAACATCTATAAAAAAAGTCTCGCAATGGATTTAGTGCGAGCTGGTCACGACCTTCATCATACAATGCGTAACCGTTCCAATCCCAAATATCAAATATATGTGCTGGTGGAAACACCTGAAATGATAAGAGATTTGCTTGCCCTAGTTGAACGTGATGAAAGATTGTATCAGGAGGGACAAAAAAAATGAAAGACCGTACGAAAACGATATTATTGTTCTTGTCGGTAATA
Organism: Bacillus mycoides; assembly: GCF_000832605.1. Lineage (GTDB taxonomy): Bacteria > Bacillota > Bacilli > Bacillales > Bacillaceae_G > Bacillus_A > Bacillus_A mycoides. The sequence continues at coordinate 4,791,868 of NZ_CP009692.1, forward strand.
ATAATGATAGTAATGTTCGCCATGAACGTGTGGGACGATTTGTTTCATAAAAACGATGAAACTATAAGGCATGAACAGGAGCGTGAAGCTCGACGGCTACAACGAGAAGAATGGATAAAAAATATGAAGTAAAGGGTACATATACTACATGTATCCTTCATGATATTTCCATTATTTCATTTTTGTAGATTCACGCCAATCTTTAAAATCCTTTTTTATTTAAGCACTACTCCCCAACATTTAACACCTCTAAAACCTCCCTAAACAACACCGATCCCCTCCCAACAACCAACTCCAAAGGAACTTCCTTAACTAGCCCATCTCTCCCCACCATAACAACCTCATTCTCATAATCAACCCAAATCTGAACATCCTGCACATAATAACTCTTAACAGAAGATGCCTCATCTAAATTACGATGATCCAGCTCAACTTTAACTTGCTTCGTAAAACGGCGTAATGTTTTCCAAAGGGTTCGTTCTTCTTTTGATTTCATAAATAGTTCCGGGAGTTCTTGCACCTCTTTTAATAACGACATAGTTGTTATTGTGTATGCTTGAATGCCATATCCTACTGGGCGGATGAGGTGGTCTAGTTTTTTCCATGGATCTAGTTCGAAATTTACATACTCATCGTTTTGTTGCATTTGAATGTGTTTGATTTTGGCTACGTATTGAATGCCGCCTTTTTCTCCGTGCCATTTTTTCGGCGCATATAATGCTATGTACTTCGCTTCTTGCCATCCTGGTTTTAGCTGTGTGACTGGTAACTGATATATACCTTCTTTCCTATATGTTTCATAGTCACTTTCAGTTTTCACGCTGCCTACTAATACTTTTTCTTCTAGTGAGGAGTGCCATTCTTCTTTTGTTCCTCTTGGAAGAATACCTTCTTTTATAATTTCTTCTGGGCTTTTTTCAATGAGATGATCTAGAAATTGTTCGACTAGTCTTGTTGCGTTCGGTAAGAATGGGAAGCCACCAATATTTACTTTTTCGATACTTTTATAAAATGGATGGTTCTCATATTCTTCCTCTTGGTTCCATGGGAATAGTACGTATGCCCCATAAGCTGTTCGCTCAAATGGTCCTTTTTGTTCTACTACTAGTGCATCTCTGTAACGATGCATTGTATTAATGTCTTCTTCCATTGGACCAGGGGTGCCATACTTCCTTTTGTAATGAGGATTTTCAGCAAAATCAATTCGATATTTTGCATCAAAAATGTATTGGTATTGATATCTCTTTCCCTTTTTCTCAATAGCAAGCATCGTATCTGGCTTTTGTGTAACTGTTGGCAGTCTACCGTTTCTTTTTTGGAAGTAAAGTTCGATTACCTCATCTGTTTCGGGATGTTTGAACGTTCTTTTTGCGGTTTTACTTTCATCTAGCGTTACATATAAACCATCTTGTTTAACTTGGATAACATCTTGATGGAGCGGTATATATTTTTTTGATAGAATTTGTCCGAGTTTTAAATATGTCCAGTATTCGTATAACCTTGCGACATCTTTTACCGACATTTTGAAAATTTGTCCTCGTAATGTTAAACCTCGCGATAGCATTAAGAAGATTTGATATGCATCTCTATAGCCTGCTGCCATTTGGATAACGAGTGAAAAGACTGAGCGATCCAATTTTCCGATTCCTCTCCAAAATGGATCGTTCAATTCACTTTTCATTCGATACTTCATATTTTTCACACGTTCTAACAAGTCTTCATCCGTTACACCACGTGTATATCTAGACTTTGGTTCTAGCGCCTTAAGTAGATCATCTATTTTATGTACGACTCTTTGAATCATCCATTTAACAAATCGATTTTCCAGCGTATCATATGACACTTCCTTATAAGCTGTAATACCTTTAGTTGGTATACTGTTTTCTCCTTGCAACAAGTGTGGGCGCTTTCGCAAATAGTTCATTCCGACAGAATCCAATTTTCGAATTTTTTCTCCTCGCACTAGTTGATGTCTGGTCATAAGCGTATGATGTGGTTGTCTTTTAATGTGAGAGATCGACTTCATAAACCGCTCAAAGGAATCATTTAAAATACGATAAAACTCACTCTTCGATGGATTTGTAGCGTAAATTGCAGATGCTCCTAAGTAAGTTCTCTTTAGTAAATGAAACGCTAAATTATAAATTTCATCATTTACTTCATCTAATAAGGCCCTGTAATCATCCTTATAATCAAGTTTTGACGGGAAAACTTCAAATGTAACTGTTAGTAAAGTTTCTTTATCATCCTTAATTTCAAACGTTGTATTTCCTACTTCATTTGGAAATGAAAGATTCCCCATTAACACATGAAGTGATCCCATTTGAATGGAACTAACTTGCTTTCGAAAGCCCGGATGTTCATGATAAAAGGAGAACTGCTTGTTATTTTTCGGAACAACAACAAGCTGATAACTTCTATTCTCAAAAAAGATTGGCGGATGTTCGTTCCATTCATCTAATCTCTGCAATCTCGCATCAAATACAGAAACGGATTCCGTCTTCCCATCTACATGAAAATACATCATTTCATCTGCTTTCATAGCGTGATATTCTTTTAAACTCTCGTATTTTTCATGATAAGGATTTCCTTTAATCGTCAATGATAGCTCCTCTGTTTCAATCTTAACTAGCTCTATCTCATTATTAGATCCAGAAAGAGGTGAAACCATCATACTCGAACCTCCTTAACATATGAGACAGCTTGTTAGCTGAACGAGGATACTTAGCATAGGAAGCGTCATTATTGCCACTATCATATTCTTCATTTGCACATAATACATACAACTGTTTTAATACCTCTTCTGTTCTGCCATCGCTCCCTGCAAGACGCGGTAAAATCTTTTGATATATTTGATAATCAAGCGCTTCATCGAATGACAATAACTTCCCTTGTTCGTTGTATGCCATATAGAAACAAATTTCATCTCGTATACGGTATCCAACTTGAGCCCCCACTGATTCAAGTATTTTATTTATTTCTATTAAAATGTTCGATATATTTCTAACAAGATCTTCGTTTTCTTTAAAACATTCCTTCAGATGAAGATACGCAGTTTCTAAAGAGCGATTTGAAGCAATTTCAGCTTCCTTCTCTTCTACATCCATTAAGAAATTAAAATAATCTAAGTTAACAGTATTAAACTCAATCGTATTCGCTCGATCTAATACTTTCTTACTTAACGGATGTGTCGTTTCGTCCATATTTACAGTTCCTATAATATATACATTTGATGGAATCGTAATATGCTTATTTGTAATTGATTCTGGAAGTACCGTTGATGTAACAATTTTTCCATCTTTCCATTTACGACTTTCAATTACACTTAAAAAGTCACTAAAGTAGTATTCCACTCGAGCTAAATTCATCTCATCCAACACTACAAAATAAGGTCTATTTGGATTTGCATCTGCAGCTTCAAGCACCTTAATTAACGGTCTGTCTTGAAACTCTCCTTGAAGATTCACATAACCAAGTAAATCAGAGCTATCACTCCAATCCGGTCGAACCGGGATAAGCGTAAATTGTCCATTCTCTTCCGTTGCTCCTAAACTCTCCGCAAACCACTGAGCAATTTTCGTTTTCCCTGTACCCGAAATACCTGATAAAATCACAAACGGCTTTGTCTTTAGCGAAAGGAAAAAGTTAATAAGATCCTTTTTCTCATAAAAGAAACCTTTACTTTGAATATAAGAAGACACATGATCAATAATGGATTGCTGATCTAAATGAACTTCTTTCCTCCCATAAATCACTTCATATTTTATTCCTTTCTCTTTATAAGCAATAAATCCCTCATAATAGCGAAGCATTTCTTCTAGATCCTCTACTAACTCTTTTTCACTTGGCATTTTATTAGCAGCGTACGCAATATATGCAGCTGTTGAATTCGCATATCCTTTCGCTTTTGAGCTTGTCCCTAGGAAAATCTCATCATCTTTTTTCACCTTTTGGGACATATGTATTTGCTCACGAATCTCTTCTTTAATTTTTTGCATCTCTTCTTTAGACGTTTCCGTCACACCTTGCGCCAACGTTAAATATAATCGTTCCATATCTTCACTAAATAAATAAACGATATAATATCCTCTCTGCGTAGATGTCGTAATATCTTTATTCATAATTGCAAGCCATGGAACAGCAGCCCAGTTTCCTTGTCCAATTGATCCTGTGACAACATACTGATTATGATCAATAAATGGTAACCTCGTTATTTCCGTTGTCATCTCATTCCTAACAACCGATCCCATTTTATGACTCGCAAATCTTTCTGTTCTTGCCTGTAAATACTCATTCATAACCGTTAAAAACTTTTCACGTAAATTACTGTTCATGCTACCGCCCTTTTCCCCATCATCTTTTACATATTGTTCAACAAGAATCCATTCATCATTAATTAGTCCTACTTGTTCAAGCCAATCTAGTAAGTTACCCGTACGCCGCTTCGCTACCGATTCAACCATTAAATTATCCCCTAATGAATTTCGGACAATCGTCATTCCCAAACCTACTAAAGCTTCTTTCTTTTCATCCTTTGAATACTTCTCTAACAATCCAAGAACAAATAGAACATGTCGGAAATATTCCTGCTTTAAAACTAACTGGGCAATGTAGATATTTTTATCTTCTGATTGAACATATTCATTTAATAGAAGCTGATTCATTTCATGAGATTCATTCAAAAAGCCCAACAATCTTAAATCTTGGCGCGCATTAGATTTCACTCTATATAAATTTTCATCCGTTTGTTCACGTAACGTAATTGGATTATATGTACCATTCATTATCTCTTCTAAAAAGAGCATGACTTTATCATATTTTTCACTCGGTAGATTATCGGTTTTGAATTCTTTAAATGTAATAGCTCCCGATTCCTTTACATCCACAAATGGAAGCTGTGAAAAGAAAGCTACCAAGAAAGTATTACATTCACTCGCTTGTCCAAAATCTTCACTCTTTACTGTACGCATAGCAATAAATTTTCTCCAAGCATCCTTAAGAATTTCAAAGCTCGCTTTAAAATAAGGTGGTGCTTCCTTTTCATATTGCTCACGTGAAAATTTAGCTTCAACGTATAATCCTTCATCATCTTTATTTATAACTAAATAAGTTTTATCATCATTTATATCTTCAACCTGCTTCGTTAATTTAACCAATTCAATTATGAGTTGCTCTAACATTTTCATCCCCACCGTTACAATTAATTACAATTACTACTATTTTACCAAACTATGTATAAAAGAAAAATCATACAATATGATGTATGATTTTCTACTCTATTATTTAAAATACTTCTGATAATCCTCTTCATTTTTAAATTCAATCGGTCCGACATCCATTCGAAACTTCCCGTTCTCGTACAACAGTGGTGAAGCCTCTGAATGGTCTTTTGAGTAGCTTTCTACATGTGAAATTTTCATCTCATTTGAATTCGTGAAATCAATATGAGCAATACACACCCAATAAGCATGGTCATTTATTTCTAATAACGGTGCTGTTACAACGCTTCCCATATGATTATCGACAACAGCTTTTGCCCTCATAGAATAAAAACTACCTACCCCATTGCCGACAGCACTATACGCAGCAAATAAAACATATTTTAAAGCTTCTGGTCGATAAATACGAATTGTTTCTTTTCCTGGTTCTTGCGAATCACCGTCCAACACAATATACGGCGACACTTTAGACGAACCTAGATTTTTATAATAAACTTTTCCTATCTCACCCTTGGTTGTTACGTAAAAACAATATATGTCTAAATATTTATTTGTTTCTCATTCTAAAGTAGCTGTTACCATTTTAGATTTTTGTATATTTATAGATTGTTTTTTCTTCAATTCAACCTTCACTGCATTAATAGTTTTTTGTACTGGAGGCGAAGTAGGAAATATTTTCTTCTCTACAGGAGGAGCAGTTTGTTTTTCATCCTCTGCGATCTCTATTCCAAAACTTGTACACAATGCAGCTAATCCACCAAAATAACCAGCTCCAATAGGATTAAACTTCCATTCTCCTCCATGTCGATATAGCTCTCCAACAATAATGGCACTTTCATCTGTAAACGGATGCGTGATAGGAAAATGAATAATTTCTAATCCCGATTGTGGAACAAGAAAAATCCTGCATTTCAAGCAGGATTTTTGATCAAACTTTTTTACAAACAGTACATCTATTTTATAAACGGTACGACTTTCTTATAACCAATACAACTTTATTTCAAACCGACATATAATTGCATTTTACCCTAAAATAATTAAATAACATTTCTCATTGCTAAACGATAAGTTTGTTACGGTGTGAGTCGAACCCACTGTCTCGGAATGTTATTATAACAAGAGTTGCGGGGGAATTGATTTTATTGACTATGTTTTTGACTACGATACGAAAGGAATTAGGTTGCGGGACAATGCATTCCTTTAATCTAGATTATGATTTATACCTTCATATTTTTTAAAAAAGTTCAATATATTTCATTGATTAGTCCATTACTTTCACTTTATCTTCGATGAAATCAATTTCACTTTGATTTAATCCATACTTCTTGTACAATTGCTGATCAATTTCAGGAATATCTTTTGACCAATCGATATCAGAATTATGTATAAAATCTTGAAGAGGGATATATGCCCATTTAGATGGTGGATTATCTTGAGTAATTTTCAATATCCCCAATAGACATCTTAAAAACTTAGTTTTTATATATTTCATAGCATTCTTTGCTTCACTTTCAGAGGTAAAGGCACCAATACTAATAAAAGTAGGGGTTGCTGATTCGAATGGTCGCCCAATTACTGGTGTACTTAAAATCTCTCCAAATGATCCACTGCCATTTGCCTTAGGAATAAAAATTTTCCACTTATCAATATTATTTTTTTCGGGATAACGGGCTGACATATATTTTTTATTTATCCATCTCCAAACTCGTTTTCCATTAAATAGACCTAAAATTTTGTAATAATCATTTGAATTAACAGGAGTTTCTTCTTCAAATGCATAATGAAGTGCTTCAAAAGTGGACGATTTAATTTCATACTCCTCGTTTGGACCAAGTTCCTTTACCTCGGGACGCTTTTCTTGAATAAATAGCAGTCTGTCAGTTTTAGAATTTGGAAAATCTCTTAGGAACTCTTCATTGAATTTTAAATCCGATCTCCCACCGAACATAATAGTTGGTAGATTTGTTTCAAAATCAAGAGTAAAATGCGACGCGATATTTTGTAAATTTTTCTCTGGAATAAATTTTTTAATTGCTCCAAATTCTTTGTTTTCATCACGATAGAGTACAACCACTCCACCTTTGATATCTGTATTAGGAAAAATTTCATTAGAGTTTTGATTATAATACTCAACCTTTAAATGCGGGTCATTTAACATCTTTTGATTCCAAATTTTAGATGTTAATCCAGCATTAAACAAAAATCGTGCTGGTGAAATTAAGCAGTATTTTTCAGCCATATTTTCTGATAGGTCATAAAAATACTGATAAATCGGTTCTTGTCTATTATTCACATCTGAAGCTTCCTGATATGGTGGATTACCAACCACAACATTAAATTTCACATTCTTACCTCCAAATTTAGTAAGTATTTCGTTTTTTGTATCGACTAAGCTCTCTTTAATCTTTTTCGGTAAATCTTCAATATAAACTAAATTTTTCTCGAATTTCTTATTTATTTCGTAACCGTTCAAAGTTCGATAAGTTATCGTTCGAGCCATAGGTGTTTTATTTAATGCGAAAATATTATTCTCAAGTACTTCTTGCCAAAGTTCCTTATCTTTTTGAACATAATCAGCTTTGGCCCAACTTTCACTTTCTTGCAAGTACCGACGTTGATAAATATTAAACGCCATATAAAGCGGATAAAGACCAGTTTTACTATTAATTTCTAGTATTTTTGCATCTTTAGCAAACACTTTTTCTGTAATTTCACCATTATCAATTTCTCTGTAACCTACATGACTAAGTGGCTCCTTATAAGATTCATCAAAGAAATTATAGCCTCCTAAAGTTTCACCTAATTGTAAATTCACTACCCGCCATGGTGTTAAAACAGTTTCTTTATCAGGATTTTTAAACCCAGAGAAAATAGAAGTAATTTTTTCAATTCTATCTTGATAACTTAAGTTATTAGCTGATAAAGCAGCTTGACGAATACGATGTCCTGCTTCAACAAAAATCTCAGGATCATAGAACTTTTTGAAATTCATAAAATCTCTTTTAGTAATTCCTTTTGGCATAAATTCTTCCCATGATACAGGATCAACAAGATTTACAAAATCATCTAAAGAAATGTCTTTATCTAAACCTAAATCCATTCCATAAATCATTAACGGAATACGGATTGAAATTCCACGCAAAATAGCAATCATATTATTACGTTCTTTACGTAATTTTTGTTCTGCCTCAATTGCTGCTTTTTCTTCTTCAGTGCGTTCTTTTTTAGGTTTATGTTTGCCTCGTTTCGCTTTTTCTCGTTCCTGCTCATCAAGCCCGTTAATATTTACGTCTATTTTGTTTGTACTTTTAGTTTGTTGTGTTTTACCTAATTTTCCATTTAGCTCATTAAACAGTACTACATCTTCTTGAGTAACTTTCCATAACTCATCGTTATAAATAGAAGAATCATCAAACCCAGACAATACAGCCTTTTCAGCATATACTTTTTTCAATTGACGCATCATTTTATCAACTGAGTATGGCTTCATTTCATGACCTGATTGCTCAAGAACAGGCAAGAAGTTAAGAAGTGTCCCTAGCTTTTCTTTTTGCTCAACAGTATTCAATGCACCTGCCTTAGGAGACATTGATACCGATTTGGCTAAAATATTTAATGCTCTATCTGGTGCAAAGTCAAAAATATAAGCTTTTTTCTTCATTCCGAGAACTTCATCAGAAAAAGGAGTTTGAGCGCGAAAAGCAGCTTGAAGATAGTTTTGTGCACTAGTTGTATTATTTAAAAATACTACCGCATTTAAAGCCGGAATATTGACACCTGTTGTCAATTTTCTAACTGTGAGAATAATAGTTTTGGTTTCTGATGGTTTGTCAGTAATCGTAGCACGAACACGAACCATATCAGCATCGTTTTCACCAATAATCTCGTTATCGTTATCATTAACAATATTTAACACTGAATATTCGCCAAGAACAGGATGATTATTAAGTAATACTTTTAAAGATTTAGCTGCAGCTCTACTTGGAAGTAACCACAAGGTATGACGAATACTTTCCCGATACTCTTTGGTAGAAAACGGATAATTTGTTTTACCATCAGATGAAATTTGGTCTAACCATTTATTTATTGAGGATTCGTGTACAAATTTCCCGTTATCATCAACCTTAAAGAATTCGGCAAAATCGAAATACTTATCGCTATTTTGATATTGTTTATCCGTCGCCATTTTAAATGTGTACATCTCAACTTGTGGCAATGTTTCATAGGGATTAACTTCATTTGGATGTTCCACAGAAAATCGAACTTTCGCTTGTTGCTCCATAATGTAATCCCAAGTAAAGACTTGTTCTTCACTAAATTCATCAAGAATATTGAATGGTGTACCTGACAATTCTAATATTTTGGTATTATCTTTCGTTAACATTTCATAAAGCTTGTCACCGCGTTCTGTTTGAGTTCCTTCATGGGCCTCATCGACCACAACTAGGTCCCATTCAATCTCAAAAAATTCGCTATTTTTTTCGAATTTCCCTCCTACTTCTGCTGCACCGCGGAGATCTTGTATAGAAACAAAATAGATGAAAGGTGAATTTCCATTCATTAGTCTCTTAAGATCTTTTTCTCCCATTGTTTTAGAAGCATACTCGTAACCGGCTTTTGCCATTTCGATTTTTTTAAAGTCATCAAACCATGAATCTGAAACGACTGGACGGTGAGTCATTACTAATACTTTTTTATAATTATTTTGTTTAATTAGTTCATAGGTAGTAAGAGTTTTTCCAAAGCGCATTTTCGCATTCCAAAGTACTTTTTGATGTTTCTTGAATGCTTTAGTCGCTTGCTTAACAGCAGTATCTTGTTCAGAACGTAAAACTATTTTTTGAGGTTCTTCCTTATTTTCAAGTTTAAGAGATTTACGTCCCTCTTTTACAGCTTTTATCGCCGCTTTAGCTGTTTCCAAATCTATTTGAAACCACTCCGTACCTTCTAAACCATCTTGATGTTTATATCCCGAACGAGTTAAAACTTGATGAACGTCAGTATCTCCAAACCAAGACTTAGTTTCCTTTATCCAAGCAAGTTCCGACCAATCAATTCTCGCTGGAACACCAGCAGTACGCATGTAACCATTAAGCCTCTTACGTGTTATAGAGCGTAGAAATTCACTATTAGGTGACCAATCTTCCTCTTGGTCTTCTTCAGGAGCAGTCGTTTCCCCTATTTTTTCTGCACCTTCATATGCAAGCCATTTTCCACTACTATTGTCAGCTGTTTGAATATATACGATTTTACGTTCTTGATTACTTTTAAATCTTGAGATAACCGTTGGGACTATAAATCCCTTTCGCTTTATTTCCACGTTAGTGTAAGTGAGCATATACCAGTATAAGATAACTCTTAACTGTGCTAATGCCTTATAAGATAAGGCCTCATTATCCTCAATCGTATGGGCTCCTTTATTACCACTACTTTTGACGTCATAAAAAGCATCAATTACTTGTTGGGGAATATCATATTTATGTGATTTGATAATTGATAATTTATCATTAAATGATGCTCTATATGGAACTGTTTCATAATTCAAGTCAATTATTAAGTCTGTCAATGATTCCGCTACTTTTCTCACATTTACTAGTGTATTATCATAGGCTTGAAGTGCAAAATCCAATTCAGCCTGTGTAGCAAGTTTGTAGAGTAATGCTAAATCGTTGTCTAATTTCATGAATTCAAAGTTAGAACTTTTTAGTTCAATATTTAACTTATCAAGTACTTGACTCATGCTTATTTAGCTCCTTTATCAAAATATTCCATTTTATTTATTTCCCAATTCATTATTTTTACTCTTTTACCAGGAATAATTATAAACTGTCCTGCTTCATTTTCTTCTGAATTATCATCAAACCTTAAATCAAAAGACATTTGAACTTCTAGCCTTGTTTCTTTTGATTCAGACAACGGTAATATATAATATGGCCCACTGCTTTTTTTAGGTTTGCCGTATTTCTTTGCAATCCCATCCATTTGAAAAATATTGTAACTAATAATTTCTGCTACTTTTTCAAAAAGACCATATAATGGTTCCTCTTGCCACTTTTCAAAGTAATAATCACGATATGTGTAAAGAAGATTTTCTCGAGCTATTAATAATGAATCCCCATTCCATTCAAATCCATAACTTGCTTGATACGCTAATTCGACTAAGCGTTGCCATTCAGCTTTGTCTGAAACTTCAGCGTTAATACGTGCCAGTTTTCTATCAACAAAGCCAACACGTTCATTTATTGGCACTAATTCACCTGTTTCCATATCATAGCGAGTTGCCATGTACGGTGCTTCGCCACAAGTAATCTCAAGCCACGTACGCTTCACATAAGTTTCTAAGTCGTCGTCTAAATAATCACGTTCGACTACATCATTCTGTTGCTTTACAACCCAGATTGGTGTAAATACTTCCGCCTTTGACTTGGTTCGTTCTTTCTGAAGTTCCCGAGTTTTCAAAGCACGTGGCATAATTAAGTGCCCATTTTTTCCCGTCACCAATTCTGGTTGAATTTGCGCAGTTGCAGCATACGTTTTTAAACCCTGACTGATATAATTTTCGTTCGCCCAAATTATATTTTTTTTAGTCTTTGTAGTTGATGAGGTTCTATCAAACAACAAAATATTTAAGATCTCAGGCATCTGTTCACGTATGGTATTTTCTAAAATATCAGTGGAATTAATCTCATCAATTATTTCATTATATGCAAATGATGGCTCACACACGTTATTCTTTTCCTCCGAACTATCATAAAGCATAGTCATCTTCCTTCCATCATACTATTTAATTCAGTATTCTATTAAATAAAATAACATTAATAACAAAATTCGAGTATTTACCCAATTGTTTTTATTATATCATAGGAGAATTTGAAAACTGTTAGCCACTGCAATTTCAAACGATTTCATATAGATATTAAAGTAGAGGATTACTCCACTTTAATATAGTTTATTTGAATCTTTACTAAAATTTTTAAAAATGTACTGTACAATTTAAAACTGTTTAAAATTGATCCCCATGCTACAACTTAAAATTTCCTTCCATTAAAACCTACTAAAAAAGCTGATGCATCTACATCCATATTCATCGGGGCATTCCAAGTTAAATCTACCAGTAATTCTTTCATCTCTGGATGATTCTTTATAACATCTATCTTTTGTCCCCTTACTAATGTATGTATCATCATAATTCCCTCGTCCTACACCTTTAATGTTTTATCATTCAGTTCAATTATACTCCTCTTTAGATTTCCCTTTCTATCTTGAACTATAAAACCATGATATTTGATTATTATCATAAAAGGAAAAATATATATAAAAACTTATTGAACTAAATACTCTCTATTTAAAATTCTAAATAAATATACTAAGAATGATATCAATATTTCATGAGTTGAGGTTGCTAAAATTACTTATCAACTTTAGCTCCACCAACCATCCCCCCATACCACCCACTACTCTCCTCCAAAAACCTCCTACTCTCCCCACTCCCCTTATAAAAACTCTCCCAACCCCGCTCCCTCAAAATCCCCTTCCAACTATCACTCTCCACCATTCTTTTAATAACACCATCCCAATAAGCAACCTCTTCCTCTGTCATATCTTTCGGGCCCATAATCCCTTTCCAGTGCTGGAATATGACGTTGATTCCTTGTTCTTTCCACGTTGGGATTTCTGGTAGTCGGTCTAGACGTTTTTCTGAGGATACGGCTAGTATTTTTATTTTGCCGACTTTGTATTGTTTTTCGGCTTCGGATAGGGTCATGGTTGCGGCGTTTATTTGTTTGTTCGTTAGGGCGTTTATGATTTTTTCTTTGTTTTCGTAGACGAAGAATTGTAGTTCGGCAGGGTTTATGCCGAATGATTTGCTTACTTGTACGAAGGATAGGTGATCGTCGTTTCCTAGGCCGGGGGCAACGCCGATTTTGAAGTTTTTCTTGCCTTGTTTTAGTTGTTCCATGAGTTCGTTTGCGTTTTCTATGTTTGATTCTTTTGATACGACAACGACTTCCCAATCTGATGCAAGTAGCGCGAGCGGGGTGAAGTCTTTATATGTTAGTTTACTGTGGCCTAGTAGGTTGTTCGTTATGAGTAAGCTTGAGTTAATCGCCAGTACGTGACCGCCTTTTTGTTTCGTATATTTCCATCCGACGTCACCGCTGCCACCTACTTTGTTTGTGACAGTGATTGGTTTTGTGAAGATTTTTTCTTCTGTCAGCGTTTTTTGCATCGCCCGTGCTGTTAAGTCCCACCCTGCTCCCTGAACATTCGGTGCAACGATTTCTACTTCTTCTATGTTCACTTTATTTGTGTGCGTTTTTTCTACAGAACAACCAGCTATTACTCCTGTCATGATCCATATACATAGTAATAATCGTTTTTTCATAGTCCTCGTCCTATTCGATATTTTCGTTCTGGTCGTCCGATAATGCCGTATGTGTATTCTACTGTGCATTCATTTGTCGCTACTAAGTATTCTAAGTATCTTCTTGCGGTTGTTCTGGAGGCCCCCATTTGTTCTCCCATTTCTTCTATTGTAATTCCCTCTTCGAATCCTTTTATAATCCCTTTCACCTTTTGAAGTGTTAGTGGATCAACACCTGTCGGTAAGTTTTTTATTTCTTGTGTTTGCGAAGTGCCGAAAAAGTTATCGATTAGTGCTTGATTCACTTCATTGTTACTATGTAATAATTGTTTCTTTCTTTTATAGTCTTCAATGGTTCGAACAAATTTTTCTAACGTGACCGGTTTGATAATGTAGTTGCTTACACCGTTTCGAATTGCCTTTTCTAACATATGGTTTTCATTCGCCGCTGTAACCATAATGACGTCAACGTTTGGAAAGTCAGCATGGATTTTCGGCAATAAGTCTGTACCAATTCCATCTGGTAAATAATTATCTAATAGAAGTAAATCGATTTCTTCCTTTTGTAGTAGTTCCATCGTTTCTTTTGCGTTCAATGCTTTTCCGATCACTTTTACGTCCTTTATTTTTGATAAAAACTCCTCTTGAATTTGCGCGACGCGGAAATCATCTTCTGCAATTGCAACCTTCAACATATGCCCATCCCCCTGTTTGTCATGTACTTTCTTTCAATGCTTTCGGAAGGTAAATTGTAAAAATAGCTCCCCCATTTTTCTCGTTTTGAATCTCAATTGTTCCCCCTAGTACATCTACCATTTCTTTCACGTTTGCTAGCCCGTAACCACGATCATTCCCTTTCGTTGAAAATCCTTTTTGAAAAATGTTCGTGATTTTTTCTGCCAGTATCCCTGCTCCACTATCTATCACTTCAAACACAATGTCGTGTCCAATATCCGTAACAAAAAATGAAACATTCTTCTCCCCTCTTTCGCTCACCGCGTCAAATGCATTGTCGATTATGTTTCCAAGGATCGTAATAAGATGCGAAACTTTTATATGGTCTGGTAACGGATGAAGCGCACTATCTCCTTCAATATGAAAATCAATTTTCTTCTCAGACGCCGTTCCGAGTTTCCCTAATAAAATAGCTTGTACTTTCGCATCATGAATTTGATGGAATAAAATATGGTTTTGGCTTTGATGAATATTAGATTCTTGTTGGATAAATTCAATTGCTTCTTTGTAGTGCCCTAACTGAAGTAATCCTGATAAGACGAACAGCTTATTTGTAAATTCATGTGTTTGAGCGCGTAAGTCCTCGGAATACTTTCTTACTTCAGATATTGTGTTCACAAGGTTTTGCAGTTCTGTTTTATCTCTAAAACTACATACAACGCCTACCGTACTGTTATTTTCGAGTATCGGCGTCATGTTTAAAATAAACACTTTATCTTGAAACGCGATTTCTTGATCATTTTCTAGCACTCTCTCCATATTAAATTCCGATAAAACTTTTGAAATGTGCTGTTGCATATAGTCATCACTTACATGCAACATTTCTTCTGCCGACGTATTCATCATTGTAATAAAACCATTTTGATCAATGGCGATAATCCCTTCTTTTATAGATAGTAGTATCGCACTTCGTTCCCGGTATAGCGCTGCAATTTCATTCGGTTCTAAACCGAGTGTATCTTTACGAATGCTACGTGCTAGAAGAATGCCGCCAACAATTCCAACTAGTAACACCGCTAAAGAAAAGAGTATAATTTCTTTCGTTCTGCTCAGTATGTTAGATTCAATACCCTTTATTAAAAACTCTACTGTCACAACGCCTACTACTTGATCGTAGTCTCCGTTATGAACAATAATGGGTGCCTTCGCCATTAAAGCCGGACCACTTTCACCATTTCCTTCGAGTGTATAATAGCCACCAAAAGTGAGTGCTTCATAGTTATATGGATTGTTACTTTTTGTTCCAATCAACTCAGAATTAGAATGGGAATACATAACCCCATAGCGATCTTCTATAATTACATAATCTGCACCAGCTTGCTCGCGAACTTGTTCCGCAATGGATTGAATAGTACTTTTATGCTCGTTGTATTGAAAAGCATCTTTTATAGCTGGCATAAAAGACAAAGATTTAGCCGTTTGCAGTGCTAGCTGCTCTACTTGGCGCTTCGTATCAACGGACTGAATGTAAACAAATATTCCCGCTAACAGAAGAACGACAAATAAAATTAACGTAATTATTAAGCTTACTATTTTCGTTTGTAATGACACTTTACGTGATTTCTTCATACTCCATATCCTTTGATAAAATATTCAAAACTATCAATCTCCTTTTTCTATTATTATGACAAAACTAATAATGAAGCAACTATTAAAACTCTCCATGTACATAAAGTACAAAAAGAATAAAATTGTCATAATATTGAGATTTTAATTAAAGAACAGTACAATTCAACTACATTGAACACGCTTTCATATATACCTTTTATTTATAAGCAAGAGGAGGAATTATTATGGCTCAAGTAAAATCAAGCCGAGTCGCCGGCAATATCTTCAAAGGTTCCGTCGGCAATTTAATTGAATGGTACGACTGGTACGTTTACTCTGCTTTTGCTGTTTATTTTTCAGCAGAGTTCTTTCCTAAAGGCGATCCAACGAGCCAATTACTGAACACAGCCGCTATTTTCGCAGTTGGATTTTTAATGCGCCCTATCGGAAGTTTATTAATGGGACGTTATGCAGATCGACACGGTCGCCGGGCAGCATTAACGCTTTCCATTACAGTTATGGCCGGTGGTTCTTTAATTATCGCCTGTACACCTAGTTACGAAAGCATCGGTATTATGGCGCCAATTATTTTAGTTCTCGCTCGTTTACTTCAAGGATTATCACTCGGCGGAGAGTATGGAACTTCCGCAACATATTTATCTGAAATGGCTAGCAGTGGTCGCCGTGGTTTTTATTCAAGTTTTCAATATGTAACGCTCGTTGCTGGACAGATGGTTGCGTTAGGTGTTCAAATTGTTCTTCAGCAATTACTAAGCGAACCAGATATGAAAGCTTGGGGATGGCGTATTCCATTCATTATTGGAGCAATGGGAGCAGTAGCTGTATTATGGCTTCGACGTACAATGGATGAATCAGAGCAATTCTCCAAAATGGAATCTAAAAACCGTGAAAGCGCAGGAACCGTTCGTGCTCTTATGAAACACCCGAAAGCAGTATTAACAGTAGTCGGCCTAACACTAGGAGGCACTGTCGCATTCTATACGTACACAACATATTTACAAAAGTTCATGGTAAACACAGTCGGTCTTCCAAAAGAAGTTGTAAGCTGGATTAACTTTGCCGCACTACTTATATTCGTTGTACTTCAACCAATTGCAGGGCTATTATCCGATAAAATTGGACGCCGCCCACTATTAATGGCTTTCGGTATTCTCGGAACGTTACTAACAGCACCAATCTTCTTCTTTATGGAAAAAACAACAGAACCAATCGTAGCATTTTTACTCATGATGGTCGGTCTCATTATCGTTACTGGCTACACTTCCATTAACGCAATTGTAAAAGCAGAACTATTCCCAACTGAAATTCGTGCACTCGGCGTAGGTTTACCATATGCACTAACCGTTGCGATATTCGGTGGAACAGCCGAGTTCATCGCATTATGGCTA
The DNA here is from genome assembly GCF_000832605.1 of Bacillus mycoides. Taxonomy (GTDB): domain Bacteria; phylum Bacillota; class Bacilli; order Bacillales; family Bacillaceae_G; genus Bacillus_A; species Bacillus_A mycoides. The sequence goes on from NZ_CP009692.1 coordinate 4,809,144, forward strand.
AAGAGTATTGGAATGGAATCACTATTCTACTTCTATGTAGCTGGGTGTATCGCGATAAGCTTTATTACGTATTGGCGTATGGATGAGTCATCGAAGACTTCGCAGATTGAGGCGGAGCTTAATGGTGGAGATAAACTAGCTAATAATAAATCTAGTTAAAATTAAGTATTCTATGTTCTTCGTTTACCTGAACTCGATTTGCTTTATCTAAAAAAGCATAATTCATTCATATATAATTTAAAAACCTCTACTTATATGTAGAGGTTTTTGTATGACGAAAAAACACGTAGTTCTATTGTTATTTTACAAACCCCAAATTCTTCCTCATCTTAAAGTGGAACAAATTTATCCCTTAGAGTGTCTAATAAGTGTATTTCTAATATTAGTTGTCCAGATTGGATACAACATATCCCGTTTGACATCTATTTTTATGTATTACAAAAAAAAAGAAAGGACTTATTATTCCCAAAAGTAAAAAATGTGTATTGTAATACTACGGTTAAGTATTACAAATTTAATACTTTCACAGGTGAACCATTACAAGTGAAAACAAAAAAGAAACAGCCCAAACCGTGACTTATCAATCATATAAAGTGAAACTTTAATCAGCGGGGGTCTTACTGCCCGTTAATGCGGGATAAACGTTTTGGATGTCCTTTAACCTGTGAAATTTTAGCTGCAGTAGTATTGTTACCCTATGCCATCTTTAATTGCATTGGTATTTAGAATACCTAGACAAAATCCATATATTCTTGAAAGAGGTTGAAAATTTATGTTCGTTTTAAACAAGTTCTTTAACATTTTACATTACAAAAAGATTGTGCCTGTAGTATTACTTTCATGTGTATCACTTATAGGCTGTTCCAATAGTAACACTCAATCTGAACCACCTAAACAAACGAATCAAGCTAATCAAATTAAACAAGAAAATACAGGTAATCAATCTTTCGCTAAACTTGAAAAAGAATATGATGCTAAGCTTGGTATTTATGCACTGGACACAGGTACGAATCAAACTGTTGCTTATCATTCAGATGATCGTTTTGCATTTGCATCTACATCTAAATCATTAGCTGTGGGCGCTCTTTTACGCAAGAACTCATTAGAAGCTCTTGATCAAAGGATTACGTATACTCATGAAGATCTTTCTAATTATAATCCAATTACTGAAAAGCATGTTGATACAGGAATGACGTTAAAAGAACTTGCAGATGCTTCTGTTCGATATAGTGACAGCACAGCACATAATTTGATTCTTAAACAGTTAGGGGGACCCTCTGAATTTGAAAAAATCTTGAGAGAAATGGGAGATACTGTTACTACTTCAGAACGATTTGAACCTGAATTAAATGAAGTGCATCCAGGAGAAACACATGATACCAGTACACCAGAAGCGATAGCTAAGACACTTCAATCATTTACATTAGGAACTGCACTTCCAATAGAAAAACGTGAACTATTAGTAGATTGGATGAAGAGAAATACAACTGGAGATAAATTGATTCGTGCGGGCGTACCAAAAGGATGGGAAGTAGCTGATAAAACAGGCGCGGGATCTTACGGAACAAGAAATGATATCGCAATTATTTGGCCACCAAATAAAAAGCCGATTGTTCTTGCTATACTTTCTAATCATGATAAAGAGGATGCTAAATACGATGATAAACTTATTGCAGACGCAACCAAAGTCGTGTTAAATACCTTAAAAGCTACGGAATAAAGGATAATAGGTTAAAAGTTTTCTATTTTAGGCAGGTGTTTTCATTAACTAAAAATTTAATAGTGTCCCAAAAACGAAATGTGGTGCTAACTTGTAATAAAAAGCTCATTTTTACGTTCTGGGGTGGTTCTATTTTCTTAAGGTGATGGCGATTTGGTGCTACCCCTAAAACATCTGGACTGTAATAGCCAATAAAAAAATGCAAACAAAACGTCCCTTAATCAGTCGTTTTGTTTGCATTTCCTTTTTCTAAAACTACAGAAAAGATAAGTACTATAGTTAACACCATAATAAACCTTACTTCACTTCCGTCACTTACAAAAAATGAATACAAAGTATAAATTAAAATTAATATTCCATAAATAACTTTGTGCAATGAACTCCCCCCTTTTTGCCGTATATATTTTAGTCTAAAAATTTAATTCAAGCCCTATATCAAAATGAAAATAAAAAGCACCTGTGATATACACAAAGTGCTTTTCTCTTGTCAATTTATCTATTTTCACTATATTTATCTATTTTCTTTTTATAACTCAAATTTCTTCGAATCGTACTTTTCTAGAGTTTGCTGTAATTCATTTTGTTCATATGGAATATGTTTATCTGTCTGTACATCTTCAACATTTTCTCCACCTGTTAATAATCTCCTGTACTTAAAAGAGTGCCCTGTTAATACTGTTGTAATCATTTTGTATTGCCCTCCTTTTGTTTGATTACTTGTATCATAAAACAAGTATCTGAAGTTGATATGTAGTCTATCTAGAGTGTATGTAAATTTAAAAAATCTCTAATAAAATGTTTATGTTGTAACGTTACCACCAAAACTAGTGCTTCAAACACCATGATTTGAAGAGATAGTCCCTCATGTTCTAGCCTCAATTCCTCCTACAGTTCTATATTCAGTAAAACTAGTTAATCCCTATAATATAAAAAGAGCACCACTTTTTGGATGCTCTTCGTTATAACTATATATTATTTAATTTCCTTCTTTTGTTGGTACCATTTTTCCTTCTTGAGAGTCTGTGCCCTCTGTTCTTTCAACAGTTTTTGCATGCTCTGGTTTTTCAGGGGCTCCCATTTCAAATCCAGGTTGAGAATCTGTACCTTCTTTTGTCGGTACCATTTTTCCTTCTTGAGAGTCTGTACCCTCTGTTCTTTCAACAGTTTTTGCATGCTCTGGTTTTTCAGGGGCTCCCATTTCAAATCCAGGTTGAGAATCTGTACCTTCTTTTGTTGGTACCATTTTTCCTTCTTGAGAACCTGTACCTTCTGTTCTTTCAACAGTTTTTGCGTCTCCTTTAGGAGTTGCTGGCACTGCATCTTTAGGTAAATCAAAGTTTTGTGAGAAAGACGTTGTTCCATCTGCACTTTGTGTAATTACTTGATTTGAACTATCTTCATTTGACTTTAAATTGTCCATTTTCGCATCATCTGCACCTACTGCACCTCCCGCTACCAATCCTGTACTTAAAAGTGCTCCTGCTAATAATGTTTTAATCATTTTTCATTACCTCCTGTTTATTTGTAATATTCATCAAAAAAGTATCTAGAGTTAATGTTTTAGTCATTATCTTTATCTACTTGCTTTTTGATTACATTTAGCATAAGACAAGAATCTATAGTTGATATGGACTGTATCTGGAGATTATGTAAAGAAAAATGGATGAACAATTGTATATCCTAATGGATACTTAGACAAGATTGAAACTTTATATGAGCTTGAACAATTGAGTTCCCCTTTGTTTTTAGGTGTGAGGTTTTTAGCTGGAGTGGAGTGAGGGACTAACCTTTTCTAATATGAAAGCAAACTTTTTATTATTAGTTTACTTTCATATTTTCAACTCTTTTATTTTTCTATAATAAAAATAAAAGAGTAATCGCAAAGACTACTCTTGTTTCTTTTTCTTCTCTTCTTTTTGAATTTCAGATACTGATTTTTCAGGATTTTTTATAAGTTTTCCTAATTTCCCAGAACGCGTAAATTTGTCTTCAAAGTTTTCAGTTGTACTTATACTAGCTATAAAATCTAATTCTTTATTATTATTTATATAACCTTTTATACGAGGAACTCCCATTGGACTTATCTTATTTTCTGTAAATGTAATAGATTTTACATCTTTAATATTATAGTGAATATACTTTTCTACTCGTTCTTTTTGTTCATTCCAAAATTTTCCTTCTTTTTCTTTTTGTTTTAAGTATTCAATAGTAAAATATCCTCCTGCTATGAGCATCACAGCAGATACAACTAAAATCATTACTTTCTTCATTGGAAATTCTCCTTATAAAAAACACTTACCAATGCATTTTTCTTAGAATGGGATACAAAAAAAGAGTAGTTCAAAGACTACTCTTGTCTTTTTTCTTTCTCTTCTTTTTCAATTTTGGATACAGACTTTGCTGGTTTTTTTATTAGTTTTCCAAGTTCTCCAGAACGTGTGAAATCATCTTCGAAATTTTCTGTAGTACTTATACTAGCTATAAAATCTAATTCTTTATTATGATTTATATGGCCTTCTAAATAAGGAACGCCCATTGGACTTACATCTTTTTTTGTAAACGTAATAGATTTTACATCTTCAATATTATAACGAATATACTTTTCTATTCGTGCCTCTTGTGCTTTCCAAAACTTTTCTTCTTGTTCTTTTTTCTTTAAGTATTCCATAGTGAAATATCCTCCTGCTATAATACAAATAATGGATAAAACAATTACTAATTTCTTGTTCATTTAAAATCCCCTCGTATTTAAATATAGTTAAAATATACCATGGAGTGAGTTGAGATATATGAATAAATTAAAAAAAAATTCAATTGCGACAGATGAAGACTATTTCAAACTATCAGATAAAGTTTATAATCCCAAAGTTTTAAAAAAAGAAAAAGAAATAGAAGGTAGTGACGGGAAAGTATGGAAAGTCATAGAAACATTTAATGCAGATGACACAAAAGTGAAAAATGGATTACAAGCAATCGCTGTAGTACCTGCAGATAAGTATGATCCAGATAAACTAAAGTATGACGATGTAATCATTGCATTCCGTGGTACTGAATTTGATAGATTCGATGGAGATAAAACCACAGATGTAGTTCAAATTACACTTGGACAAAAAAGGAACCTTGGTGTAGCAGGCGGAAAGGTAGCGACATCATTTGATAGTGCATTAGAATTTGCAGAAAAAATTAAGAAAACATATAACCCTACTTCTATTCACACTACCGGACATAGTAAGGGAGCTGCGGAGGCTCAATATGTAGCAGCAGAAATGGATTGTTATGCAACAACATATGCTGCACCAAATATTTATAGATTACTAAGTGATAAAGCAAAAAAACGAGTAGATGAAGGCGTAATGGAAAATAAAGTAGTAGATTATACACATAAAAAAGATGCTGTAGGAAATTTCGATCAATTTGGAGCACCTATGATTGGTAAACAATTTACAACGAAAAGTAATGGAACAGATAGTATCCTCGCAGCGGTATTTATGGGACAACATCCAATGTCAACTTTTCTAGAAATGTTCCACAATAATGGTAGTGTTCGACTAGAATTAGAACCAGATGATATCATTCGTCATGCAAAAGAGATACAAAAAATAAGTGATATATTATCTGATATTGTTAGAAATATAGAAAGATTTCAACAACACGAAGAGGAGGAAGTTGCGAAATTAAAGAGTCAATTGAAGCATGAGACAGGCCCTGGAGGAAAATATCATCTGTTAGAAGAACATGAAGTAGATGAGGCAATTAGAGAGGTTGCGAAAATATCCCAAAATGGAAAAGATTATTTTCATGATGTACAACTAGCAGAAGAACTAATTCATCTTTTACGGAAAAAACAAAAAGAATTGATTCATTTTGGAGATGATATTGCTTATGCAGCCAATTCGTTACGAGATAAAGATAATCAATTAGGGACAAATTTTGAAGGGCTGGCGGTGAGATAATATGATGGATTTTATAGGGGAAATTCAAAAAATAGAGAAAGAAATAGAGAAAGCTGCAGTAGGTGCAGTTGGAACTATTATGGATGAGTTGCAAGCTGTTAAAAAGCAATTAGAAAAAGAAATGCAACAATCATTTTTAAAAACTGATGTAGCATTCAAAACAAATAGCATAGTAACAAGTCAAAAACATGCCATTCAAAAAAATAAAGAAGCCTTTCATGATGTATGCAAAAGTTTATCTGAACAAGGAATTGAATTAAACAAAAGTTTTGAAAGTAAAACAGGTAATGCAATAAAAGAAACATTACATAAACATCTCGATCAAATTCGAAATGAAATGATTTCTAAACAATATGATTTAATTAATAGTTGTGGAAAGAAATAAAAAAATAAAGAATTGCTATTATTATTTTAATCTATATGCATACAAAAAAGTCCTCTTATATAGGACTTTTTTGTTATTTCGAAAGTAAACTTTTCAATATTAGTTTGCATTCATTACCGCTAAATCATTGACTCCTCACTAAATAACCTGAAAGCCTTAGTTCACGAAACAAAAATATACATTCAAAACACTGTGAATAAAAGAGTCTAAAATCCATGAACAAAAAACCAAATCTCATTGATGTCCACCCCCTCAGAAATAAAGAACAGATTGAAGATATGAAATGGGTTCTCAAACTTCATTATTCTGAACGAGACTATATTCTCTCTCTTATTGGGATCCATACAGGATTCAGTGTCAGCGATTTACTCCAAATTCAAACAGAACCATAGTAAAGTTAAAACGGAAAAAGAGAAAAGAATTCAAAATCAAAGAGGGGGAAACGAAGAAAGAACGCATGATTAATCTTACTTCTATTTTTGATGAAGTCTATTCGTATACCAAACTCTAGAAAATACCTGGTTATTCCCATCCCGAAAAAGAGATCCATCCATTAGTAAGATCCAGGCTTATCGGCAATTACAAAAAGCCGGAGATTTTGCCGATATAGAATCCATCTGGACTCACACCTGCGGAAAACCTTCGGCTATTGGTTTTATAAACAAACATAAGAAACGTTCAATTAAAAGTTCGTTTTTTTCATGTAAAAAAACATTAGTAATTGGAATAGAACCATTATATTTTTTCAAAAAATCTATAAAATCAGTTGGTAATTTTATCTCACAATATTCCTCAAATGATTCAATTAATTCATCATTTGGTGATTGAAGTTTACTACCATTTTTAATCTTCATTTTGAATTTCATTCCAATATTCAGGAAAAAAACGAAGATTTCGCTTGTTTTGGAAGACTCCTACTTTTAACTTCTGCAACATATACTCCTACAGAATTTGGTTTCCTAATAATGTGAACTATCTCTCCACCCATCATCATATCTAAATACCTTTAGATTCTTTTGCAATGACTATTGCTGATAATTATCTAGGAAAAAAGACTTTAAAACCTGAGATAATGGGAGAAATATGAAATAATAGATAGAGCTGACTTCTATAAGAAGTCAGCTCTATCTATTATTTCAATTCTTTATTTTTTCCTTTTTTAAATTCTTTTTGTTTATCTAGCCAAATATGAATTAAATCTACTAATTCAATCGTTTCTATCTCACAAAAATCTCCCTTACCATCTTCAGCCAAATTGTCTAGGACAGTAGTTGTATCTTTCCGAATTTCTAAACCGCAAATGTTTCCATTTACTACTACGTAATTTTCTTTCCCATTTAAAACACTATGTATTTCTTCTAAAATCCAATCTCCAAACGCAGAAACTTCAACGCCTAAAAAAGTCTCAATAAGTTTAATTTCTTGAGGAAGCCTCATAACTAGTTTTCCATTGGTAAGTACTTCAAAGCTATATGGATATTTCATTACTATTGTACTCCTTTATACTAAAGATAAAATTTATTCCGATGGGAAAGCAGAGATAATTTTCCCATTCCCATCTATATACATGCTAATCCTTATACCCTCTGAACCTATTACAGAATATGTGTTACCAAATTCATACGTTCTATTATTATATGCTTCATTTATATTATCTACAATCTTTAGGAAAAAATGTGGAAAATCCTCTATTTCCAGTTTTAGGGGTTCCATTTACTTCTACCCTAGCTTTATAGATGCCTTGATCATTTAATATCTCTTCTGTTCCGCTAATTATTTTTCCAGGTGTATTCTCCAATACTTCAGTATGATAACCCATTGCGTCACCACGCCAATTTATTTCACCCTCTAGGATATGTTTGAGTGTATTTGGTCTAAATTTTTCTGTATGTTGTAAATTAGATATAATTTCCCTATTAGAAAGTGAAGATGTATGATTTTCATCAACAAAATTACTCCCACCGGAATCACTTTCACCCCTAGCAAACTGATAGGTCGACAGCTTTTCTTCAGCTTTTTTAAAATCAGGCGTATCAGATCTAAATCGCAAACTATTTCCACCAGCAAAAGCAAAGCGATCTCCCAATTGTAAATTACTTGTAATATGTGAAATAGCTTGCGGAATCTTATTTTTTGCTAGTTTGGTCACTTTACCCGCTTGACCTAATTTACTTGCTTTACTTAATCCTTTATCACCAATAAGTCCTACTCCAACTTGTGTTAAAGCATAACTTCCCCATTTAGCACGACTTTCAGCATCTCCATTTATTACATCATTAATAAATGAATCCGATAATGCATTATACATGGTACTAAGGGTATCAATAGGGTGCAAAGCAGCGTTCCCCATGTTTTCCCACGTTTCCCAATCTCCTAAAGCTTTTATTCCGTCTATTGTATCGCTAACTGCTTGTCCCGTCCCATCTACAATACCGTCCCAAATTTTTTCACCAGTAGATTTTTCAGGTAGCTTACCACACATTTCACCTTTAATTTCTTTTAAAATATATATCAACCTATTAAAAAGCAAATAAAAGAAGACTAAAAAGCAAATAGTAGTCTTCTTTTTCTAATTAAAATATTAAAAACCAAAAAACTAGCTTTTTTGTGACCAATTAGCACAAAATCTCGTTCTGGGGGTACAATAAAATTTTAGCTTGATGGCAATGTGGCGGTAACCCTTTTATAATGATTTTGGGTAAGTTATAAATAGTCTCTACCTATTAATATTGTATAATTCAATAAATTTGTTAAGACTGTCTTCTAATCTCTTAATTGTGTTTGGATACTTTTTCGAATAACCCTCACACATTTTTTTTAAATAATGATAAAGTGTTCGATAATCAATTATTACCTCATCACCACTGTATAATGCAAATTCTACTCCTTCAAATGAATCTCCATTGGCAATATCATACTCATCCAAATCTCCTGGAAAAGTACATGCGCCATATTCCTCTCCAAATCCTACTCCTTCACAAACTGAATTGATTACCTTTAAAAATCTTTCATCATCTACCATATTAAACACTGCTTGTATAGGGAAATGAGTTAAATCTAGTAAATCCTCATCTTTTAATCTAAATTCTCTTTGCATACATATCTCTCCTCGTATATCTTTAATTTATTCTGGAAAAAAAGAAGAGATTTCTCCATCTTTATGGTATCCTCTCCAAGTTATCTCTTTACTGTCAACACCTGTCCATTCTCTTGAAAGAACTCCATCACTAGTTTTTAATTTAGCGTCATTAGCTGCTTCAATTCCACGGTTAATAAATTCCTTATCACTTATAATTTTAGGATCATAAATGGTTTTTGTGAATACTTTATTTCCATACTCTCCTGTAGGAGTGCCATCCATATTTAACTTAGGCATATTGTATTCTACTGTTTTTACACCTGGAATTTTTGAAGGTGATTCACTGACTATTTTTATATCGTTTTTAAAGAACTCTTCACTGTTGTGTGCTCCACCAATACCTCTCCTTCTTGGAACAGAGGGGTCTATGTTTTTAATATGATTTTCTAATTTAGGAGTCGCTTTAAAGGTATTATCGACTTCTTTTTTAACTCCACCACTAGATCCATTAGAAGAAGACTGGAATTTTTGAAGAGTATCCTTACTATTTTGAATTGCATTACGCCCAACAAATACACCATGTCCAACAAGACTAACTCCAGCCGTTGTAGCAGCTGCATCAAATGTAATAGCAATTGGTGATGCTAATCCACCAGTTCCTACTGTTGCGACTAGAGTTAAAAAATTAGAGCCGCCTATGACGGTAAGACCTTCTAGAATTTCTATAATGGATGCCGCTCCTGCTATAACATTTCCCGTGAACCTTCCCGCTTGATAAGTTAACTTGCTTTCTAATTCATCATTATCAGGTGATTCTAGTCCAATAACGCTTTCGAAAGCCGCGCTGCCAGCGCCTTGAAAAAATTCTTTCATAAATTCCCAAGTACTGATAGCTGTTTTTTCATACCATGGTCTATTTGCTTCTTGTTCTCGTAAAGCAATTGCTTTTTCAATTTGTGCTTTACGAGCTTTACTTTCTGTAATTGCTTGAATTGAAGTTGTCCATTCCATATTCAACCCTTGTGTACTAAATGTACCACTTGCAGGACTAAAACCTTTTCCACTTTGTACCTCTGCTAAACCTTGTGCGATACTAGCAGCTAGTTGAAGTGCTGTATCATAATTACTACTAGAAGTATAATTAAATTCATATAGATGTTCTAATTTTTCTTGCAGTTTTTTCCTCATGACAGTAAAAAGATTTGCCATAGCTTCCATACCTGGGATTGGCATAGCTTGACTGATGGCTTCCATACTTGCTTTCATTCGGTCAATTTCTCGAATTTGTTCTAATATTTCTTGTTCAATTACATCTGTGGAAGCGACTTGTGATTGAAATTGACTTGGAAAAGCATCGTTCTGACGAATTAACTCTTCACACAGATAAATAATTCCTTGCGCTAAAGGACGAAAGGTTTGTACAAAAAATGATTTTGCACTGCTATATGTTTGCCCTTGTAACACAGTATCAGTTGCAAAAGCGTCAATCGACTGAATGGCTTGTTCCATGCCTTGAATGGTAGCGGTACATACAGCATTCATGCTTTGAGTTTGGCTTTGTACTTCTCCCAAATACATATTTAAACTCATGTATTGACCTCCCTTGCTAATTGTTGTTGTTGATAGGAAAGGTCGTTTTCTAAATCACTAAGGTCTCGTCTTTCTTTAAGCAGCGTTTCTTTTTTGTTTTCCAATTCAAATGTGACTTTTCTTTCAATATGTTTTGCATCTTGATATGTATTCATAAAAAACTGAGACATTTCTCTATCATCATGCCAAGTTCCTAAAATTCGATCAAACAAACGATGGCTTCGACCTCTCCATTCATAAAAATCTGCTTCCGCTTGCTCCTGAATGTGAATCGCGGATTGATTTCGGTCTTGTTCTTCAAATACACTTCTTAACTTTTGATTTACTTGATTGATTTGTTTTTCAATATCTTGACTCATCATATTCCTCCTACCATTTTACCTTTATGTAGGTTGTCACATTAGCGAAAAGTATTGTGAAGTTCGTTATCCATTCTCTCAAACTCTTGGGCTACTGAATGAATATTATCGACCGCTTGTTGAAAGGCAGTAGAAAATTGTTTCGTAAAATCTAACATTTGTTGATTCGCTTCTTGTGCTTTGGAATTAACAGATAGTGTTGTACGCGTCGCCTTTGTTATAGAACGAGTTGTTGCACTTTGGATCATATTCGAAGCTGTTCTCATCTGCGTAGCAATTTGTTGTGCCGTTTGAAAATTACTTTGAAATTGTCCCATCACTCAAATCCTTTCTCTAATTTTCAGAACATGCCAAAGAAATCCCAATAGATATATGAAATTTCTCTATCAATATCACTCTTTTTAAACGTGTGTCCAGCTAAGCTGGGCACGCAATCAAATGAGCCATACAATATAAGCTGTATGGCTCATTTGAAATGCTTGTTATATAGAGTAAAACAATTTTTATTTCAAACCGAAATTACGTGATAATTCTTCATCATGAGAAGCAACAGCCTCTGCAGTTTTATTCAGCTGCATATTAATTTCTTGTAATAGCTGTGCGAAGTTTTGTACTTTCGGCTTTAATTCATTGAACTGTTGATCAAAACCTTCGAAAGCACGACCTTCCCATTCTCCTCTTAATTCATTTTGTAAGTTTTGTAATTGACGTAAAATATCCTCAATTTGATTTGCACCTTGTCCATATCGAGTCGCTTTTGATTTAAGCTCCTCTGGTGACATACGAATTTGTCCAGCCATTTTCATTTCCCCTTTAATACATAATGAGCAAAATATATATTGGTTAATTTTACTAAACATATTATAATATATTATTCTGAACTTTTAAATGTTTTATCTTTCTATTGAATATTCTACTTTTTCTTGCTTTACAAGATTTTATGCAAAAAAGGCCACCAAAAGGCAGTCCCTCAAAACGAAATTTTGTGTTAACTTGTAACAAAAAAAAAGAGGAGTCATCTCCTCTTAATAAATAAACACTATTTAATTTGTTCCTTATACTCATGGTTAACAAGTACATACCATTTTCCTGTATCAAATTTTTCTTTATTAATCACGTAAACTTTATTTTGTCTCTTTACCTCCCCTGGTTTTAATTCCTTAGTAATAGTAGAGGTCTCACCTTTTTCAACCTCATAACTACTAGTTGCCCACACATCACTTTGGTAAGCATTATCATTTTCATCCACTAAATCCACTGATGGTAAAACAGCTAATTTCATCGATTCGTTTGTGATGTTTTTCCCTTCTACTTCTACAACAATAAAGACATGTCCATTTTCAGGTTCTTGGATTCCTATACTTTCTTTACCAACCTTATCTCTTTCTACAACTCTTTTTACAGTTACATCAAATTTAGGTGTATGAAAATCCTTGTTTACAGCATACTCTTTTTCTTTTACCTTTGATTTCTCTTTTGTTTGTTCTGTATTTTTCTGCTTTGCATTCTCTTTCGGTTTCGCCTCATCAGTTGTTTGCACTTTCTTTTCTTCTTGTTTAGAATTGGTTTCTTTAGATTCTGAAGAAGTTTTGTCGGATGTATTGCCGCAACCAGATAAATTGAATACTAAAGCGCCCCCTAAAATACATGTAGTAAATTTTTTCAACATCTCTTTTTATCCCCCAATAACACGATATATAAATTCCTTACTTATCATAGCAAAAAATACCATCTTAAATTGTTGCATCTTGTCGAATGATTAAGAATAATCAATTGTTTTTATTGCATATAAAAAACATGATCTTGATGTAGTACCAAGATCATGTTTTACGTTGATGTTATTTATAAAATACTTTATCCACATTATACTTCGCTTGAAATTCATTAATCATATATGTTTCGTAAATTTCTCTTTCCATCGGATCTTCTACAATACATACATCAATACAATACACTTCATCGCGATGATTTTTAATTGGTGATACATTATCTTCAAAATGCTTTTTAATACGTTGTCTTACTTTACGTGCTTTCCCAACAAAAAGAAGTTCGTCATTCAAATTATAGTTAAAAAATAAGGGGAATTATATGATAGGAGATGCAAATATAGACAGTCGCTGACCATTAGTCTACAACTAATCCCACACCCCCACACAAAAGAAAAAAGCACCAGGTCCCCCCGATGCTTTCCCCCCTAAAACAAATGACAAGCCACCTCATGTCCCTTCGCAATCTCGACCATCTTCGGTACTTCCTGCGCGCATTTTTCAGTGGCGAATTTGCAGCGCGTTCTGAATTTGCAGCCGGATGGTGAGTTAAGTGGGCTTGGTACTTCTCCCTCTAGGATGATCCGTTCTTTGCCTGTGTTTGTTGGATCTGGTTCTGGCATGGATGAGAGTAGTGCTTGTGTGTATGGATGTGCCGGTTTTGTGTATAGGTCTTCGCTGTCGGCAATTTCTACTATGTTTCCTAAGTACATGACTCCAATTCGGTCTGATATGTGTCTTACCATGGATAGGTCATGGGCGATGAATAAGTATGTGACGCCTGTTTCTTCTTGAATATCTTGCAGCATGTTTACGACTTGTGCTTGGACTGAGACATCTAGTGCTGAGATTGGTTCGTCACATAGGATGAAGTCAGGTTTTACAGATAGTGCGCGCGCGATGCTAATGCGCTGTCTTTGGCCTCCGCTAAATTCGTGCGGGTAGCGATATAGGTGTTCTTCTTTTAGTCCTACTTTTTTGAGCAGGTCTAGAATGATTTCTTTTCTTTCTTCCGCTGTGTAAGAGCCATGAATGTTCATCGGTTCGCTAATAATTTGGAATACGTTCATTGTCGGGTTTAATGATGCGTATGGGTCTTGGAAAATGATTTGCATTCGTTTTCTATATTCTTTTAGTTCACTTTCTTTTAGATCTGCGATATCTTTTCCGTCGAATAAGATGTTACCTGAAGTGACATCGTGTAAACGAATGATGCTTCTTCCTGTCGTTGATTTCCCGCAGCCGGATTCCCCTACTAGTCCGAATGTTTCACCCTTTTTAATTGTGAAGCTTAGGTCATCGACTGCTTTTAATTGCTCTGTTTTTCTGCCGAATAGTCCTTTTTTGATAGGAAAATACTTTTTTAAGTTCCGAACTTCAATTAAGTTTTCTTCATGCATGTGAATCACCTACTATTTCATCGTTTAACCAGCACATGGAGCGTCTTCCGTTTCCGATTTCAAAATATGGCGGACGTTCTTTTTCACAAATGTCCATTTTATGTGGGCAACGCTCTGCGAATGGGCAACCTTTCGGCGGATGTAGTAAGTTGGGCGTTACACCTTGAATTGGTGCTAGTCTTTCTTTTACTCCGTTCGATATTTTTGGCAGAGAGTTTAATAACCCTTTCGTGTATGGATGATTCGGCGATTGAAAAATATCAAGTACAGGTCCTTCTTCCATAATAAGCCCGCCGTACATAACGATGACGCGTGTACAGTTTTGCGCAACAATTCCAAGATCATGTGTAATAAGAAGTAATGACATATTCGTTTCATTCTTTAAGTTTTTCATTAAATCTAGTATTTGCGCTTGTATCGTTACATCAAGCGCTGTCGTCGGTTCGTCCGCAATGAGAAGGTCTGGATTACAAGACATTGCCATCGCGATCATAACCCGTTGTTTCATTCCGCCGCTTAGTTCATGCGGATATTGTTTTACCCTTTCTTCTGGTGAAGAAAGACCGACTTGTTTTAGTAAGTTGACCGCGATATTTTGTGCTTCTTTCTTTTTCACTTTTTGATGCCGAATAATTACTTCCGTCATTTGCTTTCCAATTTTCACAACTGGATTTAGTGCAGACATTGGATCTTGGGATATGAGTGAAATTTGATTCCCTCTAATAGAGCGTAATTCTTTCTCCGATTTAGAAAGCACGTTTTCATTTTGAAAAAGAATCTCTCCTTCTTTCACTTTCCCCGGAGGCGCAACGAGAGCCATAACGGATTTCGCCATAACGCTCTTTCCGCTTCCCGATTCGCCAACAATCCCAACGACTTCTCCTTTATTTAAATGAAATGAAACGCCGCGAACAGCTTCTACTTCACCACTTTCTATGAAAAAAGAAGTCTTTAAATTTTTCACTTCTAATAGTTTTTCAGACACGCTTCTCACTCCTTTCACTTAACACTTTAGTTCTCATTCCCAGCTCCTTTTGGTGCGAAAGCTTTCTTGAGCGCTTCACCGATTACGTTAAAACTTAGTACTGTTAATAAAATAAGGAACCCTGGGAAGAGTGTTAAATACCAAGCTTCACCTATATATCCTTGCGCATTATTTAGCATGCTGCCCCAAGAAGAATCTGGTTCTCTAATACCTAATCCTAAGAAGCTAAGTGATGATTCCATTAAAATAGATGTCGCAATTGTTAATGTCGCTGCGATTATAATGGTCGATAAAATGTTCGGAATGATGTGTCTTACAATAATCATCAATGATTTTTGTCCGGATACTTTTGCATATAAAACATACTCACGCTCTTTCACAGATAACGTTTCTGCCCTTACGATACGCGCGGTATCCATCCACGTTAATAGTCCGATAATAAGAACAAGCGTTGTAATTCCTGGTTTTAAATAAGCATTTAATAACAGCATTAAAAAGAATGATGGAATTGACATTAAAACTTCAACAATTCGCATTAAGAAGTTGTCTAACTTTCCGCCAAAATATCCGCTAATTGTTCCTACTGCGGTCCCGATTGTAATGGAAACGACCATCGCTAGAAAACCAACAGCAAGGGAAACTCGTCCGCCATATAACGCTCTCGTTAAGTAATCCCTTCCGTAATCATCTGTGCCGAACGGATGACTTAAACTCGGTTCTTGTAAACGATCTGGAATCGACATTTTACTAGGATCGTACGGTGATACGAATGCGAAAAGAGACGCGATTGTTAAAACACCCAGTATAATAACTCCCATTACTACAAACTTATTTTTCGTAAAACTATTTTTTATCGTTTGAAATCTCCTATTGTTCATTCCATCACCCCCTCATTCGAATGCGCGGATCTACTACGCCATATAAAATATCAGCAATTAAATTACCGAGAATTAACATGAACGATGATAATAATGTGATTGCCATAATAATTGGATAATCAAATCTAAAAATAGCATTTACCCCGAGTGAACCAAGTCCCGGCCATGAGAATACTGTTTCCGTAATGAACGCTCCGCCTACTAAACTTGGAATAGATAATCCGAAGATTGTAATGATCGGTATTAATACGTTTCGAAGTACGTGATTAAATAAAACTGTTTTCTGTGAAGCACCGTACGCATATTGAATTTGTACGTAATCTTCCTCTAATTGCTGAATTGTACTTGAGCGAATATATCTCATATAGACAGAGATGTTTTGGAACGCTAGCACCATGCAAGGTAAAATACCATGCTGGACAATATCCCAGAAGGAATCTTGACCGACTGTGCGCATACCCATACTCGGAAGCATGTTCAACTTTAAAGAGAATAAGTAGATTAATAGTAACGCGAACCAAAAAACTGGCATTGAGATTCCCACATAGGAGATGAAGTTCACAATGCGGTCAAAGAACGAGTTCTTTTTCACACCTGTAAATAATCCAAGCGGGATTGCGATTACAAATGAGACGAGTAAAGATGATCCCATTAACCCAATTGTTGCGGGTAATCTTTCTGTAATAAGTTCTAAAACAGGACGATGGTTTTGAAGTGAGTACCCAAAATTCCCTGTTAAAATATTTTTTAACCATAAAAAATATTGCACGTAAATCGGCTGATCTAGTCCTAAACTTTTGCGAATACGTTCAACGTCAATCGGACTCATATTCGGCGTTACAAAGTTTCGAACGGGATCGCCCGGCGCTAGTTTTATTAATAGAAAAGAAATAATAGAAATAACAAATAAAAGCGGAATCGCATTTAAAAGCCTCTTTGCAATTACTTTATACACAAACTTCCCCCCTCAAGATAAAGTGAAACTTTAATCAGTGGGGAGGTTCATCCCCACTGATTATTAGTTGAACCAATCGGGCATTTACAGGCAGTTGATCTCCCACCTCACTTCTTTGCCTCAGTTGACTTTCGAGGTGGGAGTCTTACTGCCCGTTAATGCGGGATAAAGTGAAACTTTAATCAGTGGGGGTTTTGTCCATCCTCACTGATTATTAGCCCGTTAAAGCGGGATAAAGAAGCTGATTTCCACCAGCTTCTTTACAGTTTCTTATTTCACTTCATAAATTTTCGATAGATCTTCAAACATTGTAACTGGAATTGCTTTTGCTTCTTTTAACCCATCAAACTTTTTATCTACTGCAATAACTGCTTTCGGATATGCGATTGGAAGATAAGGTAAGTCTTCTCTCGCTGTATCTTGGATTTTATGGTATAGCTCTGCGCGTTTTGTTTTATCTGTTTCAACCGCAGCTTCTTCCCATAACTTATCGAAGTCAGCATTTTTATAACGTGCATAATTGTATTCTGCATTACTTAAGAATAAGCTCTTATATGAATCAGGCTCTGGTCCCATTATGTAACCACCGAATGTAATGTCATATTCTTTATTCTCTTTATCTAAGCCTTTTTCACTTGCTGCACTAGCATCTAATGCATTCAGTTCAACTTGTAAGCCAACTTCTTGTAATTTTTGCTGTGTATAAAGTGCTAGACTTTCCATGATTTTATTATTCGTTACATACATAACGCGGATTTTTTCTTTATCTTTCACACCAGCTTTTGCGAATAAATCTTTCGCTTCTTTTTGATCATACTTATACTCTTTAATATCTTTCGCATAATACATAGCGTCTGGCGTTAAGATTGAATTTGCCGGTTCTGCAAATTGACTAGAAACGAACGCTGAGTTAATCATTTCTTTCTTATCTAATGCATGCGCAATTGCTTGGCGCACTTCTTTTTTCTTCATAAGATCTGTATTAAAGTTATAAGCTAAGTAGAATAATCTACCTTCAGGGAATGTGACCATTGAGAAGTTCCCAGTGCTATCTAATTTCTTAAAGTCTTGCGGTTCGATCATCTTCATATTAATTTGACCATTTTGCAATGAAACGTTTGCTGTATTACGGTCTTTTACAACGCGGTACACGACAGAATCTAATTTCGCTTTACCAGCAAAATAATCATCGAATCGCTCTAACGCAACATATTCATCTGATTTAAACTCTTTTAACTTAAATGGACCTGATCCTACAGGTTGTAGGTTTTTCTTACTCTTCACTAAATCTGCTTCACCTTCAAATACATGTTTCGGAATTGGGAAGAAATCGTTCATAACCCCTTCGAAAGATGCACTTACTTGTGGTAATACAAATTGAGTCGTTAGCTCATCCACTTTTTTCACCTCAAGCGGCTTTCCTTTAAAAATAAAGTTTTCACGGCTTGAACTATTTTGCTTCTCATCTAGAATAGATTTGAATGTAAATACAATATCATCTGATGTAATTTTCTTACCATCATGCCATTTCAAATTATCCTTTAATTTTAAAGTCCATGTTAATTGATCCTCTGAAGGCGTAAAGCTCTCAGCAAGAACAAACTTTTTCTTACCGTCTTCCATATGATACAGCGGTGCATATAAAGCTTGCTGTATCGTTAATGACACTCGATCATTCGCATAAAGCGGGTTCATCGTATCTGGATTATCACTAACACCAACTGTTAACGTTCCTCCATCTTTCGGAGTCCCTGATTTACTAGTTCCTGCTTGCTTCGAAGAATCTTTCTCCCCTGAGCAAGCCGCTAATGCAATAAGTAATAGTAGGACAAATGGTAATGCAAACAACTTCTTCTTCATATTTCGACCCCTCTCGACTATTTACACCTATAAGAAAACTCGGAATTAATACCGAGTTTTCTTATAGGTTTTAAATTACCACTACCCGTATGTATTGTCAAACTTTTTCGCAAAGATAGACAGTTTGACATCTATTAATGAATTCTTGCGATAAACTATCTTTATGCGGAGGGTAAAATAAAAAGACCACGAATAGGTAGCCTCGTAAAATGAGTTGAATGACTAGCAGCCTACAGAAAGTTTTTCTGAAATGGTTGTTATATATAATTGAAAATGTAGAATGGGATTAAAGATAAAAAACACTTTTAGGAGGCTCTTATGACATTTGATGAATTGAAAAAAAACAAACCCACAACCCCATGGATTGAGAATGATGAAGATGGCGAGTTTTTCACTGAAGAAAATATAAGTGCAACAAATAAAGTTCTCGACACTTACATTAACAATTTAGAGCTATTGGGAGAGAATCCAACCGAAGTCAAAATAATGCAAGTCGTTAAAGAAGTAGTTGTTAATATAAATGAATTAAATGACGAACATGACTATTTTATCGAAACAATGGAAAGAGAAGATCTCTATGAATTTATCGATACAGCAGCACGAATAGCTGGCTTAGAATCCGAAGAAGATATAACAGAAGAATGGCGGGAATGGTAAAAAAATCTGCATACTTGATATCTAAATTTACTCCTTCATAAAACTTTGTCCCTTATTCTCCAATTGGAAAATAAGGGACAAACAAAGCTAATCAAATACTGATATACATTAAAATCTCCATTCATTTCCCATTACTTTAAAATACAGTTTTTCAAACCCACTAAAATACTTACTATAAATACTTAACATTTCAATATATGTATGAATAACTTGACTTAAATCAAAATGAACACCATCTTTAGCTAAGTCATAGCTATCGTCTAGACTATACAATTCAAAGTATTCCGCCTCCCAATGCACCCCCCTGTTGACTAAAAGTCTAGTGGTGCATTTAATTGATTCTTCAATCGTCAGTTCATGTTTTTTTAGTTTTTCATGAATGACGGAAAGAGTTAACTTAACAGTGTATTCTTCATCAACTGTGCTACTAAACTCAAATAACTTCCCTTCAATATCATCTATCTTTGCTTTAGACATTAAGGATATCTCAATTATTTCATATGGCGGACTGTCACTTGCTTCAATCAATTTATCACACCATTGAATTACTTCAGCTTTACTCCACAACCCACAGCAAAGCCCTAAGCCATAAATACGAGTTAATTTTCGAACTAAATCCAAGGTTTCTCACCTGCAATTTCTTATATGCATTTTTGTTTAATTTTAACAGAATATATAATACATCACATAATTTCTTTGCAAACACTACACATTACAATTGAGATGCATACGCGCATTATAAACAAAAAGACCACCCAAAGGCAGCCTCACAACTGAATCGTAGTACCCATTCCACACTCCACCGCTTTCTCATACAAATACTTCGCAACGATAATATCCACTACCGCCAAACCAACCGATTTAAAAATAGTAATCTCTTCATCGTTCTCTCTACCAGCTTTTTCTCCGCTTATAATCTGACCAAGTTCGGCGTGGATGTCGCTCGCTTCAAATAATCCTTCTTTTATAGGAACTTGAAGGTCACCCGTTTCTTCTAGTGCTGCCTCTTTTGATTCGACTACTACTTTGTTTGCGTTCGCGATGGCGTGGGATGGTAGTTCTTGCATGCTCGGTCTAAATGAACCGACGGCGTTTATGTGGACGCCTTTTTGTAGTTTTTCTGAGAAGACTGGTGTGGATGCATTCGTTGTTGTGACGATGATGTCCGCTTCGCTTATTGCTTCATTTGGATCCCTGTAGACGTAAGCCGGTTTATTGAATTTCTCTTGTATATATTGCGCGAATGCATAGGCTTTTTCTTCCGTTCGGTTGTACAAAATTACTTTTTCAATATCCCTAACGGCGAGTACAGCTTCTGCAATTCCTTCCGCTTGTTCACCGGTACCGATGATGCATAAAGTTTTTGCGTTATGACGAGCTAAATGTTTTGTCGCTACTCCTGATAAGGCTCCTGTTCGAATCATCGTTAAGTACGATCCTTCTAAAAGCGCAAGCGGTTCTCCCGTTTGAAAGTCTGATAGCATAACGATCCCGTTTATCGTTTTCTTTCCTATCTTTTTATTATGCGGAGCTACCGTTACTACTTTTAAACCGAGCGCTTCGAGTCCTTCCGCTACTGAAGGCATAATTAATGCGGTATTTTGCTCGTTCGCAAATGGTAATGAGCCACGAATTGGTGTGATCGTTCTTTCTGCTGAAAATTCTTTTAAAGCAAGCGCCGCGTATTCAATGACTTCCTTCATATTTACTAAGTTTCGTTGTTCGTTCGCGCTTATGACTAGCATATCTTTCCACCTCCTCCTCTTATCCTAACAAAAATCCCCGATTCAAATCATCCCTCGGATCTACAACGAACTGATGAAATCCTGTAATAAATGCATTCCCCGTTACTTTCGGAACGACAGCTTCATATGTATCTACCGCTGTTACCGACAATACTTCTCCCTCAAATTGGCCGTCAGTAATGCATTCGTGGATGAACATCTCTCTTTTTTGTAAGGCATCTTTTTCAAAAAGAGTTGCGATTCTTGCGGATGTTCCTGTACCGCAAGGGGAACGGTCTACTTGCCCATCAGCAAAGATCGTTACATTTCGTAAAGTAGCGTCTTTTCCTTTCGGTTCATCTGAGAAAATAACTCCGTATATTCCTTTTAAATCTTCTTCAAGTGGATGTTTTACTTCCATTTGACTTTCAATGTAGTGTTTAATTTTACCGCCCCACGTTTGAATTGCAGCAAAATCTTTAAAATCGACTTTCAAACCAAACTCTTTACTATCCACTACAGCGTAGAATGCTCCGCCAAACGCGATATCTACTTGAAATTCATAGTCATCTATTTTGATAGGAACGTCTTTTTTGTATACGAACGAAGGAACGTTTTCAAATGATACTGACTCTACTTCGCTCCCGTTAAATTTTGCGTACGCAATGACTTCCCCAGCAGGGCTATCAATAATAAATTTTTGTTTTTCACCTGTCACTTCAAACATACCTGTTTCAATTCCAACTGTAATAACAGCGATAATTCCGTGACCACACATCGTACTCCAGCCTTCATTGTGCATAAATAATACGCCAAAATCAGCATGAGGACTTGCGGGCGGAGTAATGATACAACCGTACATTCCGTGATGTCCTCTCGGTTCATACATAAGAACCTCACGAAGATGATCCAAATGTTCCATGCAGTATGCGCGTCTTTCCAGCTGCGTTTCTCCTTTTATTTCTGCTACCCCGCCCGTAATGATTCGAAGTGGTTCCCCAGCTACGTGAGCATCAATTGTTGTGTATATTTTACTAACCTTCATTTCTATCTCTCCCCTATATGTTAATACTATTTTCATTGCAAGTATCATGCCAACGCATAGAGTATAAAGTGAAACTTTAATCAGTGGGGGGGCTTCATCCCCCACTGATTATTAGCCCACACCTAAATCCTTTGCTTTCGTTGAATTTTGAGGTGGGGGTCTTACTGCCCACAAATAGCAGGATAAATCTGTATACATTTTTTGAAAAATACATACTACTGTCTATTTTTTTATACAGTAGGTGATTATTAGCCCCAAAACAAAAAGATCCCCCGAAAACTCAGGGGGTGATTTAAGCCATAGATTTACGGGATTTGAGTTAAAAATCAAATTTATTCTTCACTCCCCAAGCTTTCCCACTCACTCAAATACATGACATCTTGTTTTACTTTTTTCTTTTCAGGAAGTAAACATAGAAATTCTAAAGAATTGCCGTCAGGATCGTAAAAATAAAGATTTGCACTAGGTGTCCAAGTTTGAACCATAGGCTCGAAAGGTTCAAGACCGAAAGCAGCCCTTGGGTTTATTCCTTTATTAAGAAGCCATTCTCTTGCATGAATGATTTCTTCATAGTTAACCTTGAATGCAAAGTGACTTGTATGGAATGCTTCTTCCGATACTTCCCAAATGCCCAGCATTTGTTCCTTCTTATTTTCTTTATCAAACCAAAAGAAAGCTACACGGCGTTCTTCAATAGTGCGAGCATGAAATAATCCAAGTTTAGTATAAAACTCTTTTGCCACTTCTAAATTTTTTGTTTTAACATGTGTTTCATATAAAGTACCTGGAAACAAAGCATATCCCTCCTTTATATTTTTAGAAATCCTTACTATAAAGCCTACTTTAATAAACTAGAAATAGAAGTGATATCGTATTTCCTTTAAATATTTTTCAATTTCGTAGCCCTAACGCTGAAGAAAAACCATCACTGATTAAAGTTTTACTTTATGAGAAGGGGTTCTTCAAATTCATGATTTACGGTAATATTATCGTTCAAAGTGAGGCGGATTTATGACTCAAATCACTCGGGGGACCCATTACCCATCAAACCCTAACCGCCACCACATCTGGCACTTGCTTAGCAATCTCCTCACCAATCTTTATACTAGCCGTTGCGGCCGGGGATGGTGCGTTGCAAATATGCAGGGAATTGATGCCGGGGATAATGCAGAAGTCATCAACCATATTTCCGTTTGATGAAATGGCTTGTGCCCTTACACCTGCATGGGTTGGGACGATATCTTTTTCTGTAAGTTCTGGTATTAGGCGCTGCAAGCTTTTTAGGAATGATTGTTTACTAAATGAGCGCACCATTTCTTTTATGCCTTCTTTCATATTTGGCATCGCCATTTTCCAAAAGCCTGCGTATGTCATTGTTTCCATGAAGTCTTTTATGTTGAAGTCTGTTTTCGTATAGCCTTCGCGTTTGAAGCTTAATACGGCGTTTGGTCCTGCATGTACGTCTCCGTTTATCATTCTTGTGAAATGAACACCTAAAAACGGAAATTCTGGATTTGGAACTGGATAGATTAAATGTTTTACGAGATGGCGTTTTTCTGGGACAAGTTCATAATATTCACCACGAAACGGAACAATTTTCATATCCGTTAATATCCCTGTCTTTTTCGCAATACGGTCACTATGTAAGCCAGCGCAGTTAATGAGAAATTTCGTTTTAAATACACCTTGATTTGTCTCAATTGTTACAGCGTCTTTCTTCTCAGTAATACGCTCCGCTGTTGTTCCTAAATGTATTTCTCCGCCGCTTTCTTGAATTAAGCGAGCAAATGCATAACTTACTCCTCTATAATCGGCAATCCCGCAAGATGGAACACGGATTGCCCCAAGTCCCTTTACATGAGGTTCAATTTCAGCTAATTCTTCCTTACCTATCTTTTCAATATGTAAATCGTTTTGTAAGCCTCTTTCATATAAGTTATGTAAAAGAGGAAGTTCGTCCTTTTCTGTAGCGACAATTACTTTTCCGCACATGTCATAAGCGATGTCATTTTCTTCACAAAATTGAACCATAGCTGCATTTCCTTCTTTGGCAAACTTTGCTTTATAACTCCCTGGTTTATAGTAAATTCCAGAGTGAATTACTCCGCTATTATGTCCAGTTTGATGATGTGCAAGTTCCTTTTCTTTTTCAATGATCGCGATTTTCGCACGAGGGAATTTTTTCGTTAACGCCATTCCAGTTGAAAGGCCAACAATTCCTCCGCCAATAATTATAAAGTCATACATCCTACTTCCCCCTTAATATGATGAAAGGCAGGTCTTTTTTAAGACCCGCCGTACAAACTTATTTAGAAAAACAACCACGTTGACGCATTAGTTCTCTATATAAATCTTTATTTTTCTCAAACGCAGCTCTTCCGTGCATCCAAAATAAGTTGTTTAAAAGAACTAAGTCACCAATTGGTAATTTCAATGCATGTGTTGCTGGTGAGTTTTCAACAGAATATGATAAGTCTTTCAAATAGTTTGCTTGTTCAATATTATCTGGATAGGCAAACTGATCAATAAAACAAATACATGGTGCGTTATTCACATCAAAAAACGTTTCACGATAGACGATTTCTTGCGCATTTTTACTTGGTGGTGCTTTATACGTAACCTTAACAGATGCGAGCGAATGATTTCTAAATTTATGAAGGTCTTCCCAATCGTCTAAATGTAGTAAACGAGATTCTCCGCCTACTGCATTTTGCTCTTCAATCTTCATCATAAGAAGCCAATCTGTCGGCTCATCAACGAATGTACCGTCTGTATGCAGTGTAAACAATCGGTACGCTTGACGAAGGTAAGAATCACTACTATCCGTATCTTTCACATTAAATCTAGCATAGTACGTTCCTGTCATTGCATCAAAGTTTGGCTCCCCGATTAAATGTGTTAATGCTGTTGCAAATTTCACGTAGTCTGCTGGATCTGCCGTTTCACCTTGCACCCCAATTGTAAATCCGCCCGTTTCACGGTCATGAACAATGCCGCGAATGTTATCCATAAATGATTGCCCAAAAATCTTTCTCATTCCATCCGCAAGATTAAATCGAGAATAGGGAATGTATTGCAGTAACTGCTCTGAATGCTCTTTTACCTCTTCAAAAAACTGCTTAAGCAATTGCTGTTTTAGCGTAATATGATATAAACGTTTATGCTCTGGATGAGGAGCAATTTCATACCCCTCATATTTCTTTGCAAATTTCATCTTCGTACTTTGTTCTGTAATAATCGACATTTCAATTCCTCCCTAATTTAAATATGAAGAACTTATTGACGTTTTTTACAGACAGTTATCCTTATCTTCTTATGCTGAGATTCGGTCTTACTGCCCTAACATCGAAAAAGCCAGTCATACGCATCCACGACATAAAATCGTAGAAACGTACAACTGGCTCATAATTACGAGTGTTCTTTAATCTCTTAAAGTACAATAATAATAGACAGTTTGTATGAAAATATTTGTAAAACAGGAAAGCAAGATCGAATATAGAGAAGGCTAATTTCTCGTATGGATCTTGTTAATTAAATAATAATTCAAAATTTTCTAACTGTCAATTCGTTTTTTTCTCTACATACTTTACACATTTCACAAATCCCCTTACTTTCCGCACATCCTCTTTTTTTCTTCTCTTGTTTCACAGCTTGAACTTCACTTAATTTTTTCATATTCCTTGCCTCCTCAATATAAAAAGCCAGTCGTATCCCGTTAACGGAAATACAACTGGCTCTTGTTTATGGTTATAAACTAGACAGTTTTTATGGTGTTGTTTCCTCGTACTCTCCTCTAGGCTGTTCATCATTTAAATAACTTACGTATTGGCGATGTAAATCTTTTACCGCACTGACGATAGCATTTTGCGCTTTTCCTTGATAATGGTCCGTAATATCTTGAACGATTTCCTCAATACCATCTTGCAAACTATGTCCTCTCAACATTTGAGCGACGAAGTCTCTACCATGCTCTGTCGCAAGCGTACATGACGCTTCAATAATGACATGATATTTATGATCTGCCTCAATTGTAATTGTTAATGTTTCATACATACTGCGAACAGCCATACCTTTCGGAAGTCTCGAATGTCCTGCCATAAAAAAAGTCCCTTTACGCATATTTCATCCTCCATTACTATGTTAAGAGCCAGAAAAACAATGTACACATTTGCATTGAATTTTACTACCCTTATCCTTATAGCTCGTACTTCTGCTAAAGAAGCTCAAGTGGAAAGAAGTTTACTCTCTTCATTTTCAAACATAAATCTGGGCTTACAGCGGGGCTAATCACTGTCATCCGATAATAAGTTAATCATAATAAAAATAAACTGAATATTCAATGTTTAATTCCGTGAATTTCATGAATAAAAAAAGAAAATTCTCTCGCCCCGGCACATATACTGTTCAAAAGAAAAAAGGAAGTGGTCTCATGTATTACGGAACGAAAGGCTGGTACGTAGCTGAGCTAAAAAAATTAGGTGTTCGCTATCATGAGGGACGAAAACTAGAAAGTTACCGCGCACACGTATTACGCAATTTATTAATCGCACAACAAGAGACAACGAAAGAAGAGTAATTTACTAACAAAACAACTCTCGAGATATATCGTCTATTCAACAAATCCCGTCAAATCTCCCATCTAAACTACCAACTAATCACACATTGATACAACCAAAAAAAGGTCACCTACACAGGCATGCCCATCAACTTAAGAATTCAGAATCACCACAAAATGAAAAAATAAGCTTTTTTGTCACAAGTGTAGCTTTGTAAAAAAGATTGATTAAAAACATCAAACCTCTATAGATTTCTTAGAGGTTTGATGTTTTCTTGTTGGATATTTATGTTAATCTAACGATAAACATTGTGAAGAAATGTACTTCAACTAACGGGGCAGGTTAGTTGAAGATTGCTTTGACCTTTGTTCAACAATTGGGCCATTTAGTTGAAGATCTCATCAAATAAGTAATGATATTTAAAGGAATAATTCATTCTGATAAAGAACATTAAAAAACGTGATGATAAGGAGGCGATTGTATGGCAAATCATGTAGAAAATCTATATAACTATCATGTATGGGCAAATCAACGGATTATTGATCATCTTAAGACACTTTCTCCTGAGAAATATCAAAAGGAAATGAAAAGTGTCTTTTCTTCTGTTTCAAAGGTTTTATCTCATCTCTATTTGGTGGAATATGGATGGCTTCATACCCTTGAGGGTCAGAGTATGAATGAAGCAATGCAATCTTCATTTCAAATTCAAGAAAAGATTGAGAAACTGCCCATTGAAGACTTAGAAACGGAATTTCACACTTTAACATCCCGGTTTAAAACCTTTTTGAACAGACAGGAAGATATGGAAAAGAGAATAATGTTGGATAATCCATGGGCAGGATTAAGAGAAACAAGTATATCTGAAATGGTCTTACACGTTGTGAATCATGGAACCTATCATGGAGGGAATATTTCAGCTATGTTACATCAGTTGGGTGATTCTTCAGTTATGACTGATTATGCTTTTTATTGGTATTCTTGAAATGTTATTCATTAAGGCTCAGTAAAATAATCAAACTTTTTTATAAAAATCTCATACTTAGCTAAAAAGGGTAACTCCATTTTGATCAATCTTTATTCAAAATGGAGTTTTTGTATTTGTTGTTAAATAAAAAAGGATAATCAGCCTCATAATGGACTAACTATCCTGTAATTTATTAATTTAATAAACGGGTGACCTTTCCTATTCACAAACAAGAATTTGTCTAGAAAATGATCCTTTTCTTGTGATACAGCGGTCTGTAATTTCAAATCCCGCTTCATGAATCATGTCGTCCATTGTTTCCATCGTGACAACGACTACTTTTTTTGCAATACGGCGTGCACTTGAAAGAATTGAGAGTTGATCTTCTGGCGTTGCGTGCGTAAATAAGTCGTAGGGCATATCGATAATTGCAACGTCGTAGTTCTCAGTAATTTCCTCGATTGGACCTTTTGTTACTGTTCCTTCAAACCCGAAATGTGCAATGTTTTTTCTCGTTCCAAGCACCACAAGTGGATTTATATCTCTACCAACGATGTTAATCCCCATAGAAAGTGCTTCTACTACTACTGTTCCAATACCGCAGCACGGGTCAATAGCTCGTACTCCCTCTGGGTTTGGTACAGCGATATTTGCGACAGCTCTAGCAACACGTGTGCTCAGTGATGTCGAATAGCTATGCGGTTTTTTTATGTGATGATACCAAACTGGATCACTTTCTACATAGTGTCCGAAGTACCAGCGTCCTCCAAGAGGAACAATCCCGAATACACGCTCTGGATTACGAACATCCGCTTCTCCTTCAATATGCATACCGAGGTCTCGTTCAATAAGGCGTCTTTCTCCATATTCAATTTTATTTTCTTTACCAAGATCATTGATTTTAACGAAGATAACTTTGAATGTCGCTCCCGCTAAATCAATTTGTTCCACTTGTTCTAAAATGCTTTCTAAGTCGTCCCCTTCATACATAACCTCGACGCGCTCTTTAATAAACGGACTTCTACTCGGAGCAATCTTGACTTCACTTTTTAAAATATTAACGTGAGACTCCATTCCAAAGAACGAGCGCATTTCCAAGTAACATAAAGCACGCTCCTCTTCGCGAAATGCATACGTATATATACATGCAGGTGTTTTACTATGATTACTCAATCTATTATCATCCTTTATCGTTTAAAATTGTTATGATTACAATTACTCGAATACTTTTTCACGTAAAATTAAATGATATCACATGCCCGAAATAAAGAGAAACCTTTATAATTTGTTTTATAAATAAAAAGAGACTGCCTATGGCAATCTCTTTTATTTATTAACGGAAAGAAGATACGTTGTTACCCATTGCTTCGTAGTAATCTAAAATCCCTTGATAAATAGCTTCTGCTGCACTTTGTCTCTGTTCTGGTGTAGCAATTTTATCAGCATCGCTTTTATTATCTACAAATGCTAATTCTGCTAATACAGCTGGCATTGTATTTTCTCTAGTTACGTATAAGTCCTGATGTTTCGCACCACGATCTTTTGTTCCAAGTGCATTCACAAGACGTTTTTGAATTTTTTCTGCTAATAAACGACTCTCTTCTACATTTGGATTCGTTGCTCTTGCTCGTGCTGAATCATAATATAATGTTTCTGTGCCTTGTCCATTTTTCAAGTCAGAACCATTAGCATGGATACTTACAAAAATATCTCCATTATTTTGCTGTGCAAATTCTACACGTTTTTTTAAAGAATCAGGACCACTTGTTCCTGGACGTGTATCATCTGTACGAGTGAATAACACAGTAAACGGTGTCTTTTTCTCAAATATTTTCTGTAATCGTAATGATACATCTAATACGGTTTTACTTTCTTTCTCATAATAACCAGGGTTCCCCGAATCAATTCCACCATGACCTGGATCAATAATAATCGCTTTACCTTCTAGGAAGTTACCTTGCTTCACTGGGTTTAATTGATTTTTATCCACCCATTGGAAACCAGCCCCCATACGGATACGAATCCAGCTATCTTTTTCTTCAATAACAGTTACTTGTTGTGCTTTATGTGTGCCTGCCACTGTAGACGTATGTGAAGCTTCTTGATATGTAGTGAATTCTTGATTAATAGACTCTGTTTTTTCTTGTAATGGTGTCCACTTCTCACCTTTACTTGTTACAACCTTCAACCAACCGTCCGCTCTTTGCTCTTTCACTTCAATCATTTGTGGCTTATGTTGAACGTCAGTAATACCAGATGATAACGATGCTTGATGATATGTAATAAAGTTTCTATTCATATACATTCTTTTCGATGTATTTGTTTTATTTTTATCTGCCATTGCGATGAACTGAGCTGCTTCAGCACGAGTTACAGTACCGTCAGGATTCCAGCCATTTCCTGTACCCATTGAAATCTCTAAAGCTACTAAAATATTAGCTTGTTTCTTACCCCAATGAGGTTCCAAATCTTTAAACTGCGTTGGAAGTTCTCCAATAATTTTCTTATCTAATGAATATGCTTGTACAAGCATAGATGCCATTGATGCACGGTTAATTTGGCTTGATGGATTGAATTTCCCAGTACCATCTCCATTAATTACACCCGCTTTTTCTACCGCAGCAATATATGGTGCTGCCCAATGATCTTGCGAATCTTTAAAAGATGGTTTCGCTTTTGGATCAATTGGTAAGCCAAGAACTGCTGCTAATATTTTTGCAGCTGATCCTTTATCTACTGCTTCAGATGGAGAAAACGTTCCATCTGGTTTTCCATCAAGCACTTTTTTCCCTACTAAATAGTCAACCGATTCCTGCGCCCATGTAGGAACATCCGAAAACTTCTTCGCTGCTGCGAAACTACTTACTGGAGATGATAATAAACTTGCGGCTAAAATACCAGCCGCGACTGCACGATACTTCATAAAAAATAATACTCCTCTCAAAAACCATTTATAATAACGCGTAATCTTAATATGCAAATCATAATAAATCCGAACAAAAAAAATTAGTGCGCCTCTATCATTTTATAATACTAGAATTCTGTAGTAAACCTACTTTCTTAATATTGTAAAATAAAATACAATTTAAGTAGTTTTTATACACAAAAAAGTGGCTGATTCATAGAATCAACCACCCTCTCACTATTCTACTATCATTTCTGATAACACATATGCATAAACAAGCGCTTCTGTATGTGCAATCGAGCTTTCATGCGTACGCTCAAATGCGTGAGAAGAATCAATACCAGCTCCAATTAATGCATGTTTCACATCAAATCCAGCGTGAATCGCAGCTGATGCGTCTGATCCGTAGTATGGATAAATATCCACTTTATATTCAATAGCATTCGCTTTCGCCAGTTCAACTAAATGTTTACGTAAAGCGTAATGGTATGGACCGCTAGAGTCTTTCGCACAAATGGATACTGTATATTCATCAGATGCTTGTCCATCACCTAACGCTCCCATATCAACTGCTAAATATTCTACCGTTTCCTCTGGAATATTTGAGTTTCCACCGTACCCAATTTCTTCATTATTAGAAATTAAGAAATGTGTTGTATATGGCAATGTTACCTTTTCATCTTGCAATCTTTTAATTAATTTTAATAGAATTGCAACACTTACTTTATCGTCTAAATGACGTGATTTTATGTATCCACTCTCTGTAATTTGAACGCGTGGATCAAATGAAACGAAGTCTCCTACTTCAATTCCTAACTCACGTACTTCATCTGCTGAAAAGACACGCTCATCAATACGCACTTCAATATTTTTCTCATCGCGCTTCGCTTCCCCTGCATCTTTGTACACATGGACAGAAGTTTGATGCATTAAAATTGTACCTGTATATTTCTTACCGCTTGACGTTTCAATTTCGCAATATTCTCCTTCTACAGAGTTCCAGCGAAATCCACCAATCATAGATAGACGAAGACGACCGTCAGGCTTAATTTCTTTCACCATCGCACCTAACGTATCAACGTGTGCAGTTAATAAACGATGCTGCTCATCATTCTTTCCTTTAACCGTTAAAATAAGAGCGCCTTTATTATTACGCTTCGTCTCTACATTCCACTCACTTACATAATTTTCAATAAAACTAATAATTTTCGCCGTGTTTCCAGATGGACTTGGAATAGAGACAAGCTCCTTAATAAGTTCCATCGTTTCTTTCGTATGATGTGCCATTGTCGTTTCCTCCTCATTTTCTCTACTATTTAGTATAGCGAAATTACGATAAAACCTCTACTCATATAGTTTAATTTTCTAAATTATAATAAAATTCACTTTATCCTAATCTCAATGACAAAAAAGCACCGCATTATCTCCATTAACACTGTGCTTTTACGGGCAGCCCGACTCCCTCGCATTCGCCGAATTTTGAGTTTGGGGTCTTACTGCCCGCAAATAGCGGGATAAAACTACTCTTCCGAAACGTCCATCAAATAAATCCCTCTTGTAAATCCGCCGCGCTCTTCTTCTTTCTGCTTACGAATAAGCTCTACATCTTCCATTGTTGCACCTTCTGCACGCGCTAATGAAATAATAATTTCAAGTGCATCTGCAAGTGAATCTAGCGCATGTTCACGCTCTTTCATCGAAGCAAATTCACGAATTTCTTCTGTACCAATTTTCGCTAACGCTTGTATGTAAGCTTGCCCTGTTAATTTTTGTGCTGTATATGTTTTTCCAGACATCAAAATTTTCTCCGGGACACGATCTCTTACTAACCTGTTATAAGTTGACATCACTTTTCCTCCCACTTTTAATAACACCCAAGCTCTGCTTTATAGAAAAACCACTCTTTTTTCACACAAGCACTTAACATATCAATTCCTGATCCGTGCGCCTTTACTACCGGAAAGAAGTAATGCTCTGGTTCTTCTTTCTTATCGCCGTATAAGGTTTGGTACTCATCAGGAATCGCCTCTTTTTTCACATCCCGTTCTTTCTTCACTTCACCAGAGAAAGCAACAGTTGGATGTCCCTCAAAGAATAATGCAGTCCGTACCGCAAGAGATGGTGTACTATGCAAAGCATAATATGTTAGTAAAATAATAACGATAACACCGATAATTTTCTTCATTTATTACTCCTAAAAAAAGTGCTAACACAATTATACTAAAATGTGTTAGCACTTTCTTCCCTTTATCTCGAATTAACGGGCAATAAGACTAATAATCCGCGGGGGATAAACAAATCCCCACGGATTAAAGTTTCACTTTATTCCCCTTTAAATGCTGGTAAACGTTTTTCTAGAAAAGCAGCAATACCTTCTTTATGGTCCGCTGTTTGTCTCATCGCATATTGACCACGCTTTTCGAGCTGAAGCGTTTGTTCTAAATTAGAACGATTTACTTCACATAAAATTTGTTTCGTTTGAATCATTGCCTTGATTGGTTTTTGTAACCATTCATTAATTTTTTGCTTCACAGCCGTTTGGAAATCCTCACCGATTACTTCATCAATTAAACCGATATCTAGTGCTTCTGTCGCTGATAATTTCTTCCCTTCCCAAATGATTTTCTTCGTCATATTTTCACCGACGCGCTTTTGAAGGAAGAAATGGCCACCACCATCTGGAATTAAAGCGATTCCAATAAAGTTCATCGCAATAACTGATGATATATCTGCCATGACATAATCAGCTGTTAATGCAATACTTAATCCAAGTCCAGCAGTCGGCCCATGAATTGCACTAATAACAAGCTTTGGCATCGTATATAACGTCACAACGATTTCAGAAATTGTATTCATGATGCCTTCAAACTTACTTTCATCATTACTTGAAAGCATTGATTTAATATCTCCACCCGCAGAAAAACCACGGCCACTTCCGCACAACACAACAACGTGAACAGAACTTTCCGCCACTTCTTTCAACTTTTGTAATAACTCTTTTAACGTTGGTTCATCTAATGCATTTAAAACCTCTGGACGATTAACCATAACCGTCGCTACGCGCCCTTCATATTTCACAACAACAGATTCTGTTTTACTTGTTACTTCCATTATATATACCCCTCTTTTCCATATAAAGATTATACTTATATAATTATAGAAAGCATGTTAAAAATCCTTCTTTTTTCTTAATTTTCTGTCTAATAACCTCATAATTTGTATATATCTCCGTATAAAACATACAATTTCGTTAAAAAATATAGAAATTAAAGTCGGTTTATCAATGCTTTTCATCTATTTACCATTACAATGAAATGGTGTATTCTTAAGTTTGATGCAAAAAAACAAATATTGAAATTCATTCACCTTACTATATTAATAAGGCTTTTATCCCCATCTCTTGGGTATTGAACTAAAGGAATGAAGAAATGGAGGAATATATGGTTAATAAGTTGAAACAAACGGATAACTACTTCCCGCATTTCCTATTGCTATTCATTGTGTTTCAACCAATTTTAGATTTATTAACGTCTTTTTCAATCTATGTATTACACATGAGCGCAACAGTTGGAATCGTAGTCCGTTTCGCCTTTATGCTTCTTGCATTAGGTTATCTACTTCTTCATAGAAATCAACATGGAGCGAAAAAGTACATTCTCTATTTATGCCTACTCGGTATCGTACTAGCAATTGGTCTTGTAAATAATATGATGATTAAATCCCCAGTTTCATTTGGCGAAGAAGTGAAATTCATTTTAAAGAGCATATATCCAATTGTACTACTGTTTGGATATATTATCGTCTTTAAAGAGTTAAAAAATAAAGAATATGCATTTCATAAAATCATTACATATTTCTTATATGCAACTTTAATTTTAAGCATCACACTGATTGTTGCAATGCAAACTAGTACAGATTTCCCAAGCTACCCTCACTCAAAGATCGGTTCAAGAGGTTGGTTCTTTGCTGGAAATGATTTAAGTTCTATTTTTGCAATTATGTTCCCAATCGTAGTGCTCTATTCGATTCATAAAACAACTTCTTTCTCGAAAATCTATTACTGGATTCCAACAATACTTGCGATGTATGCAAGTATTATGGTCGGAACAAAAGTAGGATATGGTGCAATTTTTCTAACGCTTGGCGTGGCACTTTTATTCTTATTCATTGAATATATGGTTCATCGCAAAAAAGAAGGAAAAGGATTCACATATCTCGTAAATACAGTTGTTGCCGCTATTATACTAGGAGGTTTAATTGCCCTTACACCGCATACTCCTATCGCAAAAAATATGGGCATCCACATGCAAATATACGAATACAAAAAATCAGTACAAGAAGAAAAGGATAGAAAAGAAGGAAAAATAATTAAAGAAGATCCTGACGCAGAGAAAAAACATGCAAAAGGTGAACTAACAGACTCTGAGGTCAAAAGTTTAATTTACAGTGATCGCGATAAGTTTTTAAAAGTATACAAACAATACTATAAAGACGCACCACTATCACAAAAATTATTCGGAATGGGCTATGCTGGTAACTATACGGTTAAAATTAAATTAATCGAAATGGACTTCCACGATCTATTCTTCGCATTCGGAATCGTCGGTTTCCTTATTTACTTCATACCACTCCTTTACTTCGGTATTAAATTATTACTCAGCATCATAACAAACTTTAAGAAAATATTAACTGTGAAATATATGCTACTAGCTAGCACCGTTGTACTATCACTTGGAATCGGCTTTATGTCCGGCCACGTATTAACAGCGCCGTCCGTTAGTATTTTCTTCGTTGTTATACTCGCTTACTTAATTGTTGATTTAGAGGCGGAATAAAAAAAGCAGCATCCAAATGGATGCTGCTTCTTCTTTTGAAAGTAATACATGAAATTATATTAATGATTCTACAGAAGATATCGATTTACCGACAAAGTTTGATAAAGCAGCAATCTACAAAAAAAGACTAGATCACATTATGATCTAGCTTTTCAAAATTTCCCTATTGAAAAGACGCCCGAATCTCCTCCAACACCTCATCAATATTATCCTTCGTAATAACAATACCGAAGTCTTTCGGGACGTTGCTATCTTCCTCATTTACAACTTTATGCGCAATCAACTTTCCAACTTCCGGTCTGAAATGATGCCCATCCATATAGTTATCTAAATTCGTTGTAACGGAATTAAGATACATGAAATGGTGCACTTCTCCAAATACATCTACAGCGTCATGAAGCCATTTTTTATAATCTTCCCATCGCCCTGATTGAATCATCGTACGGAACAGAGGCTCTGAAACAGGCGTTGTAAAAATATAAAACTTCGTGTTCGGATTATGAGCCTTTACTGTTCCTAATATTTCTTTCATATTTTGATACTCATAATTCCCGCCATAAATCTCTTTACTAAACTTATCTACTTGCGCCGCTATTTGCGCATCACGTTCTTCTTTCGTATAATCGCGCATCGATTTTATATTCTCTCGATTGTAACGGTCAAGATTCGTACTATGATGGGTGGAATTTGCAATTGTATTCTTTGAATAAGTAATCCCGTCCATACTTACATACGATTTAATCGGATACAATAAACTTTGCGCCTGATTAATATACGCTTCTGGTTTATCAAAACCAATTTCCCTATTTTTGTTCGTTCCAAGGAAATCTAAACCAAGTACAATAGACTCGAGTCCACTACCTTTTTGTTCTTTTGCATATTCAATATATGCATCATACTCACGCGGATCTGTACTGCTTACCGCATAATTAAATGCGTTTAACCCGGTGAAGTCATTCTCGTTAATAAAAGTCGTTCTACTACTTCCAAGTATAACTCCATCATATGTAAACGGACGGTACGTTATATAATTTGTTTTCTGTTGTCTCTCGTTAAACCCGTACTGAACATCATTCCACTTATTTTTATGCGGGAATAACCAAAGTGAATCTATATAGCTATTAAATATCCCGACACCTGCCAGAGGAACAAAAACACATACAAAAACGAAAATAAGCCAATGTTTGTTTTTCATATTCTCCACCTAGAAATTAAAGTATAAAAACTCACTAATACTCGTTAAGTGTAACACGCTATATACGAGCAATACTGCAGTAAATAAAGCAGTCCATACATTCGGACGGAATGAATCTTTTAACTGAATTGAATTTTTTAAGAAGAAACTAATACATAACGCTCCGAAAATATACGCTACCATTTTTGGATCTAATAAAGAGACATGGTACCCTTCACTAAATGAAACACCGTACTCTTTTAAAAATTGCAGCTTCTCTATTATAAATGCTGGGAATACGCTATTTGCTAATTCGATTCCATTTAGTCCGAACATTCCTTTTAACACTTTCACCGCATCATGCATAGATGTTGCCCTAAAGAATACCCACGTTATATTAATGAAGAAAAACGTAACGAACCAACCAGCAAAGGCTGGCATGCGCCCTCCTGCTTTACTCCATAGGCGATGAATAACAGAAGCCAAACCGTGCAAGAATCCCCAAAAAACAAATGTCCAACCAGCTCCGTGCCAAAGTCCACTTATTAAAAATACAATCATAATATTTACATATGTACGCGTAATTCCTTTTCGATTTCCTCCTAGAGAAATGTATACGTACTTCGTTAAAAACTGGCTAAGCGTCATATGCCAACGATGCCAAAAATCTTGTATATTCACTGCTTTATACGGTGAATTAAAGTTTTGAGGTAATTTAATATTAAACATTAAAGCGATTCCAATTGCCATATCACTATATCCACTAAAATCAAAATACAATTGGAACGTAAACGCTAACGATGAAAGCCATGCTTCGACAAATGTTAATGATTGCTGCACATCAAACCCTTCATGTACAAGGGGAGATAATACATCTGCAATACCTACCTTTTTGAAAATACCAACTGCAAATACAAATATACCAAGAACGATATACTTCGATTGCCAGCGCTTTTTACTATCGTCAGCAAACTGCGGCATAATTTGCGCATGATGCACAATCGGCCCTGCAATAAGCTGCGGAAAAAACGTTACAAACAATGCGTAATCAAGAAAATGACATGCCTTCGTTTCACCACGATACGTATCTACTAAAAATGCAATCTTTTGAAACGTATAGAAACTAATCGCAAGTGGTAACGTTAAAGATAATAATGTAAACTGAGTTCCAAATAATGAATTCACATTTTGTAAGAAGAAATCATAATACTTGAAATAACTAAGCATTCCTATATTAAATATTAACCCTACCGTTAAAAGAAGTTTACTCTTATGTTTTACGAGCCTCATTCCGATAAAGTAGTTCACAATGAGTGACACTAACATAAGCGGTAAATATTTCACATTCCAATAACTATAGAAAAATAAAGAGGCCGCAACAAGCCAAGCCTTCGCTAATGTAGCATGTCCAAATTTATTTAATAGAAAATATAAAAGAAATGCTATCGGTAAAAATAAAAAAATAAACTCAAATGAGTTAAATAACACACCATCTCTTCCCTTCCAAACAAATCACACCTTATTCATCTTATCTTATCCAAATAGTGAGTGTCAAAAGGATTCCGCTCCCCTTTTCTTCTATTATATATAATAATCATTTTAATCGAATTATTAACATGATAAAATATTAAAGGCACTTTTATTTAAAAGAATATATAATAGAAATGTCGGTTTTTTGCACGAAATGTATTTTTGAAAAAAGTGAGGAGAGTCCTTTGGTATTTAGTAGTTCTGTTTTCTTATTTATCTTTTTACCTCTCGTATTATTTTTCTATTTTATAGTGCGTGCCGAGCTACGTAATTTCGTATTACTTGCATTTAGTTTAATTTTCTATGCATGGGGAGAACCTCGATTCGTCCTCTTAATGCTCTTTTCTATTATATTAAACTACTGCTTCGGCCTACTCGTGCATCATTATGATAAACGAAAAAATATGAAAGTCACATTTTTAATTATGGCTGTGGTCGGAAATATTTTATTACTTTCTTATTTTAAATATATTTCATTTTTCACAGACATTTTAAACAACGCTTTACATTTATCTATCCAGGTGGAACCTATTCCACTACCAATTGGGATTTCATTTTATACATTCCAAGCGATGTCCTATGTCATCGACATATATCGTAAAGACGGGGATGTTCAAAAGAATCCACTTAACTTAGCACTATATATATCAATTTTCCCGCAGCTTATTGCCGGACCAATCGTTCGTTACAATATCGTTGCTGATCAAATTAAAACGCGCATCCATTCTTTTGAACGATTTACAGAAGGTATCCAAATTTTCGTTTTAGGATTAGCGAAAAAAATGTTAATCGCCAATCAAGTTGGATTTGTCGCAGATAAAATCTTTGCCTTACCACCATCTGAAGTGAGCGCTGGAACGGCTTGGATTGGTATTATCGCCTATACACTTCAAATCTATTTCGATTTCTCAGGATACTCTGATATGGCAATTGGACTTGGAAAAATGTTCGGATTTGATTTCCCGAAAAACTTCAATTATCCGTACATCTCGAAATCCATTTCAGAATTTTGGAGAAGATGGCATATTACACTAGGCTCTTGGTTCCGCGACTATATATACATTCCGCTCGGCGGAAACCGTGTATCCAAACTAGCAAATTACCGTAACCTCTTCATCGTATGGGGATTAACCGGTTTATGGCACGGGGCAAGCTGGACCTTTATCGCCTGGGGATTATATTACGGCTTTATTATCTCGATTGAAAAAGCTGGATTCGAGAAAATATTAAATAAGCTATGGAAGCCGCTGCAACATGCATATGTACTAATCATCGTTATGATTGGTTGGGTCTTCTTCCGAGCTGATAACTTCGCATACTCGTTCCAATATTTAAAAGCGATGTTTGGCATAGGGAGGCAATCTTTCATCGATGACAACACAATGCTATATATACATGAATACATTGTCATATTTATCATCGCCTTTATCGCAGCGACACCAATTTTGAAACGTGTTAAAAACATATTAGAACTTGCACCAAAAACGTATACATTCACGATGCAAGTTGTACGTCCTATATTATTACTAACATTATTTATGATTTCGATTATGTATTTAATTAATTCGACGTATAATCCATTTATTTACTTCAGGTTTTAACTTATCCCGCTATTTTCCGGGCAGTAAGACCCCCACCTCAAAATTCAGCGAAAGCAAAGAAGTTAGGTTGGGGTCGGGCTGCCCGGAAAAGCCCGATTGGTTAAGGCTGATAATCAGTGGGGGATGAACAAAACCCCCACTGATTAAAGTTTCACTTTATGTAGGAAGGAAAAGTTATTATGAAAAAATTGGGGAACATCGTCCTATTTATCGGTTTTCTCACCATTATCTTTTCATTTGGCATATTATCGCTTCTCAAAACTGACCGAGCAGTTTCGCCCGTTGAAAATCGTCCGCTCGCTCAAAAACCAGCTCTTACAAAAGAAGTTGCCTTAAATGGTAGTTTCTTTAAAGACTTTGAGACATATACAAACGATCAATTAATCGGAAGAGATGATCTCATAAAAAACTATACACTTACCCAAATTAAAATGGGCAAGTCTCTCATTAACGATATTATTCTAACTGATGATAAATGGCTTCTGAAAAACCCTGCTTGGACTACAAAATATAATGAGATTGACCAAGCTATGCCAGCTGTAAACGACTTATCTCAGTTTTTAAAAGAACAAAACATTGAGTTTTACTTTGCCTTACCACCGTCCAAAACGAATGCATTATCATTTAAATTACCTTCTCATATTCACACATATGCGCAGGTAAATTTAAATTATTTTCTAAATAAACTTCCAGCGGACGTAAAGCCAATTAAACTCATGGAACATTTTAAGAAAAACTATACAAATGAAGAAATACAAAGTATGTACTTTAAAACAGACCATCACTGGAATATGGATGGTGCCTTCTTAGGCTATCAATATATAATGAACACAATCGCGCAACAATCTTCTATATATAAAGGAAAAGAAATAAAAACAGAAGATTACACTCGTACGTGTGCTCCAAATACACATCTAGTCGGAAGCTTTAACAACCAGCTTTACCAACTGATCGATGCGACTGGAGAAAAACTATGCTACTACACACCGAAAGACGGTTTCAACTTTACTAGCGTAGCCGCAAAAGATGTAAATGGCACAGTATATCGCACATTAGATGAACTATACGGCGTAGAAAAACAAAATGATACAACATCGTACGCAGGCTATTATGCAAATGACTATCCAGAAATCGTCATCGAAAATAACAATGCACCAAATGATGTACGAGCTTTAGTCCTAAAAGACTCATTCGCAAACGCAATCGTGCCTCACTTAGCACAAAGCTTCAAACACACATCCATCCTCGACCTTCGTCACTATCACGAAAAGGATGTATATCAATACATTAAAGACAACAACATTAACATGGTATTGTTTGTGTATAGTGATTCAAATTTGAGTGGTGATATGTTTAAGTTTAAACAATAAAAGAAGCCTCTTGTAAATTTATGAACTGTACCCCGAATCATGGACACTTAAAAAAAGCCCCATGATTCGGGGTTTTTGTGTATTTTTATCAAAAAACCTCGTTATAATGGAACCAACGATAGAAATGAGGTACGGAGAATGGGTAAAATTATTTTTAACGAAATTCAAATGAAACAGCTAGAAAAAAATAAAAATGTATTAAAAGCGTCGGACCGTTCGATTAGCTATTGTTCAGATTTCAAAGTAAGAGCGGTAAAAGAAAATCAACAAGGAAAAGGTCCTAGCCAAATCTTTTTAGAGAATGGGTTTGACTTAGCTGTGATCGGTGAGAAGAAACCAAAACAATGCTTGAAACGTTGGCGAAGAACCTTTGAACAATTTGGTGAGGAAGGACTTTTATACAGAACGCCGCGGGAAAGGAAGCACGGGACGCCCTTCGGAAAAACCCCTCTCTTCTGATGAAAAATTAAAGAAAGCGGAAGCACGTATTGCGTTTTTAGAAGCGGAATTGACATTCCTAAAAAAGTTAGACGAACTCGAAAGGCAGGCGTTACAGA
This sequence comes from Bacillus mycoides, assembly GCF_000832605.1. GTDB lineage: Bacteria > Bacillota > Bacilli > Bacillales > Bacillaceae_G > Bacillus_A > Bacillus_A mycoides. The sequence continues at coordinate 4,850,992 of NZ_CP009692.1, forward strand.
AGAAGCGTTAACACCACGAGAAACATACACACTGATTGAACAAACCATACGTCGATTCCAATTCCCACGTATGGTGCGTTACCTTTGCACACTGACTGGGGTAAGTCGGAGTGGATACTATGCGTGGCTTCATCAGACAGATAAACAGCTGGAAAAAGAACGCAATGATGAAACAGATTATGAATGGATCCAAGAAATTTTTAATCGAAAAGGGAAAACATGTGGTGGTCGTTCTATCAAAATGGTGTTGGAAAAGACAAAAGGAATTTGTATGAATCTCAAGCGTATTTACCGTATTATGCGTAAATATAACCTTGTGACAAAGATTCGCCGAGCGAATCCTTATAAACACATCGCAAAAGCGACACAAGAACATAAAACATGTCCGAACCTTTTAAAACGCCAATTCAATCAAGAAGAGCCTGAAAAAAGTATGTTAACGGATATTACCTATTTATTTTATGGAAAAGGAAAGAAGGCTTATTTATCATGTGTAAAAGACAGCGCAACACGAGAGATTTTAGCCTATCATGTCTCTTCCTCTTTACGAATGGATATCGTCTATCAAACATTAGATAACTTGAAAGAGAGATTAGGAGAAGTCATTCATCCTGAAGCGCTTCTACATTCAGACCAAGGTATTCATTATACACACCCTGAATTTCAGAAACGTGTAAGAGAAATGGGGATCAGACAATCTATGTCCCGTAGGGGCAATTGTTTAGACAATGCACCAATGGAATCCTTTTTTGGTCATATGAAAGATGAATTAGATTATAAAGATTGTCAAACCTTTGAATCCCTTGAGCTCAACATAAAGGATTATATGGAGGAGTATAATTATAATCGTTATCAGTGGACATTAAAAAAGATGGCTCCGATCGAATATCGGAACCACCTTTTAAGTGCTTGATTTTTCAGGGCTTTTTTATTAAACTGTCCATTTTATAGGGTACAGTTCATTACAAGAGGCTTCTTTATATTATTTCCGCTATTTTCCGGCAGTAACAACTTAAACCATTATAGATTACGACATTGTTATTATTTCACTTGTCCCTTCTCTTTTTTAATCACTACCTTCAAATACAAAAAGGAGAAAGAGATAGGAAATTTCCCTCTATCTCTTTTATTTAATGACAACGCACTAAATAAAAAGAGGAATGGCCTCTAATCCTAAGATTCCATTCCTCTTTTTATAGACTCTTTTGCATGTAAGTCATTAATAATATATTTGGACGCTATGGAAATTTGCTCTCGCAATTCCTCCACCCTTTGTCCTAACGTTTCCTGTACATATTCTTTCTGCTCTAATTGTTTAATCGCCATACTATGTAATGTTTCTGGCGTCCATTCTCCATCCACATTCCCAATAATCGGCTGATTTACTTGTTGTAAAAACGAATCGATCTTTGGATCATATGAAATTCCAACCATAGGCGTGTTTGCAACTGCCGATAATATAAGAGCATGCAGTCTCATTCCTATTAAAAGAGAGCATTCTGATAAAATAGAGATTTTCTCATGAATATCCATTTTATAAGGGAGCATGTGCGCTTCTTCTCCCATCAAATTAATGATATCCCTTGATGCATTTTGATCAAATGGTCCATGCATCGGTACAAATAAAATATGGTATCCCTCTTGCTTAAGCTTTTTAAGCGTATCTGCTAACTTCTTCATATAATCTTCTTTTGCATCCCAGTACCTTACACTAACCGCAACGACCTTTCCTTGCAGCGCATGTTTTTGAAGCCAATCGGATTTCTTTTCTTCTGGCTGACAAGCTAATACTGGATCTGGAACAAGTTCGATGTCTTTCTTAATACCAATTTCTTTTAAGTACAAAAAAGAGTCTTCATCACGTACTGATATATATTCAGCCTTTGATACATGCCATTTCACTAATAAACGATTTTGCTTCTTCGTAATAGGTCCGATTCCTTGGGCGTAAATATAATACGGCTTTTTCAAAAAACGAGCAAGCCGCATAATACCTGTATAATATAGAATACTCTTAATACTCGTCTTATCTTGTAAGAGACTTCCGCCTCCGCTAATTAAACCATTACTTCTCTTTATTTCTCGGTAAATCGCTCTTATATCCCAGCGGTTTACTGCTTCTACACCGTACATTTTCCTTGTATAGTTGGGGTCATTTGAAAGTACAACAAGCTCAAGAGTAGGATCCTCTTCATGTAGCGCTTTAATAATTGATTGCAAAATTGCTTCGTCCCCAACATTATAAAAACCATAATATCCTGATAAAACTAACCGCACTCTTAATCTCCTCCAACATTTCGCAATCAACTCTTTTTGTAATTAAACAAATTGTTATCCATTCCTTTCCGAGAAAGGCTTGATAACTTCAAATTGATTTCTTTCTCAAACATCTAACAAGTCATACCTATTTATAATATTGTTCATTTTCTATAATAAACGATTTTATTTACGTAAAAATGGAATTTGTTCTTTCGATATCCAGTTTAGTTTAAGTGCACATATGCCATATAACACTGAAGCTATACTTAGCGCTACAACACTATATATCATTGCTAAAATCCTGGAATCTGTCACATTGATTAATGTGGACACAAAGTATAATACTATACCTAAAATACTAGATACTCCAATCACAGCCAAAAATTTCCCTATAGCTATTGAATAGGAAAGATCTTTTCTAATATAAATATGATTTGCGATACAAATCATTATATAAATAATTAGAGTACTATACGCTGCTCCATTTATACCGAATTGGTTTACTAGCGCTATATTTAATATAATTTTCACGAAACTTGCACCGATGACAATCCATGCTGCTCGCATCGAACGATTAATCCCTTGCAAGATTCCTATTGATAATACCATAAGTGATGTGAAATACGAGCTACCAATTAAAATAGCTAACATGCCACTTCCTTTTGTATCTGTAAATAATGCAACATTAAGCGGTACTGCAAGCGCCATAAGCCATATCGTTATCGGCATTGTTAAAACGTGCGCAAATTCATTTGTACGTTTTACCGTCAGTTTAGCTAAAGCTATATCTTTTTTTGTTAAAGCAGCTGTTAATAATGGAATTAGCGGAAATACTATCGCACTTGCAAATACAACAATTAATTGCGTAAATGCAAAACCACGGCTATATATACCAAATTGTTCCTGAATCGTTGTAGAAGATTCATGTAATACATGTGGAATTGTTACAGAATCAACTAAATTTAAAACAGGCATCGATAACGCTCCAATTGCAATTGGAATTGAAACGCGGAGTATGTTTTTTGCGTTTGTCTTAAAATCTTGTAATGAATATGTTTCGCTCTTATAGCGATACGTGCTTTTTACATATTTCATTCGCAAATATATGAGTGACGTAATAACACCAAAACAAGAACCGATCATCGCTCCGCCTGTTATGATATCACTACCTTTATTCCAATATACAAATATATAAGCAATTGTTAGCATAAAGAATACGCGAATCAACTGTTCAATTACTTGCGATACACCAGTAGGTATCATATCTCCAAACCCTTGGAAATATCCACGGTACACTGCCATATATGGTGCAATTAATAAAGCAAACGAAGTAACAATTAATGCTAGCCTCGTCTCTTGCCCACCAAGCATATTTGCAATGCTACTCGATCCAATGATAATAATTAAAAATCCGAGCACCCCAAATATAACACCGATAATAGATGCTGACGTAAACAATTTAGCTATTCCGTCACGATCATTCTTTTCATGAAGATCAGCTATTAACTGGGATATTGCTAGCGGAACCCCCGCTACTGATAAAGTTAAGGCTATCATATATACAGGAAAAACGAGACGAAAAATCCCAAGCACTTCATCTCCCGCTATATTTTGCAATGGAATTTGAAAAAAACTCCCCACCACTTTCGATAGGAACGTTGTAATGGTTAAAATTGCAGCGCCTTTTACAAACTTTTTATTCATCTTCTATCTCTTTTCTTTCAAATATGATCTAAATAAATATCAAGTCAGTATTCTTGCTTAATCTAGAGAAACTTCACTCTATTTCATTTAGTTATCATACCAAATTTCTTATATATTGAATACTCTCGTTCCAAATATAATATGTACAAAATAAGATTATTTCCATCCTGTTTTCCCTTTAATTTACTACTTTTACTTATTCAAGATAAACCTGTAATATAATGTAGCTCTTGTCAGTAAGAGGAGGGTTTACAACATGATAAATTTAGTAAAAAATTCTCGAATTTCCCTTTCTTTAGAAAACGAGATACTAAAGCGCTTTGCATACGAAGAAGTTGAGAAAGTCGAAAAATCAGACGAAATAGGGCTTATTCAACCATCTTAAGTTTATGATTTCGTTAACCGTACACAATTAATTTGTGAAGGTAGCCATTTCTCAACGCGTGAATATAATTTGAAGTTAGACGATGTAATTGATGCTCAACGGATTTACAACATCCAGATATAAGAGTTTCTCACATAAACAACACATATCCAAATAAAAAGAGCCCTCACACTCTACAATACAGTTCATGTGAAGGTTCCTATTCCTATATTGTCTCAGCTTTCAAAAACTGCAGTTTCTCTTTTTGCTCATCATTCGCCATCATTACTATCGTCTTTTCAACATGCGGATGTACATGTTCAAGTGTCACACGCACTCCTGCTTTATCCGATTGCTCAACAAAGTTTAATAACGCCATAGCTCCTGATACATCCATATAACGTACATCTTTCATACGCAAACTAACTGGTGACTTCACATCTTGTAAAGAAGCAAAAATACGATCTACTGATAGAAATGAAAGTGGTCCCTGAATCGTATACGTCGCTTCTTTTTCTTTTATAATAGAAGCTTTACGTTCTTTACACTTCACCATGTATATAATGAAGGAAAGAATAATGCCAAACGCAACAGCAACCATTAAATCGAATTTCACTGTCACAACCATCGTCACGAACATAACAATCACATCACCTCTTGGTGCTACATGTGCTTTCTTCATGCTTTCCCAATCAAACATCCCTATGCCAGTTAAAATTAAAATACCTGATAATACAGCAAGCGGAATATATTGTACCACTGAACCGAGTCCCATAATGAAAATAAATAATATGACACTATGCATACAAGCCGACAGTGCCGTCTTCCCCCCGCTTCTTATATTGACGATAGATCTAACAGTTGCACCTGCTCCTGCTAATCCACCGAACAAACCACTCGCAATATTGCCAATACCTTGTCCGATTAACTCTTTATTACTTTTATGACGTGTCCCCGTCACATTATCCATTACGACAGACGTTAATAACGAGTCAATTGATCCTAGTAAAGCAATACTAAGTGCTGGTAATACAAGTGCTAACATGCCATTTGCGTCTAAATTCGGTACGTGAAGAGATGGCATCGCCTCTGGAATTGCACCTATTTTTTCAATCATCTTATTTAAAGAAAGAGTTCCTACAACTGGTAAGTTGACCGTAATTCCTTGTAGCATAGAAGAAAATAACGGCAACGTTACTGTAACACCTACTAATGCTACTAAACTTGATGGAATGGCCTTAATCCATTTTCCAGAAACAATCATTACAATGATCGTTAATAACACAAGCAGAAAGCTATTTTGTACGTGCTTCATTTCACCTAAAATAATAATCAGTGCAATCCCATTCATAAACCCTGAAACAACAGGATACGGAATGTAACGAACGTAAGAGCCGAGCTTACATACACCAAATAAAATTTGAAATAACCCCGCCATCATAAATGCAATAAAACTTGCTTCTAATCCGTGAGTTGCAATAACGCCCGTTGCAATTACTGTAATCGGCCCAGTAGGACCCGTTACTTGCCCCGGTGTACCGCCAAATAACGCCGCAAACAAACCTGCAAAAATTGCACCATACAATCCGACCAGTGCTCCCTCAGACGTTCCCGTTGCAGCAATACCAAATGCAATCGCTAGCGGCAAGGCAACAATCGCAACAGTAAACCCTGCTAAACATTCCTTTGCTATTTTTTGAAACATATAAATAACCACCTTCTTATAAAGTCCATGTTCCATTGTACATCTAAAACAAATCATTCGTTAGCGTATTTATAAAAAACTCTTTACAGTCTCGTGAAGTAAACGTCTACATTTACAAATAGCCTTCCCAAGTCAAACTAAAAAACAGCAATATGACGAATCTACCTTTGGAAACAAACTTGACTATGCTATAATGAACAAATTAAATCTTTTACTATATACTTGGAGGCACTATGCTAACTTTTGAAGAAAAATTATCAATTATTGAATCTTTCCCGGAATTAGAAAGAAAGAACGTATCATTAAAACGCGTAAACTTTCACTTTGAAGAAAGTCGTTTAGATAAAAAGAACGTTGTATATCATTTACACCCAAATGGAAACGGATTTGTATATGCAAACTTCATTAAAGGTTATAGAACAGATGATAAAGGCATGATTAACATCCGCGAGTTTTCAGAAGAAGAACTGCGTTCATTAATTGAAAAAGTAATTGAACGTCTATCACAGGAGCAAGAGGAAATTGTAGCACCAATGGAACCTGCTGCGGAAGAAGAATGGCGTAACGAAGACGGTCATATCCTAACTCTTATTCAAGAGGATGACATGTGGAACGTTTACGCTGGCGTAAACTTAGACGGTACATTCAACTCTTATCCAGAAGCTGCGGAATACCTTGATGAAGAAGGTTTCTCACGCAAGTAATAAAAATGCCTTTCCGAATTTGGAAAGGCATTTTTTCATTATTTTTTCATACCTTTTAACGACTCTCTCAGCACAAATTTTTGCAACTTCCCACTCGCATTACGAGGAAGTTCATCTGCAAATAAGTAATGACGCGGACGTTTATAGTCGGCTAATTCATCACTTTCTTTGCAATACATTTCTAAATCAGCTTCTGAAATATTTTTATCTTTCTTTACAACGACCGCAACAACACGCTCTCCCCATAGTTCATCTGGCTCACCAAGTACTGCAACATCTAATACACCAGGGTGACTATGAAGAAAATCTTCAATTTCGCGAGGATAAATATTTACGCCACCGCTAATTACCATATCATCAACGCGGTCTGCAACGAATAAATAGCCGTCTTTATCGAAGTATCCTAAATCACCAGAATGATACCAGCCTTTATACATCGATTTTGCATTTGCTTCTTCTCGATTATGATAACCAGCCATCATAGTTGGACCGCGCAAAATAATTTCCCCTACTTCATAAGGAGGCAACGTATCATCTGGCTCTGCTGGTCCATCTTCGTTCGGTTTCACAATTCGAATTTCATGGCTAAAGCACGGTGTTCCTGCTGAACCAGCTTTCGTAATTTGATCCTCTTCTACGAGAAACGCAACAACTGGTCCCATTTCTGTCATTCCGTAAATTTGGACAAGATCAATATAAAGACGCTCTTTACATTCCTTCACTAACGCCGGAGCCATCGCAGCCCCGCCATATACACCGATTTTCATCGAAGTTAAATCATACTTAGTTAGATCTTTTTGCAGTAACATATTCCACATCGTTGGTGCTGCAAAAAACGTCGTAATCTCCTCTTCTTGAATTGTATGTAATACTCTATCCGTATCAAAATGATGTAAAATAACATTCTTTCCGCCAACTTGAATGCGCGGTATGATTCCAGCATTTAACTCGCCGCAATGATATAAAGGTGCTACCACAAGCCCGGCGCTATCCCTGTTATATTTTATGAAATACGTACAAATCATACTATGCTCAGCCATATCACGATGGCGATGTAGTACGCCTTTCGGATGACCAGTCGTTCCGCTCGTATAAAGCATAGAACAAAAATCCATTTCATCGACTACAATATCTACTTTCTCAGCTGATGCTTCATTTACTTTTTCATGGTAAGAACTAGCATAGGAAGGTGCATCGTCTTCCACGTACCAAAAAGACGAATTTGGAAAATCTCGTTCAATCATAGCAACTGTTGATTCGACTGCTTTTTCAAAGACAACTACTTTCGAGGCTGCATCTTGGAGGATATACGATAATTCTTTTGCTTTTAAGCGGAAATTAATTGGATTGAAGATCGCGCCAATTTTCGCACAGGCTAAGTAAACGTTTACAAATTCACGACAGTTATATAGGTAAACAGATACACAATCTCCCTTTCTTACTCCTTCTTTCAATAGAGCTTGCGCCGTTTTATTTATTTGCTCATCCCACTGTTTATATGTCCAACGAATATTTTTTTCTGGTTCTACTAACGCCTCTTTATTCGGATACTTGCCAACTGTCAAATCAAAAATTCTCCCTATCGTCATGTACATGCCAACAATTTCCCCCTTTTCTCTTTCATAAATCTATCATTTCGTCTATAAGTAGACATTGTCCTCTAATAATCTGACTAATTTTTCTGATTATTATCGACATAGTTTTACATATGGACCGTTTGATGATAAATGAAATTATATCGGCTATTTTTTGAATATATCGAACGCAACTCAATTTATATCAGCTATTTTTCGAATATATCGACTTACCGACAAAAACTGACACTATAAAAAGAGGCTGTTCCAAATCGGAACAACCCCCTTCTTCTTACACGAATAGCTCTTCTAAAATTTTCAGTTTATCTTCTGTATATTTCACGAAGCCATCGTTATATGATTTTGGATCTTTCGGATTCGCAAAGTGTGTAATTGCTCCTGTTTGTGGGTGAACAAATTTACTTGATGCCCCGCAACCAAGTCCGATAATCGATTGTACTTCTTCCATAATAACAATATTGTAGATACTTTCTTGCGTCGGTATTGCATACCCAACGTTTTCTAAGTTACCTAAAATATTTTTTTGACGATATAAATAGTATGGCACGTAATTATGATTCTTCGTCCACTCTTCCGCCTCATGCATCATCGCAGTAATTTCTTCGCGACCTGCTACTTTATATTTACGTTTGTTTTGCGTCATTTCAGAAGCACGTTTAAATGATAACGTATGAACTGTTAACGATTCTGGCATTAACTTTTCTGTTTCATCTAACGTGTGCTTGAAGATGTCTAATCCTTCACCAGGAAGACCAATAATTAAATCCATATTAATATTGTTCATTCCCATTTCACGTGCTAAATGATACTTCTCAATCGTTTCTTCTACAGTGTGATGACGTCCAATTGCTTTTAGTGTTTCTTGGTGGTATGACTGCGGATTAATACTAATACGGTCAATATTCCATTTATTTAACACTTCTAGCTTTGCTGGTGTGATCGTATCTGGGCGACCTGCCTCAACTGTTACTTCACGTACATCTTTCACATCAGGGAAAGCTTGGTACATTTCTTCATACAACATATCCATCTCTTCTGCTGTAATACTCGTCGGTGTACCGCCGCCGTAATAAATCGTCGTAACTGTAACACCTTTTTCTTTTAAAAACTTACCAATTTCACGAACTTCATAATGTAACCCGCCTAAGAACGAATCAACTGATCCTTGGCGTCCGTTAATTGCATAAGCTGGGAACGTACAGTACGCACATTTTGTAGGACAAAACGGAATACCGATGTAAATACTTACTTCTTCTTTCAAACGGTATAAATCCGGAACAACCGCTAATTGGCAATCAACAATACGCTGAAGAAGTTCAATTTTCTCTTCATGAATTAAATAACTTTCACGAAGTTCTTTATGCGCTTCTTCTTTTGACATACCATTTTGAAGCAGTTTGTGAAGAAGTTTCGTTGGGCGTACCCCAGTTAATATTCCCCAGCTCTGTTCAAGTCCAGTTAGCTGTTGAAGCACAGAAAGATATACGTAAGAAACAACATGTTTCACTTGCTTCATACGTTCTTTTTCTTCTGTGAAAGCAGATAAATCTTTTGCGAATGTTTCTTCATATACATTTCCGGTTGCAACATCTGTTAAACGAGCCGATGCTGTCACATTACCTTCTATCTGTATATCAACGATAAGATTTGCTTCTTCTTTCTCAAACCCTATCGTGCTCTCTTCAAAAAATAAACCGCCAATATTTTGTAGCGGACGTAAAAAACGATCATCTTGTAACGTTTTAATTGAAATTAACAACATTATCACCTTTTCATTTGCAAACTCTCTTTAGTTTACTTGAAGGGCGTTTGAAGGTCAATACAGAAGGTTTTACCTTATTTCTTCTATTAAAAACTTAAAGGCATAAGAGATAACATTTCTCTTATGCCTTTTATAAACCTATTAGCTATTTTTAATCATAAATCTTAAACGTATTCCTATTAACACCAGAATTACACCTATAAATGGAAGGTAATCCGTATTATGCCCTGTAGCTGGAAGTTTTTGATTATTAGAACCGCCTTGTTCTTTTTCTGGTAAGTTAGGCTTTTCTACTTCTTCGCCTGGGCTTTCTGTTCCTTCACCTGGCTTTTCTATTCCTTCACCTGGTGTTTCTGTCTCTCCACCTGGTGTTTCTGTCTCTCCACCTGGTGTTTCTATCTCTCCACCTGGTTTTTCTGTCCCTCCACCTGGTGTTTCTGTCTCTCCACCTGGCTTTTCTGTCTCTCCACCTGGTGTTTCTGTCTCTCCACCTGGTGTTTCTGTCTCTCCACCTGGTGTTTCTGTCTCTCCACCTGGTGTTTCTGTCTCTCCACCTGGTGTTTCTGTCTCTCCACCTGGTGTTTCTGTCTCTCCACCTGGTGTTTCTGTCTCTCCACCTGGTGTTTCTGTCTCTCCACCTGGTGTTTCTGTCTCTCCACCTGGTGTTTCTGTCTCTCCACCTGGTTTCTCTGGACCTTTTCCTGTTTCTTTTTCATTGGTAATTTGAAGCTTTATAACTTCTACTTTCTCATTAGAAATCGTAAATTCAATTCCCTTATCAGATAAATTATATCCTTCTGGAGCCTGGACTTCTTTTAAAACGTAATCTCCTGGTTCCAGTTTCTTCGAAGTTGCTTTACCATTTTTATCTGATGTTAATGTGTCTATTTTTATTCCGTCTTTCAGAATTTCAAACACTGCACCTTCTAATTTTTTATCTGTATCATTAGCATCTATCTTTGTAATTTCTACTTGACCTGTGATTTTTTCTTTCACTTTTTCATTCAATACTTCTTGTTTTGCTACTTCATTTGCTACAACATTTACTTTTACTGTAACTTCTACCGCTTTGTAGCCTTCTGGCGCTTTCGTTTCTTCTAACGTATACTTACCTGGCACTAAGTTTTCGAATGTCACAACACCATCTTTATTCGTTGTTTTCGCTTCTCCAACTACTTGACCAGTTTCGTTTTTCAGTCTGAATTCTGCGCCTTCTAGAACTTTTCCACTCTCTGCATCCTTTTTGATTACTTGTAAGCTTCCTAGTTCTTTCGCATTTTCTACTTGTACTTGTACTACTTTGTTTGCTTCCACAACGACTTCAATTTCTTCTTTTAGTAATTTATATCCTTTTGGTGCTTTCGTTTCTTTTAACGTGTATTTTCCTGGTTCTAATTTTCCAGAGATGACTTTACCTGTTTTATCTGTTTGTAACATCTCTACTTTCTTACCATCTTTATACACTTCAAATTCTGCGTCTGATAAAAGCTTCGTTTTATCGTTTGCATCTACTTTTACGATTTCAAATTGACCAAGGCTCTTACTATTCGTTACTTTTACATCAACAACTTTTTCACCGTCGACTGTTACATGAATTACTTGTTTTGTTAACTCATAACCTTCTGGTGCTTTTGTTTCTTCTAACGTATACTCACCCGGTACTAGTCCTTCTACTTTAACCGTTCCAGACTTATCTGTTGTAATTTTTTCTTTTACAACATTTCCTTTAGCATCTTTCAATGTAAATACTGCGCCTGCTAAACGTTCCGCTTGATCTTTATCATCTGTTTTAATAATTTGTAGAGAGCCCAAGAGTTTTTCATTTTCTGCCTCTACTTTTACTACTTCTTTCTCATTTTGAATTGTTACTTTCCATTCTTTATTTGAAATCTTGTAACCTGCTGGTGCTTTCGTTTCTTTCACTGTGTATTCACCTAATGGTAATTTCGGTAACATCGCTTTTCCACTCTCATCAGTTTTCAACTCTGCTACCTTTTTACCATCTTTATACACAGTAAATTCTGCATCTGATAATAGCTTCGTTTTATCATTCGCATCTACTTTTACGATTTCAAATTGACCCAGAACTTTTTCGTTCATTACTTCCTGTTTTACTACTTCATTTGCTACAACATTTACTTCCACTTTTAATTCTACCGCTTTGTAGCCTTCTGGCGCTTTCGTTTCTTCTAGCGTATACTTACCTGGCACTAAGTTTTCGAATGTCACAACACCATCTTTATTTGTTGTTTTCGCTTCTCCAACTACTTGACCATTTTCGTTTTTTCAGTCTGAATTCTGCGCCTTCTAGAACTTTTCCACTCTCTGCATCCTTTTTGATTACTTGTAAGCTTCCTAGTTCTTTCGCATTTTCTACTTGTACTTGTACTACTTTGTTTGCTTCCACAACGACTTAAATTTCTTCTTTTAGTAATTTATATCCTTTTGGTGCTTTCGTTTCTTTTAACGTGTATTTTCCTGGTTCTAATTTCTTAGAGATTACTTTACCTGTTTTATCTGTTCGTAATGTATCTATTTTTTCACCATCTTTATACACTTCAAACTCTGCGTCCGATAATAGCTTCGTTTTATCATTCGCATCTACTTTTACGATTTCAAATTGGCCTGTAGCTTTTTCAGCGATTTTTTTATTCAACACATCTACAGTCACTGTTTTATTAGCAGCTACATCAACACGAACTGAGCTAGATGATAGTTCATAACCTTTTGGCGCTTCAACTTCTTTTAATGTATATGTTCCAACTGGAAGTTGTTTTGATAAAGCTGCACCTTTACCATCTGTAATAATTGTTTCAACAACATTTCCATCTTTATCTATAACATCAAATTTTGCACCTGGTAGCAGTTGACCAGATTCACTATCTTTTTTCAACAATTTAAATTGACCATTCTCTACTTTTTTCGTATTCTTCATAACAATTTCAATTACGTTTGTACCATTAATTGTTACTTTTACTGGTGTATCAACTTTTATATATCCTTCTGGTGCACTTATTTCTTTTACAAAATAGTCACCAAGTGGTAAATCCTTGACTTCAGCAATACCCTTTTCATTCGTTGTAACAGTAGCTACAACATTATTGTCTTTGTCTATAACATCAAATTTTGCATCTTTTAAAACAATGTTTTCATCGTTTGCATCAACTTTTTTAATTTGTAAATTTCCTTTTTCAACTGATGGATTTTTCCATTTCGGCCAGTTAAATTTAAAATTGTGAACCTCAAACCCATCTCTTTGGTGTAATCCCCCAACATAGGCTTGTCCATTAATAGAACCACCCTTTGTCTCTACAACAGCATTTGGAGCAAATACACTTCCTACTACGCCATATCCTTTTGTTGATATTTTTGTAGCATTCGGAAACGCCCAAATTACTTTACTAGCTAACTCAGTAAAAGGTGAATTAGGATCATATGCTTGTGATGTATTAATTAAGTCTGTTGCCATCCCAGTATTTTTCGTATCGTACAAAATTGCACCGCTACCAAAATTCACTTCTTCTGCGTCTGAATAAATAACAATAAAGTCTTTGTTATTTACATTCGGAAGATAAACATCTTTTACATCAAATGTTTTCTTTCCTGTTAAGCCTGAAGAAACATAAATATTAGGATTGTTTACATCCTCTCCGATGCCAAAACTCATATTAGGTTTTGGTTTATCAGTATGTAATTGACTCGCATTTCCAATTACACCATCAACGTCTTTTCTAAATTCTTTGAACTTGGCATCAATCTCTGCTTGCTCTTTATAAGAGATACGGTCATAAGATGACTTCATTGCACCTTCTGGGTCACCATCTTTTGTCATCGCCACTGTTCCATCTTGAATGATTACTTGTCCTGCTCCCGCTTTCGTAAATTGACCACCTAGTAATAATGATGGATATCCTTCATCTTTCCATGTTGCTCCAGCTAAGTTGTTTGCTCCAGTTGCAGCCGCTACGACTGTATAACTTGATGCGTTCATGTTCTTTTGAACAGCCATCGCACCCTCAATATCCGCACTCGTTGCACTATGATCACCAAAAATGATTGCGTTATAATAAGATGTATCGCCTAAACCTTTTAATTCTGTTGTAGCTGCCTCCGCTTTATACGGTAAATGGATTAAAAAATTCATACATACTAACAATATAATTATAAAACTACTGCATATCTTTTTTACTTTTTGACTTAATGATTTCCTCAAGAAATTCATTCCCCCTTTTCAAATTTCAAAAACTTATAACAAGAAGTACATTTCAGATGTACTTAAAACCTATTCATACTAATTTACAAATAATCCATTTAAATAAAACAAAGAAGCTCTACAACTAATTGGCGAAACTACTACAATTCATTTTTGAGATAATACGTGAACTAAACTAACATGCTGAAGTGTTTTTACGTACGGGAGCTCAATAAAATTAACTCGAAGAATATTTCATGTGGTGTAACTATTTTGGCAACATCATCCACTCTACAACAGTTTTCTAAAGTATTCAAGTGAATTGTATGGATTACAGACACAATTCCTCGCCTGAAACGCTTTCATTTCTTATTGGAATATTGATTTAAACTTTTCAAATAAAGTCGACAAAAAAACGTAGCCAAAAAGCTACGTTTTTCTTTCATCGTTTCGGTGTATGTTTATGATTCTTTAAAAAAGGAAGCGGGAATTGCTTACGAAAATGCTCTTTAATCATGTACTCTACGCCGTTCTCAGTATTAGAACGTGTAATCCAGTCCGCCGCTTGCTTTAATTCTACAGGAGCGTTCCCCATCGCTACCCCAAGCCCAACATTTTCAATTACCTCTAAGTCTTCTACGCTATCTCCAATCGCAACCATTTCACTAAGGTTAATATTTAAATGCTCCCCAAGTAATTGTAAACCACGTAGTTTTGATACATTTTGAGGGAGAATTTCTATATGTCTTTCATCACACTCGACGTACTCTACATCTTGAAATGCCTTTTTTAACGTATTCATCCCTCTTTCTTTTTCACCTTTCGTATGGAAAACAATATCAATTTTTGGCGCAGCTACTGGATGATCACGCAGTGCATCCCCTAGCGAATCTACAAATTGAACTGGATAAAATAACGGATCTGCGCTTGATAATACAGTACGCGCAATTAAGTTTGGTGTATTTCTCTCACGATTCCCAATTGAATATCGTTCATGAGAAATGCGAACATTACAATCAAAATGCTCTAACACTTGCACAATATTAAAGGTTTTCTCTTCAGATAATCTCCTTTGAGCGAACGGCTTATCTAACGATGCTGAAACGAAAGCACCGCCATGCGTAACTAATATAGAATCTAATTTTAACGCCTTCGCTATTTTATGAGCAGATTGAAAATTACGATTCGTAAATAATGTAACGTATACATCTTTTCTTTTCACAAAGTCAATTGTTTCTCGTATCCCTTTTGCGATTTTTCCGTTGTTGTATAGTAGTGTCCCATCTATATTAAGAGCTAGTAAGCGATAAATCATGTCGCACTCCCCCTCTTCGCTGTTGTACTCTATCCATAATTTATGAAATAAATGTAGTAAATAGAACGAGTTAGAATTACTACTGAAAATTTGGTTTACTATATACATATACAACTGGCAAAGGAGATAGTACAATGCAGGCACCACCTTCTTTTTATGAAGGCGATACATTAGTGATCGCAAAGAAGTTACTCGGACATAAACTCGTTCATATTGTAGACGGCATAAAGCGGAGCGGAATTATTGTAGAAGTAGAAGCATACAAAGGTCCAGATGATAAGGCCGCTCATAGTTACGGAGGCAGACGGACTGATCGAACAGAAGTAATGTTCGGCGCACCAGGACATGCTTACGTATATTTAATTTACGGCATGTATCATTGCTTTAACGTAATTACAGCAACAATCGGCACCCCGCAAGGAGTTCTCATTCGTGCTCTTGAACCTGTAGATGGAATCGAAGACATGAAACTAGCGCGCTACAACAAAACTGACATTACGAAAGCTCAGTATAAAAACTTAACAAATGGCCCCGGAAAACTATGCCGCGCGCTCGGAATCACTTTAGAAGAGCGCGGCGTATCACTTCAAAGTGATACGTTACATATTGAATTAGTTCCTGAAGAAGACCATTTATCATCCACACATAACATAATAGCTGGCCCTCGTATTAATATTGATTATGCAGAAGAAGCCGTTCACTATCCATGGCGGTTTTATTATGAAAAGCATCCGTTTGTTTCAAAATAAAGAAGCTATCCTATAAGTAAGTGAAACCAACTTATAGGATAGCTCTTTTTTCGTAATTCATCACACGTCGAAAAGCCGAAATCCGGGCTCGGATTTCGGTTTTGTTTCTATAAAAGAAACCGTTGTTCCTCCAACATTGCCAAATACAGCTCATCTCCAAAGAGAAAATCTTAAAAGCATTATTTTTTTAATGCATAATAATTATCCAAATTGAATTTCGACATAATGAAAGTTCCTGTTGGCGTTAAAAGTTGTGACATAGATTGTATGACCTGCGGTAATTTCGCTGGCTCAATAGGATGTGATAACAAAATGTACTGGAATTTTTCATCTGTAAATACCTCATGTAACTTGTCATACTCAGCAGAAGTTGTAGGAGCTACCCTATTTGCAAGAGCTGCTGCTTTTTCATTAATTTCTGCTCCAAATATGGGAACTGCCGGGTAACGCCTTTTCATTTCTAATAAAGTTGCACCACATCCAGCTCCTATATGAAGAATATTCACTTTATCAGGCGCAAATCGATCTACAATTGCTAGTAAATCATAATGAATGTATAAACTTTCACCATAAAACCCCCATTTTTCATACAATTTTATATTATTTTCATGTAAAACTACAGAAAATTTCATACTATCTTCTTTCCATGAGACACTTCCGTAGTGATGAATAAATGTATCTTTACATAAATACAGTTTATATCCTTTTTCAAACATTCTTAGTGACAAATCATCATCTTCATAATTCCCCGGTGTAAATCGTTCATCTAATAATCCAACTTCATCTAACACTGATTTTTTTATAAGCATACAGAATCCGATTAATTTCATACGTTCTTCCCATTTATTTTTATCACTTTGATTATATAAAGTTGCAAACTTCTGCATTCCTTCAATATCTTTATAAAAGGTTGGTATAGCAGTATAGTAAGCGGCATTATTAGTTATGGGCCCTACCGCTCCAGTATCCTTACTTTCATATAAACACCGAATTAAGTTGCTTAGCCAATTTTCAGTTACGACCACATCATTATTCAATAATAGAATATTGTCACCTTTTGCCTCTTTAATTCCCTGATTGCATCCCTTTGGAAAACCCATATTCTCCGCATTTTCCACTAGCATAATATCCGATTGTTTTTGTAACCATTCTACAGTACCATCTGTTGACGCGTTGTCCACAACTATTAACTCATACTCTTGTTCCACTGTATAAGTTCTAATACTTTGGATGCATTCATTTGTATACTGTAATTGATTATGAGTCAATATAATTATACTTGTGAGCATGAATCAAACTCCTCTCAGCAGCCAAAATGATTATCTAGTATTATTAAATATTATTTTTCCGATAAACTATCAAAATATTTTCTATTATATTCAATGCTCGGATTATTAGGTATGAACAGTGCAGCTTGTTCGTTATGATAAATTGCCTTTTCATATTCTTTTATTCGATCATAACAAATACATAGTTGAATATGCGGCAACCATGTATGACACTCTTCCCGGACAAATGGAGAATCCTTTGGCCTGGGCCCGTCAATTGCTGCATGGTACCAATATATCGCTTTAGAATATTCCCCTTGTTGCAAAAATACACGTCCTAAGTGGCAACAAAGTTCTCCTCTAGGCGTGTCATACGTAAATGATTGCAAACAAGACTGTATAGATTTTTTTAAGTCCCCCAATTCTAGATAACATTCGGCTCTTTTTAAACATGCTTGAATGTTATCTTCAACCCAACCCTTTTCTTCATCTAAAAACCTAGAATACCCCTTAACAGCCTTATCAAATAATCTGTGATCCTTACATTCATTTGCATAATAGTACACATCGCGGGGGCTAAACTCTTTTCCACTCTCAAGATGTTTTTCATATATTTTCAAATTACGATTAGTATATGCTTTTTCTTTTTTATGACTTACCCCTACGTCACTATTTATAAGATTTCCATACACCTCTAAATATTCATGAACAAATCCATACCATTGAAAATTTTTACTTCTGTTGACTAATCGATATCTCCTTAAAGAATGTGTTGGATTTCCTTCTATATCAAAAGTTAAATAATATTTCATAGATACTGCATCCGTACTACGATCTAACGTATGTTTTAACTGCAACAATTTCTTTATATCTTCCGTATCTATTATGTCATCTGCGTCTAGCCAAAGAATATATTCTTTTGTAGCTTTAGAAAACGCAAAGTTTCGTGCCGCTGAAAAATCTTCAATCCATTGAAAATCATAAACTTTCGCGTCGTACTTCTTCACAATTTCTTTTGTAGCATCTGTGGAACCTGTATCTACAATAATAATTTCATCCACAACACTTTTAACCGATTCTAAGCATTTTGATATAGTTTGTTCTTCATCTTTTACAATCATGCATAAACTAATAGTAATGGAGTTTTCCATCATATCCCCCCTATCCTTTTGATGTATATGTTTGGAGAGAAATTTATATTTCTTTTGCTTCAAAATTGAGTTTGCATTTTACAAAAGAAACATAATGAGGCGGTGCAGTGAAATTGGATAGGGGAATTTCACTCGAAGATTGCAAATCAATGAAAAAAACCGAAGCCTGAACAAGACTTCGGTTCTTTATATAGAGAATACATAATTTCGATTCCTTTTTACTCCGCACCTTCCGCGGTCGCAATATCATTCTCTAAGTTTTCTCTTGATAATTCCGCCGCCATAAAATCAGCTGTTTCAGGAAGTGCTAAATGCATATGAGCTTTTTGACAAATTTGGATCGTACAGTTTTCCACAACATAGTCGAAAACATGTCCTCCCCCGCTTCTTTCATCATCAATATAATGTAAGTGGAAACCAGCTACACCAATACCTTGCGCATAATCTGGTGTCCAAAATCCAGCTAGCGTACCTTCTGTATCTTTAAACGAAAAAATCGGTTGTGATTTCGTCACTTCAACGAGCGGCGTATACGGTTTTTCTTGTCTTGGAACAGTTCTCGTTCTAACTTCACGGAACGTACCGTCCATTCGAATACCATAAAATAAGTTTTTACTTGGCATTAACTCATGTAATAATGCTTCCACTTCTTCACGATTCATCGGACGCTCTACCGTATAACTCATTTCTTTTTCAAAAAACGTTACAGTCGCAAAAGGTGTTGTTTCTTCCGGTTCTACTTTTTCCGCTGAACCGTCTGAACGTAAATGGTAAAACTCATTATCAAACGCAATCATTTCACCATCTAATTGATCAAATGTACCGATGCCAAAATCACCACGTTCTTTCAGTTCTTCAAAATTAATAACACCATCGTATATACCATCTAATAGCGCAAGCATTGTAGATGTTTGATATACTTCATTACTCATTTTCGTTCTTTTTGCATCAATATCAATTAATTGCGCAACAGTCATCTCACTCATGCCCCCATCAGTTTAATTGGTTTGGTAATAATTTTTCGCTTAATTTAATGTTGTCACGGTAGTCAATTGGAATATCAATAATGACAGGACCTTCTGCTTCTAACGCTTCTCTCAATACACCTTCTAATTCGTCTGGTGTATTGACACGAAGACCTATTGCACCGAAACTTTCTGCATATTTCACAAGATCAACATCGCCAAACTCTGTAGCTGATGTTCTACCGTATTTCATCATTTGTTGGAACGCAACCATATCATATGTACCATCTCTCCAAACGAGATGGACAACAGGCGCATTTAAACGTACCGCTGTTTCTAATTCCATCGAAGAGAATAAGAAACCACCATCACCTGACACGGAAACAACTTTCTTGCCCGGTTCAACTAAAGTAGCGGCAATTGCCCAAGGAAGTGCAACACCTAACGTTTGCATACCGTTACTAAATAATAGTCTACGTGGTTCATAAGAACGGAAACATCTCGCCATCCAAATAGAATGGGAACCGATGTCACATGTAACGGTTGTATCGTCACTAATTAAAGAACGAAGTGTACGAATGACTTGAAGTGGATGCGTAACACCTTCTGAAGCACGGTTTGGAACTTCTGCTTGCTCTGATAATTTCGAGCGTAATCGTTCTAAAACTGCTTCTGATTTCGTATTTAATACAAGCTTCGGTAATTTCTCCGCAATGCTATTTACAGTTAAAGCGATATCACCAATTAATTCACGCTCTGGTTGGTAATCATGATCGATATCTGCTTGGTGATCATCAAGGTGAATAATTGTTCTATCGCCAAGTTTATTCCAGAATTTCGGATCATACTCAATTGGGTCATAGCCGATAGAAATAACAAGATCCGCTTCTTCTAGTAAAATATCACCTGGTTGGTTACGGAATAATCCAACGCGGCCGAAGAAATGATCTTCTAACTCACGTGAAATCGCGCCAGCTGCTTGATACGTTTCAACAACAGGAAGTTCTGTATCAGCAATTAACTCACGAACTGCTTTCGTTACTTCATTTGTGCTCGCTCTCATGCCGAGTAAAATAACTGGTAATTTCGCTGATTTTATTTTTTCTACTACATATGTAATTTCATTTGTGGGAGCGATTCCAAGCTGTGGCTTAGAAAGCGCACCGATAGATTCTACTGTCGTTTCCGCAGTCATAACGTCTTGCGGAAGGCTTACAAGTGTTGCTCCTGGATTTGTAGAAGTAGCACTTCGAAATGCATTAGTAAGTGCTTCTGGTACATTATCAGGATGCTCGACTTCTACGCTATATTTAGTGATTGGTTCGAATAATGCAGCATTATCCATAGATTGATGCGTACGTTTTAATCGATCTGTACGCGGAACTGCACCAGCTAAAGCAACAACGGGATCACTCTCCGCATTCGCAGTAACAAGACCTGTCGCTAAATTTGATGTCCCTGGTCCTGAAGTTACAAGACATACGCCCGGTTTCCCTGTTAATCTACCAATAGCAGCTGCCATAAATGCTGCATTTTGTTCATGACGACAAACAATTAACTCTGGTCCTCTTTCTTGCAGTACATCAAATACAGAATCAATCTTCGCTCCTGGAATACCGAAAACATGTGTAACACCTTGTTTAATTAAACAATCAACAACAAGATCTGCTCCTCTTGTTTTTGTTTTCACGTCGTTTGCTTTTACACCTGTACTCAAACTAATCATCCCTTTATTTCATAATGTGTGTAATAAAGATTTTTAATTTCACCTAGTTAATTAACGTGGTGAAGTATCATTTATCATTATATTACAAATGCATTATTTTTCCAACGATATGAATTTGACAGTTTTTTGACAACCTCTAAGGAATACGCTTACAACCCTTTGTTTATCCTAAAATAATATTTTTATATCTCCTCTAAAAATGCACGAAAAAATTCCATCTAATCACAGTATTAATAAGATTATAGTACCTTGCAAAGAACACTACTAAATGATATATTTGTAAATATTGGAATACCCAATAATTGGAACGCACCTTATAATTCGTATCCCCCTTTTCAAAAGATAGGATTTTCAGCTGTAATTCATCATTTTATAAAGGAAAGTGATTGTTATGAACAAAAGTGAATTTTTGGAACAACTTAGTTCTTCCCTGCGGAATATGCCTAATGTAGAAAAGAAAGATATTATCTCAGAGTACGAAACTCATTTTATCAGTGGTAAACAAGATGGGAAATCTGAAGAAGAAATTGCTAGAAAACTAGGAAACCCTAAAACGATCGCGAAAGAACTTAATGTTTCCTATGCAATACAAAACGCGGACAATAAACGAAGCTTCAAAAATATGATAACCGCACTATTTTCTGTTATGAGCTTAAGTTTTTTAAACTTTATATTTATCATTATCGCCTTTTTCTTATTACTCTTTCTATTACCGATTCTTCTAGCACTTATAATTGCCACTCCATTCTTAATCATTTCACCTATTTTATTAATAGGGTTAGGATTTTTTAACGGGTTTCATCAAATCAGTTATTCCAATGTCTATAATGTATTCATAGCTTTTTGCATCGGCTTACTCATATCCGTAATATCTTACCAAATGATAAAACATGTATACTCACTTTTAGTAAAGTATTTAAAATGGAATTTAGCCGTTTTACAAAGATACTAATGAATGAAAAAGGAGATTAAAATGAAGAAATATACTTTATATTCACTCATGTTACTTACAATTTTATTTCTATCAGCTTGTTCAAACAGTGCACAACCTAAGGAAGAAAACGATGTGCAATCTATTAAAGATGTAACGATAAAAATTCCAGAAACTATATTCACTTCCTCAAAAAAGAATGAAACGATTAACGAAAACGAAATGAAACAAAATATAAAAACTTATTTAGATTATAGCGGAGAGTTAGACGAAAACATCGTTCCACTTTCATCATCTATGTCTGACGAGAATGTCACGGAATCCGACCGAGAGAAATTAAAGCAACTAGTAGATTTAGCGCAACAAAATGATGCGAATTTCCATGATTTTATTAGTAACAATACGATCCCTGATGATTACAAAAAACCTTCGAAAGAAATGTATGAATTCATTTCAGCATCTACGGCACTTTCAGTAGAACTAGAGCACGAATTAGACAAAATCGCGCAAGATGGTAACTTATTCAAAACTGATTTTTCTTTTACAAAACGCTTTGAGAAAGTTAATGGTAGGAAGCAAAAAGAAATTGAAAAGTTTTTGAAAGAAAAAAATATTAGAACTGAGTATTTCAACAAGTAATTACATATGTAAAAGAGAAATTGAAAGATACATCATATATCCCCTTCAAAACAGTCACTAACACATGGCTATTTTGAAGGGGATTTTTTTGTGGAAGGACTATCAAATTTCCTACACAAAAAAACGCCCCCATACTAGGAGCGTCTTCTATCATTACGCTTGTTGCGCGCTATATAATTCTTCAAGTGGCTTCATGATAATTTTGTTAACGTCAGTGATAACGATGTTTAAACGTTGCTCAGTTTCCATTAACTTTGTGATTTTTGCATCTTGTTGAATGCGAGCTACAACTTCTTGTGCTTTTTGGTTGTCTTCTTCAGTGATTTCTTGGCCTTGCATCATTTTTTGTTGTAAGCCAAGTTGCATCGCGCGGAACTCTTCGAATAAGTTCTTTGACTCTGCATCTCCTTGTACTGCTGCGTAGCTTGCTTTTAATGTTTGGAAATCTTCGTTTTCAGCGATTGTTTTTTGTAATTCATATGCAACATCATGAATGTTTTTTGTCATTTTATTTTTCCTCCTTTAGAAGGCTAGCGCTTTTCGCTCGCACTGCCTTTTAAGTGCATTTACATACGCACCTCTTCCTACCATATCAAACTATGCAAGAGATGGGAAGAAATTTCACTTTTATTTCTATGCACCCATCTTTATTACTTAAGGAACAAGAGTAACAACCCTTGAATAAATCCAATTGTTCCTCCTAATAACGCCCCTAAATATGTAATCATTTTTAACTCATTTTTTGTAATGGACAATACGAGATCTTCTAGTCTCTCTGTTGAAAATGTAGATACTTCTTGCTGGACAATTTCCGCAAGCTGTAGATTTCCCAATATACTTCCCACATTTTCTGTCCCCCACTTCAAGCCTTTCTCTACTGCGCTAGGGACCACTTTTCCAACGATTGTTTCTCGTACTGGCTCACATACTTGCTGAACAGACTGATTTAAAAATCTACTCACTGTTTCCTCTACTTTAACCGCTGACAATATGGAGTTCACAATCATTTCTTTCTCTACGAACGTTTCTAATTCTTTTACGTCTCTTCCTTTTAACTTTTCCCACTCTTTTTGCAGTACATCAGTTAACAGACGCTCTGTTCCATCTTGTCCTAAAAACTTAATGACTTCCGGCTGCACGCGATCAACTAAACTTACATTCCCTAAAAACATACCAACTAAGTTAAGCAGCGTTCCCCTGGAAGCGAAAAAGTCATCAATCATTTTTGAAAGGCGTTCCTTTCCTTCTTCACTTTCCAAAAAGCTAATTCCTCTTTTTAAAATAAAAGATGCTACATTCGGAATCGCATTCTCTACTTTTTCATGAACAGAATGAGGTAACGCCTGTTCCCATGTATATGTATAGTACTCTGCTAAAAATGCATGAATTTTTTCTGTAATAACATGTTCGATTTTCCCGATCGCCTCTTCTTCTACATGTTCTAAATTCCATTTTTCTAACATATCCCGTAACGACTGTTCATTTGTAATTACTTTATCAACTTCCACTTGTGTCCAGCGAATTAAACTGGTTTGAAAATCTTTATTTGTTAGTTTTTTTCCGATTCCTTCTGGTGTTAACAAATGGTCTACAACCATTTTACCTAATTGAACAGCAAGCTCATCGCGGCGCTTCGGAATTAACCCTGGCGTAAATGGAACCTGAAACTTCCCAATATAAATCGGACGATGAGGACGAAATAACATTTTTATCGCTAAATGATTTGTGTATCCTCCAATAATTGCCCCGAGCCCTGTCGTCATTAACATATTTAACCATATATTCATCACAATCAACCTTTCACTTCTCCAAAACTATAGCATATCATCATACGGACAAAAGTATAATGGTATAAAAACGTATTTGCAATATATAGCTTCGCCTATAATGCAAACATCTTATTACTAAAGGAGTGATTTCGTTGGTTCTTGGTCTTTTAACTTCCGGGCTCCATCACGAGCAAACGTATTACACCGAAATCGCTAAGCGAGCTCGTCTTTATCATAACGTCGTTGCCCAATTCACACCGTTTAGCATTGATTCAAAGACAGATCTTGTTTCTGGTCTTATTTACGATACAGATACAGGAAATTGGATAGATCAAACCTTTCCCATTCCTTCATATATATATGATCGTTGTCATTTCAAAGAGGATGAGGAATTCCAACAAGCAAATGCGATTATTCATTCATTACACAAACGTTCTTCCACTACCTTTTTAAACAACACACTTATTAACCCAAGCGATTTACACAATCTTTTTCTTACTAATAAACGTCTTTCCCCTTACGTACCAAAAATAATAAAAGGAACAGTACAAGGAATTTTTAAATTACTACTAGAAACAAGAGATATTATTATAAGACCAATCAATATACACTCCAATGAAAATTTATATCGGGCCACTTACAAAAATAAAACATTTCATATCGATACAATAAATGAACAACATCATACTTCTACTCAATTCAAACGAACAGATAAATTTATATCATGGTGCAAATCGAACATACACTCATTCCGTTATATGATTCATCCAATGTTACAACCTCCAAATCAACTATCATATCCGATTCATATTCGAACCATTATGCAAAAAAATAAAGAACAGAATTGGAAAGTGCTCGGTCAATTTATACAAAAATCTTCATTCCCAGCACAATTTTTACTTTCAGCAACAGAACGTTCTATGTTACATCCATTTTCTAAAATTAAATATTTACTTTCTCCAACTGGCGTTCAATTATTAAAAGATGCTTTACATGATGTTGTAAATGAAGTGTTTAAAACAATCGATCAGTCCTATTCTTCATTATTTGAACTAGAGCTTTCTACCATTATGGATCAAAAAGGTGCCATTTGGCTTATGTACGTCAATACGATGCCATCTTACGATGTTTATACTAGGTACAACGACGAACTGGCTGAACAAATTTTTCATGGTCCATTAAAGTTTAGCCGATTTACACCATAACGAAAGGAGGAAATCCCCGTTGAAAGAGCACATATATACATTAAGTATTTCAGATGAGCATCCAAATAGTATTACTTTACCTTACGTTTTTTCTATTACACCACCAATTACATCCTTTTTCTTTGGCTTACGTTATATTACATGTGAGAATATTAAAATTCATTATTCATTCACGCGAGAAATTATTATTGGCGAACAGATTGCAGCCGATCTTTTACTACCGCATTCAGCAACAATCCATGCCTTCTTACACAATCAAACCATTGTTTTCGGCCCATTAATCGGGATTTTCACAACTGGCTTTAACGATGATTCTAATTCTCCTTTAGGAAGTCGTTCCATCTCTCTCAGTGAGTTATTAACACCACCATTCACATTGCAGCCATTTGTATTTGTCTTTGGCATTCAACATATAAACTGGGAAGAGGAAACAATTGAAGGGTACTTCTTTCAAGAAGGAAAATGGGTAAAAAACAAAGTCCCTTTACCAAATGTCATTTACGACCGATTACCAAATCGGCAAGCAGAAAATTACAAACCTATCGTAAGAGCAAAAAAACGTTTAGAAAGCGACTATGGGATTCCGTGGTTTAATCCGGGATTTTTCAATAAATGGGAAGTGCATCAACTTTTAATGAAAGAAGATTCAATTAAACCATTCTTACCAAATACAGAAGTATTTCAACATTTTGAACAAGTAGAACGACTTCTCGGTACGTATAAGTACATTTATATGAAACCAATACACGGTAGCTTCGGAAGAAATATTCATCAAATACTCTATTCTCAAACTGATAATTGCTACTATTGTCGTTATCGTGAAAATGAACAAAACAAACTAAGAAAGTATCAATCATTAGAAGCCCTTCTTAACCATGTGTTAAAAGGACATGATTTAAAAAAGTTTATCGTACAACAAGGTATCTCACTGCTCCGATTCGAAGGGCAACCCGTCGATTTTCGCATTCATACAAATAAAAACCATTTTGGTAATTGGGTAGTCAGTGCAATCGTCGCAAAAATCGCCGGCAAAGGTAGCTTAACAACTCATGTAAATAGCGGCGGTGATACGAAATTACTTCAGGAACTATTTCCTGATTCAACAAAGCAAGTTCAAATTGAAAATAAACTAAAACAAACAGCCTTACAAATCAGTTATGCACTTGATGGGCAAGTAACCGGGAACATTGGAGAAATTGGTTTTGACATTGGTTTAGACACCACGGAAAACCCGTGGCTATTTGAAGCAAATTCTAAACCGGGGCGAACTGTATTCCAAGATGAAAAGTTAAAAGAACAAAGTGAACTTACGCGCCAATTATTTTATGAATATGCCATCTATTTAACTGAACACTCTTTGCGCGACACGAAAGAAAAAATGTCACAAATAAAATCAGGTCCTTCGTCACATACCGAAAACATCCCTTCCCCTATGATTAACTCACAAATACAAAAACAAAAACTTCCACCTCCTTCATAAGGTGGAAGTTTTTTATTTAAACGAGCTTCACTACAACTTCTGTTTCCACATTACATACTCCGCAATAAAAAACATGATTGCAATACTCCTGTGAATTATTATGTGTTAAACCGTCTACTGCACTTAATAATTCTTGATCCATATATGCACTGTAATCGTCTATGTAATCTACAGTTTTCCCATAATCTTGGAGTATACCTTGGCAATTTTGACAAGAATATGTTTGTAATTCTAGCGCGTTGCAAAGCGGGCAAATTCCCATCATGATTCCTCCATACGTTATCGTTTAAAAACAATTAAAAAGCCCTTTTTTTAGATTGAAGAGAGCATCTAGCCGTGCATAGACGCGGTCAGTTCCTTTTTCTGCCCCATCCTGGGTTAAAACAGAACTATGTAGTTGCTCCCGATTTAATTTTCATTTTACTAAGCTTTAATTTTTCTCACTTTAATTACATTTTCGTTTAAAAGCCTCTTTTTTAGATTAAAGAGAGCATCTAGCCGTGCATAGACGCGGTCAGTTCCTTTTTCTGCCCCATCCTGGGTTAAAACAGAACTATGTAGTTGCTCCCAATTTAAATTTCATTTTACTAAACTGGAATTTGTCTCACTTTAACAAATCATAAGTTAAGTAAGCCAAGCTGGTTATACAAAGAAAAAAACGCATATGATTTCGCTCTTAGTTTAGCCTTCTTTCTTAAAAATACAACGATTACTCTTATTTCATAATTTACGAAATGATGAAATATTTTTTACAAAATTTACAAATTATTTTTTTGTATATCTTTCTAGGTAACATCCATACTATGAGTACAAACTTAATTACCGATGGATTAGCGCCAAACGGGGCGATAATCTGGTTCAAATCCAGCTAGTCCAACCAAAAAAATTTTTATAACTCTAAGGAGGATATATTCCTATGGCAAACCAAAGTTCTTACAATCAATTAGTAGTACCAGGTGCAACAGCAGCAATCGATCAAATGAAGTACGAAATCGCTCAAGAATTTGGTGTACAATTAGGAGCAGATTCTACGGCTCGCGCTAACGGTTCTGTTGGTGGAGAAATTACAAAACGTTTAGTTGCAATGGCTGAGCAAAGCCTTGGCGGATTCCAAAAATAAATATATATGGCAAAAAGGTCTCAGGGCATATGCCCTGAGACCTTCCTTAATTTATTGCAACATTTGTAAAAACTTCTTCGTTCGTTCTTCTTTTGGATTTGTAAATACATCTTCCGGTGTACCTTGTTCGACAACGACACCGCCATCCATGAAAATAACACGGTTCGCAATTTGATGAGCAAAGCGCATTTCATGCGTTACAATGACCATCGTCATTCCTTCTTTAGCAAGTTCTTTCATAACCTTTAAAACTTCTTGAACTAGCTCAGGATCAAGTGCTGACGTTGGCTCATCAAATAGTAAAACTTCCGGCTCCATCGCAAGCGCACGAGCGATTCCAACGCGCTGTTGTTGTCCACCTGATAATTGGAACGGATATAAGTCTACTTTATCCGCAAGACCAACTTTTTCAAGGAAATAGTTTGCTTTTTTCTTCGCTTCTTCTTTCCCCATCTTTTTCACTGTAACGAGCCCTTCCATTACATTGTGAATTGCTGTTAAATGAGGAAATAGATTATGGTGCTGGAATACCATACCTGTTTGCGTACGAAGATTTACAATATCTTTCTTCGATACTTTTTGAGAGAAATCGAGCTCTTTATTGCCGATACGAATGTTACCAGCGTTCGGCGTTTCTAACACGTTGAGACAACGTAAGAATGTCGTCTTACCAGATCCAGATGGCCCGATAATAACAACCACTTCGCCCTTCTCAACTGATAAGTCTATATGTTTTAATACGGTATTATCTCCGAAACTTTTTTGTAAATGTTGAATTGAAATCATAAAAACAAAAACTCCTTTTATGAAAGGGTTATTTTAGAGTATAACGTTCTGAACGTTTTTCTAATATTTGTTGCACGATAGATAATAAGAAGCAAATTACCCAATAAATTAGACCTGCTTCAAAATAAACAATTAAAAACTCATAGTTCATTGCCGCAATTTCCTGCGCTTTTCGGAACATTTCTGTTACTAAAATTAACGACGCTAATGACGTATCCTTCACTAAACTAATAAATGTATTCGAAAGCGGCGGAATTGATACGCGTGTTGCTTGTGGTAAAATAACACGTTTCAATGCTTGCGGGTATGTCATCCCAATTGTGTAAGCCGCTTCCCACTGTCCTTTCGGGATTGAAAGGATAGAAGCACGAATAATTTCAGATGCATATGCACCTACATTTAATGAAAATCCAATAACTGCTGCTGTATATGGCTCAACTTCAATATTAAGAGTTGGAAGACCATAGAAAATAATAAATAACTGTACAAGAAGTGGCGTTCCGCGAATGATAGATACATAGATACGAGCAATCCATTGTAAAATACGACTACCTGAAATACGTGCGAGCGCTGTTAACGTCGCAAGTATAATACCGATAATAAATGTAATAAGCGTTAACGGAATTGTCGTAAAGACAGCTTCCTTCAGCATAGGCGCGAAGGAAGTCTGCATAATATCTATCCAAGTAGACAATCGATCTGACATCAATGCGCTACTTAGATACATTTTCACCGAACCATTTTTTCGTTATTTTATCGTACGTACCATCTTTTTTCATATCTTCTAACGCTTTATTTACTTCTTGTACAAGTTTGTCGCTACCTTTACGGAATAAGAATCCACTTTGTGACGCTTCTTTTTCTGTATCTACAATTTTAATTTTTGCATCTTTTTTCGTTTCTAAATAGTTTAACACTGATAATTTATCATTGATTGTAAAATCAACGCGGCCAGAACTTAATAATTCTGCTGCTTGGCTAAATCCTTCTACACCTGTGATTTCCGCACCATTTTTCTTAGCAATATCTGCGTAGTTACTCGTTAAAGATTGCGCTGCTTTTAATCCTTTTACGTCAGCAAATGTAGCAGGTTTATCTTTATCTTTCGCAACAACTAATGCTGCTGAAGAAGAAATGTATGGACTAGAGAAGTCATATTTCTTTTGGCGATCTTCACGAATACCAACTTCGTTCGCAACCATGTCGAAACGTTTTGCATCTATTCCTGCAAGTAAGCTATCCCATTGTGTTTCTTTAAATACAGGCTTTACACCTAAACGTTTTGCAACTTCTTCTGCTAATTCAACGTCAAACCCAGTTAATTTATCGTTTGTATCGTGGAACGTAAATGGTGGATATGTACCTTCTGTACCAATTACAAGCTCACCGCTTTGTTTTATCTTCTGTAATGCATCTTGATTAGCTGTATCTTTTTTCTCTTCTTTACCGCAGCCCGCTACAATCCCAATCGCTAATGTAGTTACTGCAAGCACTGAAAATAATTTTTTCATGATAGTAGTCCTCCAAGTATTCTGATAGGAATTTAAAAACTATATTGATTGTATGCAATTTCGAACAATTTTTCAATGAAAATGTTCTTATTTAGTTTAACCTTTTTCTTCATAATCAAACAAAATGGAAAAATAGCGCTACATACAAAAAATAAGTAACATTTTTTAATATAGCATTTATAAAGAAAAAGGTAAAACAATACCTACTTATTTATAAGTTTTTCAGCCGGTGAAATATATTAACTTCTAAGCGGACAATCCGATCAAAAAAGAACTTGCGAAAATCGCAAGTTCTTCTAAAAATTAAGCACTCTGGTTTCCTTCCATTTGCGTTTTATACATATCGTAATAACGCCCGCGCTTTTTCATTAATTCATCATGGGAACCTTTTTCCAAAATCGTTCCTCTATCAAGCACAATAATTTGATCAGCGCTCTTAATTGTTGAAAGACGATGAGCGATAATAAACGTCGTTCGTCCTTTCTTCACAACTTCTAGCGCTTGTTGAATCATCGCTTCTGTTTCTGTATCAATACTGGAAGTCGCTTCATCTAAAATTAAAATAGCAGGATCAAAAGCAAGTGCCCTAGCAAACGATATAAGCTGACGTTCTCCGGTTGAAAGTGTACTTCCTTTCTCCGTAATTTTTTCATCTATATTGTTCGCAAACCTTTCCGCACCAACATCACGTAACGCCTTCACGATGCGATCTTTTGAAATTTTTTCATTTTCTAAGCTTACATTGGATGCCACTGTCCCGCTAAATAAAAACGGATCTTGCAATACAATTCCCATATGTTCACGTGTTGCTTGTTTCGGCATCTCTGTTACATCATGACCATCAATCGTAAGCTTCCCTTTTTGAAATTCATAAAACTGAAAGAGCACATTCATAATGGAACTTTTTCCTGATCCAGTATGACCGACAAGTGCCACTGTCTCCCCTTGTTTCGCTTCAAAAGAAATATTTTTTAATACTTCATCTTTTCCATTGTAAGAAAACGAAACATTATCGAATTTCACATTTCCGGTTAAGCGAGGCATACGTTCTTCTTCTACTGCCTCTCCCTTTTCCTCTAGCAATTCAAAGACGCGCTCTGATGCAACACGCGATTGCTCTAAGTTAGCAAGTTGGTTCACCATGTTCGTAATTGGCGAGAACAATCTCGTTAAATAATCGACGAAAGCATACAGTATCCCTAGAGAAAGGAGGCCAGAAGCACTTAATGAAGCACCACCGAAATACCAAATTACACCTGTAAAAGCGATGTTTCTTAATACAGACACTAAATTATGCGAAGTTGCTGCATTTAAATTTAAAATTTTATTTTGATATTTAAAATAATCACCATTTAACTCTTCAAATTCCTTCTTCGTTTCATGTTCTTGACGAAATGCTTGAATAATTGGCATCCCTTGAATTGATTCATTCACTGTTCCGTTAATATCCGATAAACGCGAACGCATTTTATGATTGTATACAGACGCATACTTTCTATACATAATCGCCCAAACAATTAAAATTGGGATGATGAGTAAGCATAGTGCCGCCAGTTTTACATCAAGTAAAAATAGCGCAGCGAAAATCCCGATAATATAGATGATACTAGAGACGAATGTCGCAAGCACTGTTACATATAAATCACGAATCGCTTCTGTATCATTCGTTACACGCGAAACAATTTTCCCTGCTGGTAAATGGTCAAAATAACGAATTGGCAACGTTTGAATATGAGAAAAGACGTCTTCCCTCATAATTTGAATAATTTTGTTTGCCGCCTTCTGTAAGAAGAACTGCTTTCCGTATGCAAATAATGATACGACTACTAATAAAGCGAAATATCCACCGCCAAGTAGTAATAACCTATTTATTTCTGGTTTATAAAACGCAAATACTTCTTCTTTCGTTAAGGCTTTTGATTTATACACTTGCACTGCCTTACCACTTTGTACTGTAAGCACATCACCCTTAACAGAACGAGTTCCTTCAAGCGTTATTTTATTCGGTACAAAATAGTACTGAAAACCAACTTGAATCACTCGGACTTCTTTCCCTTTTTGCTCACCTTGTTCAAAGCGATCACTTCGCTTATAAAAGGCGCCATTATATGAAACAGCATCCTCACTCTTTTCTGTTTCATACCAGGGTCTCTCTATTCCAACGATATGCTCATCGATCATCGTTTTTGCGACGAAAGGACCCGCGAGTTCTGCAATAACGAAAACAAATAGCATCGCCATCGCTGCAAAAATCGGCCCTTTTACTTTCATCGCGTATTGAAACAATCGTTTTGAAACACTCATATTTTCACCCCACTATCCGTACTTTCACTTTCACCTTGTTGTCTTTCGAACTGCTCTGCATACCAGCCCCCATTTCGAACGAGCGCTTCATGCGAACCTTCTTCAATAACCTCACCGTTATCCATAACGAGAATCCAATCAGCATGCTGCACTGCTGACAAACGATGCGTTGTTATAATCGTCGTCTTCCCGCTTCTTTCTGTTCGTATGTTTTCAATAATTGCCGCTTCAGTACGAGCATCAACAGCTGATAAAGAATCGTCCAAAATTAAAATTTCCGGATTTTGAATAACAGCCCTCGCAATCGAAATCCTTTGCTTTTGCCCACCTGATAAAGAAACACCTTTCTCTCCAACGAGCGTTTCTAAACCTTCCGGTAAAAACTCTAAATCCTTTTTAAACGCAGCTATTTCAATCGCTTTTTCAAGTTCTTCTTCAGTCGCTTCTCTATTTCCGAATAAAATATTTTCCTTCGCTGTTTTTGAGAACAAAATGTGTTCCTGAGGTACATACCCAATCCAGCCAAGTACGTTATCATTCGTAATTTTATCTAGCTTCACATCAGAAACCGCAATATCCCCTTCCCCAAGTGGATATTGACGAAGAAGCTGACGAACGAGCGTCGTTTTCCCGCTTCCTGTTTTCCCAACAACTCCAAGTGTCTCTCCTTGTTTTAATGAGAATGAAACATTTTTTAAATTTGTTTCAATTGATGAAGGATATGAAAAAGTAACATTATCAAATTGAATGTAATCTGGCTCTTGTACAACCTTTGGATCTTTCGGATTCTTTACATCCGGTTCATAAGCTAACGTTTCATTTACACGGTCGAGCGACGCATTTCCTCTTTGCATAACATTAATCAATTCACCAATTGCAAACATCGGCCAAATCATCATCCCTAAATAGACGTTAAAAGAAACGAGCTCACCAAGTGTCACCTTTGATTGGAATACGAGATATGCACCGTACACTAAACCAATTAAATAACTAAGACCGACGAGCATTTTTACAGTTGGCTGGAATAATGCATCGATTCTTGCTACTCTCATATTTTTCTCGTATACGTCATCTCCTAAATGATGAAACCTTTCTTGATCAGCGTTCTCCTGTACATACGCACGAATAACGCGTACACCCGCAATTGATTCAAGTACTTTATCGTTCATATCCCCGAACGCATCTTGCGCGACTGTAAATCTTTCATGCAACTTCTTTCCGTATCTATTCATCGCATATGCCATAATCGGAAGCGGTATAAGCGCAGCAAATGTTAACTGCCAACTAATTGAGAAGCCCATCATACAAACGATTGTAAGCATATATAGACTAGAATCAACGAGCGTTAATATACCAAAACCAGCTGTCATGGAGATTGCTTTTAAATCATTTGTCGCTCTCGCCATTAAATCGCCAGTACGATTTTTTTGATAAAACGTCGGTGTCATCTTAAGTAAATGCCCCATAAATTTTGAACGCATCGTTTTCTCAAGTACGAACGCACCGCCAAATAGTTGGTGCTGCCAAATGAAAGTAAGCACATACCCACCAATCGTTACCCCAAGTAAAATAAAAATATATTGCATAATCGCCTCATTCGTTAAGGCTCCCGTTTTAATATTATCAATTGTAATTCCTAACACTTTCGGTGGAATTACCTCTATCACGTTTACAATTAAAAGTACCCCAATTGCGATACTATACCTTTTCCAATGCTCTCTAAAAAACCAGCTTAACTTTAGTAATACTGAAAACAATATAACCTCCCCTTTCTCGTTCCCGTTTGATTCACATTTCTTTACCCGCTATCCAAACCCATCACATTTACATTTCGTAAGCCATACAATTTCATCACATTTTTCCACCTTCCAAATTCTGATTTTTTATAGTAACCACGCAAACAAGGAAAATAAAGTGAAACTTTAATCAGTGGGGGTTTTGTTCATTCCCCACTGATTATTAGCCCGCAAATAGCGGGATAAACAAAAAAAAAGCATACCGCCGCTTGACGATATGCAAAGAATGCATAAAAGCGTACGTTACGATATACGCAACGTACGCTTCTCATAAGACGCAAAGGTCCTATATATCCGCACGGGTTGCGTAATGATATGAATGTTTTCCGCCATTTAACAGAGCTAAGCCCATTACATTTACGATTACAATCATTACGCACACCCCCTTCATTTATTTTCCATTTATAATCTTACAACTTTATTGAGTATTCCGTCAATTGTTTTTTTCGCTTTAGAATAAAATAATCTTTTATCACAAAAAATGAAAGTGATGCATTCTACTTATAATTCAGTTTGAAATAAGGGAATCTTCTGTAAGAAAGGGCATACAAAACAAAAAAATAATAAGAAATCGTTTTCACAAACATTTCATTTGAAAAATATTATCAAACCACCTACAATCACCTTATACTCACTCTTACAAGTTGCTATTTTAGGAGGACTAATCATGACAACTAGCAATACGTACAAATTTTATTTAAACGGAGAATGGAGAGAAAGCTCTTCAGGTCAAACAATCGACATTCCATCTCCATACTTACACGAAGTAATTGGGCAAGTACAAGCAATTACTCAAGGAGAAGTAGATGAAGCAATTGCATCTGCAAAAGAAGCTCAAAAATCATGGGCTGAAGCTTCTCTACAAGATCGCGCAAAATATTTATATAAATGGGCTGATGAGCTCGTAAATATGCAAGATGAAATTGCCGATATCATTATGAAAGAAGTCGGTAAAGGCTATAAAGATGCGCAAAAAGAAGTCGTTCGTACAGCTGACTTAATTCGTTACACAGTTGACGAAGCACTTCACATGCACGGTGAAAGCATGATGGGTGATAGCTTCCCTGGTGGATCTAAATCTAAACTTGCGATTATTCAGCGCGCACCACTTGGTGTTGTATTAGCAATTGCACCATTTAACTACCCAGTAAACTTATCTGCTGCAAAACTTGCACCAGCACTTATTATGGGTAACGCCGTTATCTTCAAACCAGCAACTCAAGGTGCAATTAGCGGTGTTAAAATGGTTGAAGCACTTCATAAAGCTGGCCTTCCAAAAGGTCTTGTAAACGTAGCTACAGGACGCGGTTCTGTAATTGGTGACTACTTAGTAGAACATCCTGGCGTAAATATGGTATCGTTCACAGGTGGTACAAATACAGGTAAACATTTAGCGAAAAAAGCTGCGATGATTCCACTTGTATTAGAACTTGGTGGTAAAGATCCTGGTATCGTTTGTGAAGATGCAGACTTACAAGAAGCTGCAAAGCATATCGTAAGCGGTGCATTCTCTTACTCAGGTCAACGTTGTACAGCTATTAAGCGTGTACTTGTACATGAAAATGTAGCAGACGAACTAGCTGGCTTATTAAAAGAGCAAGTAGCTGAACTATCAGTAGGATCTCCAGAACAAAACAGCACAATCGTTCCATTAATCGACGACAAATCTGCTGACTTCGTTCAAGGTTTAATTGACGATGCTGCTGAAAAAGGTGCAACAATCGTTATCGGTAACAAACGTGAGCGCAACCTAATTTATCCAACATTAATCGACAACGTAACAGAAGAAATGAAAGTTGCTTGGGAAGAGCCATTTGGCCCAATCCTTCCAATCATCCGTGTTTCTTCTGACGAACAAGCGATTGAAATTGCTAACAAATCAGAGTTCGGTCTGCAAGCAAGTGTCTTCACAAAAGACATTAACAAAGCATTTGCAATTGCTAACAAAATCGACACTGGTTCTGTTCAAATTAACGGACGCACAGAGCGCGGCCCTGACCACTTCCCATTCATCGGTGTAAAAGGTTCAGGTATGGGCGCACAAGGTATTCGTAAGAGCCTTGAGTCTATGACTCGTCAAAAAGTAACTGTATTAAACTTAGTTTAATCTTATATGTAGCAGCTGATCTAATATTTAGGTCAGCTGCTTTTTAGTTAAAACCCTCCAGGACCTAATAACGAATTCTTCTCTATAATCTGATTATTACTATATCCATTGACGTATAAAAATACATTTGTTACTCTTAAACATGTTAATTTAATACATAAATCCTCATTCGTATCTCGGTGAGGTAGAGGTTGCAGTCATTAAGAGTATCATTTCAGGAGATGTAGTGGCATTGATGAAGAAATGAGAAAGGAATGATTGCCGAAGTAAGTCGTGTCCACCATACACGCTTGCTGGGTCTGCATTTAATAAGTGCAGAACTGTCACAAACGTTTCGTTTGTGGAGAGCTATCGAGAGGTATGTCGTGGGTTTCTTATAAGATAGAAAGCATGTAGCGGCAGATTACGTGCTTTTTTTGTTTTGTTTGGACCTTCTCTTCCTTATCAGGAAGACATACATATCTCCTCGCTTGACTTGGTTATACTAACTTTGGAGGTATTTTCTATGCAACAAAAAAAATGGGGCTTTTGGGTACTAACAGCTTTCGTTGTCGGTAACATGGTTGGCGCTGGTATTTTCATGGTGCCAAGTACGTTAGCACAAACAGCAAGCCCACTCGGTGTCACTTTAGCTTGGTTAACAACAGGGTTTGGTGTTTTAATGCTAGCTCTTGTTTTCGGTAATTTAGCAATTCGTCGTCCTGATTTAACGACAGGACCACAAAGTCATGCATATGCTTTATTCTCAACACCAAAAAGAAAGAAAATGGCTGGTTTCAGCATGGTATGGGGATATTGGGTTGCAAACTGGGCAAGTAACGTTGCCATTATTACATCTTTCGCGGGATATTTATCGCTCTTCTTCCCAATTATGAAAGATACACGACTACTATTTTCAATTGGCTCTTTCAATATAGAAGTTGGAAAACTAATTACATTTACTATTTGTTCTGTCTTACTTTGGGGAACACATTTAATTTTAACAAACGGTGTAAGCGGAGCTGGGAAGCTAAACTTCTTAGCAACAACAACGAAAGTGACTGGATTCCTTCTATTCATCGTCGTTACGTTATTTGCGTTCGAAGCTTCAAAGTTTGGACAATGGTACACACCAATGATCGATAAAGAAGGCGTATCACACGGCCTCCTTTCACAAGTAAATTTAGCGGCTCTTACAACGCTTTGGGCATTTATCGGGATTGAATCAGCCGTTCTTTTATCAAACCGAGCTACCTCTCCAAAAACGGTAAAACGCGCAACTGTTGCAGGATTACTTATCACAGTTGCAATTTACTTAGGAATTACAATTTTAACAATGGGTGTACTTCACGTTGATAAATTACAAGCTTCTGAACGTCCATTAGCAGATGCATTAAACGCTGCAATGGGTCATGGCGGCGGGAAACTTATGGCATTACTTGCTCTTACTTCCCTATTCGGTTCAATATTAGGCTGGATTTTATTAAGCTCAGAAGTACCTTATCAAGCAGCAAAAGAAGGTTTCTTCCCTTCCTTCTTCGCAAAAACGAATAAAAAAGGAAGTCCAATTCATTCACTACGATTAACAAACATTATGTCGCAAGTGTTCTTATTCTCAACATTATCAGGAACAATTGCGGAAGCTTATACATTCGTTATTACCGTATCAACACTGGCCTACCTCATTCCATATCTCGTTTCACCAATCTTCCAGTTAAAACTAGTCGCAACTGGTGAAACATATAAGAATGAAATGGGTTCAAGAATTATGGATGGTGTAGTTGCAGTTATCGCACTTTGCTATGCACTATGGGTTATTAAAACCGGCGCATCCGATATAAAAACATTTCTTCTCGGAATTGGTTTATTCGGAATTGGCTTTGCCTTCTATCCATTAATGAATCGTGATCAGAAAAAAAATAAAGAAAAGAAAAACGAGCAAGTTGCGTAACGCAATTTGCTCGTTTTTTACTTTATAAAACATATATAATAGAAAAAAGAGGTGAAAAACATGTCAATCGAATCACTATGGAGCTCTCGCTTTCAACAACATATTCAAAATGCCATCACATACTTTGCACGTATGATTAACGGTTTACTATATAGCTTCATCTTCGTCTCATGTGTAGGTGCATATTATTACGCTAAGTTTCTTAAAACGGATCCTTCTAAAGGAATATCTTTATTACTCATCACGATCGTACTTACACTCATTATAACGAGATGCCAAGTTCGCACATTTATTCAAAAACCGGACGCTGTCTATTTACTTGCATTAGAAGAGAAATTAACATCTTATTTTAAAAAATCTCTTCTATATAATTACATCATTCAGCTTTTCCCGCTTATATTTACGTTCCTTGTTATCGTACCGCTTGCCATGCAATCATTACAACTAACCGTACCTTTCTTATGTACAATCTTTATAATTTTAATGATTCTAAAGGGCTGGAACATATACATACATTGGATGTGGCGTGATAGTTATGAAAAAAGCATATGGTTTATCATTCGCATTGCTTGTAACGCCCTGATCATTTACATGCTATTTTATACTGCAAATGTAATTGTATTAGGTGGATTACTCTTACTTCTCGCTTTCTTACTTCTATATACGAAGAAACAGCCCACAAAGCGAATACCGTGGGAATACATAATTGAGCAAGAAGAAAAAATGGACGTTCGTTTCTATCAATTTGCTAGCATTTTCACCGATGTTCCGCAACTGAATAAGCAAGTAAATAAAAGAAAATGGCTTACAAATTGGATTGAACCTTTATTACATAAAAAACGAGCAACTTTCTTCTATTTACATACACTAGCATTTTTACGCGGTAATGATTATTTCGGTATATATATTCGCTTAGGGTTGATCGGTGCTTTCGCTCTATATTTTATTCCGAATATATATGTAAAAGGTGCTACTGCTTACATCGTCCTATACATGATCTCTATGCAACTTCGTTCTCTGTGGAAATATTTTTCAGGAAATATTATTGTAGCATTATATCCAATCGATACTGAAGAACGAATGAGTCAATTTCTTAGCTTAATTTTCATATTGCTAAGTATTCAACTCATTGTATTTTCAAGTGTTATACTCATTGCTACAGGACAATTACTACATGCTTTGATTATTATGGTAATCGGCGTACTTTGGATAAAGTTTATTATTGTACCAAAAACGAAGAAACGAATTTCTTCATTTTAACGAGAAAAGAGGCTGCACATAACAGCCTCTTTTTCTCGT
Source organism: Bacillus mycoides (assembly GCF_000832605.1). Classification (GTDB taxonomy): domain Bacteria; phylum Bacillota; class Bacilli; order Bacillales; family Bacillaceae_G; genus Bacillus_A; species Bacillus_A mycoides. The sequence continues at coordinate 4,891,328 of NZ_CP009692.1, forward strand.
CCTAAAATTTCTAATCACTTTTCGTAGGCATTTCTCATATAGTGAAAATGACTATACAATTCCTATCCATACGTTAAATAATGATTTCGCACATATAAAGTGAAACTTTAATCAGTGGGGGTTTTACCCATTCCCACTGATTATTAGCCCACACCAATCGGGCAATTATCTCCCGCCTAACTTCCTCGCATTCGCCGAATTTTGAGGTGGGATTCTTACTGCCCGCAAATAGCGGGGTAAATAAAAAAGATAGGAGCTCTATTATGAACAACAATCCGCCTTCAACACCCCAAAACAACTCAGAAGAAAATAGCCGTGACATTAAATTGCAAACATTACGGGTCATCGGACTCATCGTCCTCATTAGTGGTTATATCCTCGTCGCTCTCTCAGAAGTAGGCGAGCTGAAAACCTTATTAACAAACCCTAACGCCAATCCTGATTTAGCTGAAGTTGATCCGTTTTAAAAATTATATAAAAAGCGAGTCCCAGTATAACTGGTTCGCTTTTATATAGTTTCATCCAATCTGAGAAACATTTCCTTCATTCTGATACTTCTCTTTCCCTATCGCCTTCATAAATAATAAAATACTGCTCATACCAACGATGAAATATAGAGTGCTCATGCCCCAAGATGCAATAAACGAGCCTAGCATAACACCTAATGCCCCATTCATTTTTGCCACTTGAAAGACCATTCCGTTAATCGCCATATATGAACCTCTTGCCTCATTTGGCACCATATCCGCCATTATAGATTGACGAACCGGCACATACATCATCTCTCCTACAGTTTGGAAAAGCCCTGCGATTAATAAGATCCATAAACTATTGCTCGTTCCGAGTATTGTAAATCCAATCGTGTAAATGAATAAACCTACATATAAAATTTTCAAATCGTTGAAGCTTTTCAGCATTTTAATAAGAAGCGCTGTACATAACACAACTAAAATTGTATTCTCTGCCGATATCCAGCTGAGCATTCGAATACCTGTTAAATCGAATGTAAAACCCTTCCCGAAGAAAAAGTGCACCGTTTCAAATTCCTTCTGTAAACGTATCCCTAAATAATTATTAATTTGAAACTCTAACGATAGTGTACATATACTTGCTGCACAAAAAATTAAAAACGCTCTATCTTTCATCACGACTTTATAACTATCTGCCATATCTTTTAATACATTTTTCTTCTCCACCGTTTTTCGTGCCACATACACTTCTTCCATATATACAGCCATCACATATAAAGTAATAACTGCAATAACTGTTAATCCGATAAACAATTGCAATCTATAGTTCTCAAATAGTAATCCGCCAAATATTGCTCCAATCGCAATTGATAAGTTAATAGCCCAGTAGTTAATGCTGTACATCACTTTTCGATTTTCAGGTGTACTCACATCTATTAACATCGCTTCCGTCGCTGGATTCATAAGTCCAGATCCTAAACTATTCACTAACATAAACACAAATGTTAGCCATGGTGAATCTACATAATCCGAATTTGCAATTCCCATACAAGCAATGGAAACGACTTGTATACTTTGGCCGATAATCATTACTTTTTTACGACCGAGCCGATCTCCAACATACCCACCATATAAACCGATAATTAATGCAGCTAGCACATTGATGAGTAATAAAGCACCAGCAATCGCACTACCTAATTTTATTGAAAAATAAATCGCCATAAATGGAAAAATCATTGTGGATACAGTGCGTGTTAAAAACGAAGTTATAATTCTGATTTTTATATTTCGGTGCATACTCCAAAATCCCATTGTTTCCCCCTCCTTATGCTTATTCATTTTACTTTGAAAAAGAGGAAGAAAAAGGTTAGAATATTCTAAATAGTTTCCCCTTTTATCCCGCATTAACGGGCAGTAAGACCCCCACCTCAAAATTCAGCGAAAGCAAAGAAGTTAGGTGGGGATCAACTGCCCGTAAAAGCCCGATTGGTGAAGGCTAATAATCAGTGGGGGGCGTCCCCCACTGATTAAAGTTTCACTTTATTATAGAAGGAAGTGTATATATGAAAATTATGGACTATTACATTCGTTTAAGATTACATGCACAAGACCAACAACATATACGAAATAGCTTACAAGAATTAGCGGATGTTTTATATTGCAGTACGAAAAACGTAAAGATTTTATTAAAGAAAATGAACGAGGAGCAATTAATTCACTGGACTCCAGGACGTGGTCGCGGAAATAAAACGGAAATTTTATTTACACATAGTTTCCTAGAAGCAATTGAATCCTATACAGATGAACTGTTAGCGCAAGAAAAGTTAAAGGATGTTTTTCTTCTTTTAAAAGAACCTCTACCCCTTGCACTTCAAAAAAAGATAGAAAATAAACTACATCATCATTTTGGATACAAACCTTCAAATGAGATGTACGACATATTGAAGATTCCTATATCAAGAAAGATCTTCCCATTAGATCCGGCTTTTGTGGCTGTAAATACGGAGAGCCATCTTACGAGTCAAATTTTTGATACGTTAGTCGTTTATAATGATGTTACTGAAAAAATGGAACCACACATTGCACATACGTGGGAATTAAGTGCAGACGGGCTTACGTGGACGTTTTATTTACGAAAAGATATACATTTTCATAATGAAACTCTTTTAACTTCTAAAGATGTTCAATTTTCATTTGAAAGATTGCAACAAGCTCAATCTCCTTACGCATGGTTAACACAGGAAATTGTCCAAATTGAAACACCATCACCAATGCAAATTCGATTCCATTTAGCAAAACCAAATTTATTTTTCTTACGTTATGTGAGTTCCATGCAACTCGCAATTTTACCGCATGATGCAGTTATTCAAAATCATCACTACATAGGTACTGGACCTTTTAAACTTACTCATTACTCTGAAGACAATATCGTACTCGAAGCGTTCACCCATTATTTTAAAGAGCGCGCATTATTAGACCGTATTGAATTTTGGGGTATTCCTGATCATGTGCAAATAGATGCTGATTATGAATTACCAAATGAGAATGAGAATGAAAATGAAAGATATGACATACAAATAGAAGAAATAGGCTGTATTTATGCTAGCTTCAACTTTACAAAACCTGGTCCCCACCACGACATTTACTTTCGTAAAGCTTGGAGAGAAATATATGATGTTGAAACGATACTTCGTAATATAGAGGGGCGACGAACAATTGCTGCATCAAGCTTTTTTCCTGAAAGAAGCCGCCAAGTTCCTAACAGGTCCTACTCTTTAGAAAAAGCGAAAGATTATTTAAAAAAGAGCACCTATAATGGAGAAACGATACATATTTATTTCTTCGCATTTAAAGATAGTGCAAATGATGCACATTTCCTAAAAGAACACTGCGAACAATTAGGAGTACACGTAGAACTTCACCCATTTCTCGTTTCAGATTATATGAATCGTTCTATTGATAAACATGCGGATATTATTTTCATGGGGGAAGTATTTGCTACCGATCATGAAATTGCATTTTTAAATGTATTTAAAAATAAAAGTTGCTTCGTAAATCGATTCATGGACCCACACTATGCAAAACAAATTAATTGTTTACTTGATACCTTTTTATTAGAAGACAATAAAGAAAAACGGTATAAGCTCATGTATGAGATTGAAGAGTTTTTACAAGCTGAAAACATCATTTTATTTAACTATCACGTTTTAAAAAGAAAAACATACCCTTCTTCTTTAAAAAACGTAACAATTGATTCATTCGGTTGGGCGAATTTTGCGAAGTTATGGATACAGCCATCCATGTATTAAAATATGAGTTTTTATAAAAGGAGAAGAACCATGAAACGCAACCTAGAAAAAAGACTTTCCTATCTATACACAGGTGAGTTATTTTCAGTCATTACTTTTATTTTCACAAGTTACTTACTTAATTATGCTTATCCTACGTTACATTTATATTCCCTATTTTCTTTTTGGATCTCATTTCTTCTTTTAGAGTTTATCTTATTACAAGGAGCAATTTACTGGTACGTAAAGCGGAAACGACTAAAAAAAGAGAAAACATCTATTACACCTATTAGGATGATTCAATATTTAAAAGTACTTAAAAAGATAAATATAGCATTGATTGTCACGGGATTTATTACGTTTACTATTGATTTTGTAATTTGGTATCCCCACTTACCTTTAGGCGGGGTATCATTCACTCTATTTATTTATATTTTTGCATTACTTGAGTACATTAACTATTATCATACTCAGCTTTCATACGATAACATCTCTGATATTAAACATTTAATCAAATCAAAAAAACTAAAACCGTCCTGTATAAGTAAAGATTTTCAACGTATTTCATGAAAGAGAAGGTACTACATCCTTAGTAGTACCTTCTTCACATACAGATACAAACTATTATTTAATTACTCTATCTAAGTGATCTTTCAAGTTCAATAAATATTGCTCAATATCCGGATTTTTCACCACATCATAACAAGCAAAACTCTTTAACGGACTCATGCCAAGAAACTTCTGCACACGATGTAAATGACTAAGTGCTGATTCTAAACTTTCTCCTTCAAAGAACTTCGTCTTATCTCCAAATGCTTTTTCAGGTGCGTTCCAAGTTGTAGAAAACATATACTGCTTCTCTTTTAATAAACCGCCTGTTCCATATTCATCTACACCTTTAAAGAACAAGCCATATTCATATACTTCATCCATATAAGTTTTAAATAATCCAGGAACACTAAACCAATAAATTGGTGTTTGATAAATTACAACATCGGCCCATAAAAACTTCTCTTGTTCTTCTTTAATATTGTAGCCATCTTGAATCGTTGTTGTTTTCACATGATGATTCTCACTTAATACAGTTACCATATAATCAACTAACGTTCTATTTAATCGTCCTTCTTTCGTACCGTATTTTTCATGTCCATTTATAATAAATATATTTTTCATCACTTTTCTCTCCCTTATTTTATTCCTCAGCTATTAACCCAAGTTGTTGTTTCAGCGTAAGATTATCTTCTAAATGCCAATCTTCCGTTATCTTGCCATCCTTCACATGCAAAATATCAATTGCAAAAAAATTGATTTTCTTATCATTATGAGTTCCTGTAAAAGAAAGACGAGCTGTTACTTTATCACCAACGACTAATAAATCTTCAATCTCGCAATGTATATCAGGAACGACTTTGCGAAAATTTTGTGCTGCAAACTTTAATCCTTCAGTGCCTTGTGGTCGACCTTTCGGCAGTGTATTATCGAAAAAATTTTCAGTAACCGTTTGCGGAATAAGTTCCTCCCTACCTGTATCCCAAAATGCATAAAAGCGCTGCGCTGCATGAACTCTTTCTGTCGCTTCTTTTTTGCTCAGTGAAGGATCGATTGTCATTGTTTTTGGCTTAGGCATTTCCTTCAATAATTGGATTTCAGTTTTTTCCTCCCCACTACACGCTACAAGCACAATACAAATGACAAAAAAACTAAGTAACATAAACAACTTTTTCATACCCATGGAAATCACCTCCTCTTCATACAAACCCTTTGTATTTCGTATTGCTATTGTATATGCACTAACTTTCTTTAAGGAAGTAGTGATATTTTTTTCATATAGTTACCAAAAAGATAGTTTTGTGATACGATAAGGCAAATTCATTCAAAAAATTTTTATGGAGGCTATTTCCATGAGCAATATAGATCCAGTTGTATTAACGAAAGGTTTACCTGGTATACCTTGTCCTATCGCTAAAACGCTTGACGTAATTAGTACAAAATGGACGTTTTTAATCATTCGTGACCTTCTTATCGAAGGAACTTTACGCTTTAGTAATTTACAAAAATCAATGGATGGGATTAGTCCGAAAACTTTATCGCTTCGCCTAAAAGAATTGGAAACGCAAGGGATTATAACGCGAAAAGTATATCCAGAGGTTCCACCTCGCGTAGAGTACACGTTAACGGATAAAGGAAAGCAATTAGAGGGGATATTTATTGAATTAAAGCGGTTTGGATTAAGTTTATAAACGAAAAGCCCCTTACCATAAAAATAGTAAGAGGCTTTTCGTTATTCACTATATTACTTCGCAAAACTTTGAGCTAGTTGTTTCTCTCTCCACATAAATGTAATGCCGAGACCAACGATTAAAACAACACCTGAAAATGCATATGGATAATTAATGTTTATATCAAATAATATTCCGCCCATCGCTGGTCCTGCGATATTTCCTAAACTCGTATACGTTGAGTTCATACCAGCAACGAATCCTTGCTCTTTTCCAGCTGCTTTTGATAAAAACGTCGTTAAAGCTGGACGAAGCAAATCAAATGCTAAGAAAATAAAGCAAGTAACGAGAAGTACAATCCAATAATTAAAGACTACAGTTGAGACGAATGCTAATACTGCACCTACAATTAAACATATTTGAATTAATACTTTCTCACCGAACATGTCAACCAATTTGCCAAACATAAATACTTGCACAACTACCCCAAAGATGGAGCTAATCGTAATAATTGCAGCAATATCTTTCGGTGTGAAACCAAACTTATGATCAGAGAACAGGCTAAACACAGTTTCATATGCTGATAATCCAAATGCGAGTACAAATACAATAATAAATGCGATTGCATACATTGGATTTAATGATTTCTTTAAATCTCCGATAAAGCTGGATTCTTTCGTATTAGCAGAAATCTCTGCAAGTTCTTCTTTCGTTAACGGCTCTTTCAAAATAAATATAGAAATCACGCATGCAACAAAGGCAATCACTGCTGCCACAAAGAACGGCACACGTATACCGTATTCTGCAATAAACCCGCCGATTCCAGGCCCTATAATAAATCCGGTACTAATAGCCGCTGAAAGATATCCCATCGCCTTTGGACGTTCTTGAATAGAAGTAATATCAGCAACATATGCCGTAACACCCGGCATAATAAACGCGGCACTAATTCCGCCTAACACCCTCGCTGCATAAAGCATCCACACATCTGTACCTAATCCAAAAAGAAGCTCTGAAACACCAAAAATAAATAATCCAATGATTATCATTTTCTTCCTACCGTAAATGTCGACCCAACGACCCGTAATAGGTGAAGTAATAAGCTGCGCCATTGCAAACACTGCAACGAGATAACCCATCGTCTTTCCTGTTAAATTCATATCATTCATAAAGGACGGCATAACCGGAATGATTAATCCAATCCCTAAAAAAGCGATAAATATATTACTCAAAAGAATGATCAATACCATCTTTTGTTCTTTTATCGGTTTCTTCAATTTTTAACACCTCTTCCCGCAGTTCCTCTCAAAAATAATGCCCAAGAAGCTTTTTCTTTATCCTGCTATTTGTGGGCTCACACTGAGTAAAGATGTCCCCACTCATTAGAATTTCACTCTATCCTTCCACACATACATAAACACAGGGTGAATGACTATCATTCAGTTTCCCGCAGAAATGAACCTACCTTTTCAGACAGGTTCATCTTACTACTTCTTTATATGTAGTGCATGTGTTAAAAAATCTAGTACTTCTGCCTTTTGTAGCTCGACTTGCTCATCATCTTTATGATCATATAAATAAACTTGTTCCGCTGCTGATTCAACAAGAGCGATAAATAACTTCGCTGTTCGCTCAGCGTGAACCGAATCACGAATTTCACCTGATTCTTTTGCCTCACTTAAAAAGTCACTTAGCCATATATAAAGAGGCTCATATACAGCTTCCCATTCTTTTATATGTTCAGTTGATGCAAGGCCCGCATACATTAATGCTTGTATTTCACGATATTCAGCTATAAAGGTAAATACTGCATCTATTACTTGCTCAACTTTACTTGAAAAAGGTGAATCGTTCTGTACTTTTTCTTTCACTGCAAGTATCATCTTCTCAACCATCACTTCTGCTATTGCAGGCATAACAGATAACTTAGAAGGAAAATATAAATAGAAAGTTCCTTGTGCAATGCCAGCCAATTTCACGATATCAGAAATCTTCGTTTTTTCAACGCCCTTTTCCTGAAACACTTCAATAGCTGCATAGACAATTTTTTCTTTTTTATTCATCATCTAAACCCTTTCACACGCGTATTGAATGACTGTCACTCATTTTATAAAATAACTAGCTGTACTGTCAATCATCGTGCACTTTTCATAATAAAAATCTCCCAACAAATCGTTAGGAGATTTAACTTTAATATCCTTTTCTTATGAAAGAGCCTTTAATCCCGTAACTCCACATACGATAAGAGCTACACTAATCAAACGTGCCTTACTTTTCGATTCACCAAACAGAAACATATTTAATAAAACAGCTCCTGCTGTTCCAATGCCAATCCAAACCGCATAAGCTACACTTACTTGTAAGAACAAGAAAGATGTGTATAAGAATGCAAAGGAAGTTGCAAATCCACCTATATAAATCGCTCCATTTGTTAACGTCTTATCTTTACTATACATTTTAAGGCCTATCACACCGACTATTTCACTAATTGCAGCAAAAAATACGAAAATCCAACCCATTTTTAAGCAGCTCCTTTCACAATTTCTTCCGCGGTTTCTTCTTTATTATCAGCTAATTTTAAACCGATCACGCCCGCTACGACCATTACGATAAAGAATAGCTTTCCTAAACTGAAACTGCCGCCGAAAAGGAATACATCCATTAGGAAAGTACCAACCGTACCAGCTCCGGCAAACACAGCATATACAGTCCCTGTTGCAAGATGTTCGCACGCTTTCGATAGGAAGTAAAAATCAACAGCGATAACTCCTACAATAATGACCCAATGCCACCAAGTATGAGCTGTATTAAAACCAAACACCCAAAAAATTTCAAAGATACATGTTAATATGACATATAACCAAGCTTTATTTTTCATATCTCTCACCTTCTATTATTTACTGACTGACCGTCAGTCATTTTTAATTTAAAAAATATAATCTCACTCTAACTACTATTTAAAAAACCAATATCATCCTCATTTATCCTTATATTTGTTCCGTTATTAAGCTAACTACATATAAAAGTTGCTTATCTACACCCTTTCACAGAAAAAATGACTGAATGTCATTCATAAACATTCTACATGACCAATTGATAAAGTGTCAACACCCGGATTCTATTAACCAAAAAATATTTTGAATTTTTTAAATCCACATGTATATTTCTTAATAATCTGTCAATAATGGTAGTAACATAATATTTTCTCCATTCCCCCCTTGGAGATCCCTTTGAATCGAGCAGTTGCTTTTAGCTAACTGCTCTTTTTTAATTTATCGGCACATTATAATTAAATACTCATAGATAAATTCCAAAACAAAGACCTGTACTCCCTTTTCAACATGCAACAAAGAACGAAATATTTTGTACGCTATTTACTTTTCAACGAGTCTTTGTATGCAATAATTTTATTTTCGAGCATCTTCTCTGTAATTTCTAAGTTTTCTCTTTGAGTTCGAATAGATTTTTTATGATTTTCTAACAGTTGTAAACGAGCTTCGGTTGTATGCTCTCCTTCTAAATATAATCTAGCGTATTCTCTTATTTTCGCTATCGGCATTTGCGTTTGTTTTAATTTCATTACAAACTGCAACCACTTTATATGCGATTCTTCATACAGTCGATTTCCATTTGTATCGCGGTTTGCAATTAATATGTTCTCCTTTTCATAATAACGTAATGTATGTGTGCTCACTCCTAATAATTTAGCTACCTCGCTAATTGTGTACATAACCATACTCCCTCCGCACGCCATTTACTCTCATATATTTTACTGCCTTATCCAAATTATAAAAAACATTTGACTTAGAGTATACTCTAACAAATACAATCTAACCATGATAAATTAATTTGAATTTAGGAGGCTTTTATATGAAATATACTGTTATTACTGGTGCTAGTTCAGGAATTGGCTATGAATCCGCTTTAGCCTTTGCATCTCGCGGAAAAAACTTAATACTTGTAGCTCGAAGACAAGCAGAATTAGAAGAATTAAAATTGAAAATTAACGAAATGCATCCGGAATTGGATGTTGTCATTCGAAGAACTGATTTATCAGTCACTGAAGAAGTTTATAAATTTTATGAAAGTCTACAAAGTTTTCAAATTGAAACGTGGATTAACAACGCAGGTTTTGGTAATTTCGCCTCAATTGCTGAACAAAATTTAAACAAGATAGAAACGATGTTGCATGTAAATATAGAAGCACTAACAATACTATCTTCCCTTTTCGTTCGAGATTATTCAATGACCGAAGGAACACAGCTTATTAACGTTTCATCAGGCGGTGGATACACGATTGTTGCCAATGCTGTTACGTATTGCGCTACGAAATTTTATGTAAGTGCATTTACAGAAGGACTATCTCACGAACTGAAAGAACAAGGTGCAAAACTACAAGCAAAAGTTTTAGCTCCTGGTGCAACTGAAACAGAATTCGCAAAACGTTCATTTAATATTGATGAGTTCCAATACGATAATGTTGTACCGAAATTCCACACTGCAAAACAAATGGCACAATTTATGCTCGACCTTTATGATAGCGATAAAGTTGTAGGACTTGTCGATGGTTCTACTTATAACTATGAGCTTAAAAATCCCATTTTTAATTTTGCAGTAAGACAAACGAATTCAAATTCTTAACAACATCTCATTTCTGATTAAAATATAGATACCCACTATTTCTTAAATAATAGTGGGCCTTTTTTCTCTCTAAAAATTTCATCCAACATACCGTATCATCGCCACCTCATCACAATAATTGACTTTTGGACAATGTCTACAATCAACCCATACTTTCTCTGGCAGCAATTCTTTATTTACAAAATCAAATCCACACTTTTGAAAAAATACTGTTTCATACGTTAAAGAAATCACTCTTTTTACATTTATTTTCGTCGCTTCCTCCATCACATGACTCACGAGCATACGCCCTACCCCTTTTCCTGCATATGTATGCGAAACTACTAACGATCGTACTTCTGCAAGATCCTCTCCTAACACATGTAAACCAGCAACTCCAACGACTTCCTCTCCTTCTTTCATAACATATAAACATTGTAAATATTGATAGAGAGACAAAAGAGAACGCGGCAAAACAACTCCTTCTTTTGCATACATTTCAATGAGATTATAAATTCCTTTCACATCACTTGTAACCGCATTAAAGATTTTCATATTATATCCCCTTGCCCCCAGCATTAATATTTATAACAATGAATGAATTTTAATTCATAATTTCATATAATAATACATCTCTCTTTTCTCTCCGTCAATCACTTTTCTGAATTTTACATAAACAAAAAACCAAGCAACTTAATCGATGCTCGGTTCCTCATTTCGTATCGGCAATACCGTCGAATATTTAATTTCACGAAGTGCTAAACTCGTCTGTATCCGTGTAATCCCTAATTTATTTAGTTTCCTAATAAAAAGCTCTAGTTCCTTACGATCACGATTCGCAACTTTTAATAAATAATCATACTCTCCTGTTAAACAGTGACATTCTAACACTTCAGGCATAGATTCTAATTCTCGTTCTAACACTTCCAGCTTTTCATACTGATGAATATTCGTACTCATAAAAATGAAACATAATAAATCAAATCCAAGCTTTTCTTGATTTAAAATTGCTACTTGCTTATCAATAAAACCTTCCCCATCTAACCTTTTTATTCGTGCATGCATCGCAGCTGGAGATAAATTAACACGGCGTGCAAGCTCTGCATTACTTACTTGTGATTCTTTCTGCAATATATCTAAAATTTTCACATCCAAATCATCAAGCACTTTAATAACAGATGACTCCATCAAAATTCCCCCTTTTTTCTTACCGACGATTATTCGAAGAAACATCTCATAACTTATATAAAACTGAATGTTTTTCTGTAAATAATATTTCTAACGAAACATTTTATCGAGTTTTTACCATTATACAAAAGAATATATTAGATAATAAAGAAAAATGCTAAAATTATTTACAGTTCATTCTTATTTCAACAAAGGGGTTTTTAGTATGCCTTATTTTTACGTCTTTTTACTATTATTAACAAGCTTATTATGGGGAGGAAATTTTGTCGTTGGGAAATCACTTGTCGATCATGCGTCTCCGATGACACTGACAAGTTTAAGATGGATGATTGCGATTGTTTGTTTATTACCACTCGTATGGTTTAAAGAGAAGAAAATTATTCCACCGCGTGCTGCTATAATCCCGTTAGTAATTATGGGAATTACAGGCGTCGCTCTTTTCAACATTTTTCAATTTTTAGCATTAGAAAAAACATCCGCAACGAATGTAGGTCTTATTTCTACATTGAACGCTATTTCAATTGCATTATTTTCTGTGCTGTTTCTAAAAGAAAAAGTAAATACGCTTCAAATTCTTTCTATGATTCTTTCATTTTTTGGGGTCATCCTCGTTCTTTTAAAGGGAAACTTTGCTCTTTTATTTTCACTACATTTTAATAGCGGGGATTTATGGATGATTGCAGCAGTTTGTATTTGGGGCATTTATTCTGTTTGTAGTAAATGGGCGACAAAAACAGTTACACCGCTAATGGCTACATTATATTCTGGTATTTTCGGCGTTATTTTATTGCTTCCATTTAACATAGGTAGCTTCACTGTTTCCAATATCAACTCTTCCTTCATAACATCACTTTTATATACAGGACTCATTTCAACAGTACTTTGTATGGTGTTTTGGAATATTGGTGTACAGAAATTAGGCGCTACTACATCGGGGATTTTTCTAAATTTCAATCCAATTTTCACAGCTATTTTAGCATTCCTTTTCCTTGGAGAAGAATTAACATGGATTCAAATTTTCGGTACAATCATCGTCGTGACAGGGTGTTATTTATTTTCTCATTTCAAAACCGTTGCTGTTCAGCCAACTAGAGCTTTAATGCGAAAACATTCTTAATCAAAAACATCGCCACCAAAGTGGCGATGTTTTTATTTACCTTTCATTTCTTTCACATACTGCTTTTCTTCTTCTGGCGATAAACGTTCTGTTGCCTTTCCGGTATCACCACCTTGAATTTCCCACAAAAAGTTATGATCCTCAACCGTTTGTGAAAAGTCTCCTTTCTCCCAACGCTCCAAAGTAGAAAGTAGCTTTGCTTTATATTTAAAATTTGTACTGCTTTCTACTGCGTTCTTCGCACTACGAATTTCCTTATTTGTCATTTCGATAAATCCCCATTTATCAGATGATTTCACTTTTTGATGTACCATCCTATGCATTGTAGAAATAATTTCATCCTCACTAAATTGTGGCTTCTCTTCCGCAACTTTCTTGTCCCGTTAGCTCATCACTTTTTGTGTTTTAAGACTCTTCTCCTCTTCCTCTATATAATTAAGAAGTTTAGTAACACCGAATACAGCTCCTATCGCAATTACAATCATTGTAATTGCCCCTATTATCCATTTTTTCATATTATGTACTCCCCATTCCCCTAATAATTACATAAACAAATGGAATCGCCTGCGCACAGCCGATTCCATTTGTTTCCTTATTTCATTTTAAACCTTCATCGCTTCTCGTACAATGTAACTGTCCACATATTGTTTAAATTTCACGATTTTTCCATTTACAAGCTGCCATACATGAACAAATTCCGCCTCAAATGATTTTCCCGTCTCTTTATAAACTCCTGAGTAAACACCTTCAGCAATAATCACATCTTTTCCGTTTACTTCATGGTACGTATTTACACTCGCTTTATAATCATCCCATTCTGATCCTAAACGACTAAATACATTTTCCATTATAGCTTCTGTACCTATATACGTTCCGCCGTACGGAAAACCTGCTGCCTCTGTCCACTCTACTTTTTCAGAGAAAGCTTCCGCTAAATGTTTTGCATTTGAAGAAGATGGTCCTTCATATGTGCTTCGAACAATTTCTAAATTTGTTTTTTTCTTCATTATTTTTTCACCCCAAACGCGTTTGCCGCTAGAACAAGTCCAATTTCTAACGCTTTAACGTGCGGGAACCGCTCCTTTATTGCCGTTTGAATTTCTTCACTTGAAGGATTTCCTGCAAGAACTTCATCAAATGCAACTAAATATTTACGAGTATGTTTAATCGCGTCTGCTGTATTTGGTACGTCATAATCACGATGACCCGCTACAACAATTTCAGGATGAAGATTTTCAAGTTCACTTAATGTTTCTAACCATTTATGACGAGCTTCAGCATCTGTTTCTAACGTCCATACGAAAGTATTGTTATAAACGATATCGCCTGTAACAACGGCTTTTAATGATGGAATCCATACATAACTATTATTCGGTGTATCACCTTGCAAACCACCTTTAATGATTAAATCATTTCCCTCTAAAATCAATTTCTCTTCTGTTAATTCCTCTGGAACAATTGGTTGATGAGGAACATTATGCCCAATAGATGGTTTCCACTGTTCCACTTTCTTCTCAAATGTGTTACGAATATCTTCAACAGTATTCCGTAATGCAACAATCTTCGCTTCTGGAAATGCTTCATGTAATACATTTAATCCAAAATAGTGATCTGGATGGAAATGAGTCACATAAATATGAGTTAAATTCTTTCCTGTTTCAATAATTTGAGCTGCTAAACGGTGCGCATCACTTAATAAAAATTGTGCATCGATAAGAATTGCATCTTTTTCTCCGTATACAATTGTGGATGTAACTTGAAATGCTTGCTCAGATCCTGTAAAAACCTCTAAATGTAATTTTGACATGTTATTTCCTCCACTTTTTATTTACTCTTTTATATTCCTTTATTCTTTAAGCTTTATTCTAGTTGTAACTAAGTTAGTTGCAACTAGAATAAAAAAATATACGAATCATTTTATTACTAATCGACTTGATGTAATCATTATAGTTACACCAAGTCGTCAAGTCAACACTAAAAAAATAAAATTTACTTCGTTTTCATTACTTTCTCTTTTAAGAAGCGATCTACATATCCTTCTGCTTTTACAACGAATAAATACGCACCCATTGATAATAATGCAAGATCTAATTCATATCCCGGATTCTTTCCATCTCCTAATAAGCCTGCTGCTCCATTTACCTTTACGATAGCTCCAGCCAAAATAAGAGCGAATAACAATCCTACATACCTCACGCCTAAACCGATAATTAATAATATACCACCAACTAATTCAACTGTTGCTACGCCATATGCAAGACCACCTGGTAAACCGATGCTTGTAAACCATCCTGCTACGTTATCTATACCTGATTGAAACTTTGCTAAACCGTGTGCAAAAAAAGTAACTCCTAATACGATACGAATAATTAAATTACCAATATATTGATTCATTCTGAACTCTCCTTTTTCATTTTGTTATGGTGAACATTTATTCACAAGACAAAACAATACGGTATTTCTTTTCATTCGTCAAATGCTTTTTTAAAGAAACCAAAAAACATTATCCTTTTTGCAGATAATGTTTTTTATAAAATAGTGCTAATTCAAGCTTTCGCTCTATTACTTAGAAAAAAGTTGAAAATTTTTCCCAGCACCTATATAAGACAATAAAGACACATCTTCTTCCATCACCATTCCAACAACATTCACTTTCCTATCTTCAGGTAAATCATTTATAACTATTTGCATTTCACCAGCATATCTACCGTACAATTCATTATCAATTGTAATACTGCCTCGTTTTCTTGAAATTGTATTTATCGGTTGTAATGCAACTTTATTTTCTTCTCTTGATTCTACAGAGCGAATTACGTCACGAGCCGGATCTAACCTATTTGTATGCACTTGCTCTACCACTTTTAATACTTCACTTGCATTTATAAATGACTCATATCGCACTGGAATAATCCCACCACTCGCACTCGAGATTTCTTGTACACTTTCTAGGCTCCCACTTATGTCTCCAATTAACACTTTATCAATGTCACACTCTTGAACAAGTTCTAAATATGCTTGAAGCGGGCGCATACTGCGATGTTTTTCTAAAGTTGGTAAACCCTCATATAACGGACCGCGTTTTTCACCATCTCCCGGAATAAATGCCATCGTTTTTATTCCGCACTCATGTAAATATTTATTTTGTTTTTGCAAAAACGACTTTGCTAGTCCTGTTTCTGGACGTGGATAAAAATTATGCCACGCTTCTACTCGATCTACTCGTATATTTTCCGCAAGTAACTCTTTCCAAAATGATTCTGTAATCGTACTCGCATTTAAAGCTACCTTCATCTTATGAGATACACGTGCGATTTCTTTTGGCGTAATACCATAATCCATTCGTAAACCAGTAATGCCAAAGTCTAATAACTCTTCCACATTTTCATACGTCATCCCTAAATGGTTTAACGATTTTGGAGAGACATCAACCATTAATTCCATTTCATTTTCGAGAGCTTGTTTCCCAAGTATTTGAATTAACTCCTTATACGTATTCGGATCATCTTCTGGAATGTGAAGAGATGTAAAAACAGATGAAAATCCGTTTTCTTTCGCTAGTTTTAACCATGCTTCTTGTTTCTCTACTCGCTCTTTTGAAAGATAAATTGAAACTCCTATCATATAAATCTCTCCTTCTATTAATATAAAAAAAAGAGAAAGGAATCCCTTTCTCTATATGTTTTCTGCCATTTCTTCTTTAAAGCCGAAGAAGTACGTAAAGATGAATCCGAAAATATATGCAACTACTAATCCAAGGAAATATAATAAATATTTATTATCAGCAATTAACGGAATTAATGATAATCCTGATACACCTATTCCGAGTGAAGCCGTTTTCATAACAGCTTGGAATGCACCACCGACAGCCGCTCCTAAACAAGCAGTAATAAACGGTTTCCCAAGCGGCAATGTAACCCCGTATAATAGCGGTTCGCCAATTCCTAAAAATCCTACTGGTAATCCACCTTTAATCACATTACGAAGGCGTTTATTTTTTGTTTTCACATAAATCGCAATTGCTGCTCCTACTTGCCCAGCGCCAGCCATTGCTAATACTGGTAATAAAGGCGTTACGTGCGTTTGATTAATAAATTCCATATGAATCGGTGTTAAACCGTGATGTAATCCGACCATTACGAGAGGTAAAAATGTTCCGGCAAGCACAGCTCCAGCAAATGCTCCGCCAACATTTAAAATTGCATTAATACCGCTTGTAATACCATCAGATAAGAAGCCTGCTACTGGCTGAATCGCTAACATCGTTACTATACTTACAGCTAATACAGTAATGAGTGGTGTCACAATAATATCAACTGCATTTGGCACAGCTTTTCGCACTCGTCTCTCAACTACAACCATAAGCCATGCTGCAAAAATAACTGCAAATAATCCGCCCCGTCCGGGTACGAGCGCTTCACCGAATAATTTTACATTCGCCATCGCTGGGTTGAAAATTAAAATACCTGCAATTGCCCCAAGAACTGGTGTCCCGCCAAATTCTTTCGCTGTATTCCAACCGACTAAAATTCCTAAGAATGTAAAGATACCGCCGCCAATAAGTAGTAGCATTTGTAGCCACGTTGCATTCGGGTCAGCACCTGCGTTTTTCGCAAAGTTAGCAACCCCATTTATAATTCCTGACGCAACAAGCCCCGGAATTAACGGAATGAAAATACTTCCTATTTTTCTTAAAAAGTTTTTCACTGGTGTATTATTTTTCTTCTTAATCTCTGACTTCATCTCTTGCCCAAGATCTTCAAGGTGGTGATCTGCCACCTCACCAATTCGCAGTCCCGTTAAATCTTCCATCTCAGCTGCTACTTTATTTACTGTCCCTGGCCCAACAACAACTTGAAGCGTTTCATCTTCAATCACTCCCATAACACCTTCAACCTTTTTTAAAAGGTCCATGTTCACTTTACTTTCATCATGAAGCGTTAATCGTAACCTCGTCATACAATGAGCAATGCCACGAATATTTTTTACTCCCCCAAGCTGCTCTGAAATTTCTTTGGCCATTCTCTCTTCTTTCTTCATAATAGAATCCCCCTCCCCAAAGTTTAAAGTGCTTTCTTCACAAATCCTTTCGCACCTTTTAATTTTTCTAGTGCTTCCCCATATTCACACTGTAGTAATATCATAACGATTGCAGCTTTCACATTTCGATCTGCTTTCTCATAACACTCTGTAGCTACTTCATAACTAGCGCCTGTCGCTTCAACAATAATTCGTTTTGAGCGTTCTACCAATTTTTCATTTGTAGATTGAACATCTACCATTAAGTTTTTATATACTTTCCCTACACCAATCATAGACGCTGTAGAAATCATATTGAGTACTAACTTTTGCGCTGTGCCAGCCTTCAACCGTGTTGAGCCTGTTAATATTTCTGCGCCTGTTTCCACTTCCACATTTAGTTTTGCATATTTACTTATTTCAGCATTTTTATTACAGGAAATACTAGCTGTACTTGCTCCCATGCTACTTGCATATTTCAATCCGCCAATTACATAGGGTGTTCTACCACTTGCTGCAATTCCAATAACCGTATCTTTCTCGTTTAATCCAATACTTTTTAAATCTTCTTTTGCTAACTCTTCACGATCTTCGGCACCTTCCACCGCCTTAGTAAACGCTTTCAATCCACCTGCTATAAATCCTTGAACCATGTTATCATCTGTTCCAAATGTCGGGGGACATTCTACTGCGTCTAAAATGCCTAAACGGCCACTCGTACCAGCCCCAATATAAATTAAACGGCCTTCTTCTTCAAAAGACTTAGTAACAATTTGTACAACCTTTTCAATTTCTTCTATTTCATTTTCAACTGCTAACGCAACAGTTCGATCTTCTTCATTCATACTTTGTAAAACTTCTTTTATACTCATCTCATCTAGATTCATCGTTTTCTCATTACGGTGTTCTGTCGATAAATTCTCTAACATATTGCCACCCTCTTCAAAATTATATTTCACACTTTTATTATAACTTTAAGAAACTAAAAATCAATAACTCTTTCTTATTTTATGAAATAAAATTTCACAACATGACATATTTGTGTCAAAGATAATAAAAAAGATGAGTCTCCCCATCTTTTCTTCTACTTCAATTTCCGTAACCGTAATGCTTCTTCTCTCGTCTCCATAAATTGATCTAATACTTTATTACCAATTCGATTGAAAGTAATCACATATAAAGCATCAATCATATTCAGTTGCGTCATTCTCGAAGCAATACTCGCAATGCGATGGTCTTGCTCTACATCTGGCATACAAAGGCGAATGTCTGCCGCTTTATATAACGGAGATGATTGGTCTAGCTTCGTAATCGCAATAACTGTAGCCCCTCGCTTCTTCGCATATTGCGCCATTTCGAGCACATCTTTCGTCCGCCCAGAAGTTGAAATCGCCACAAATATATCTCCCTCTTTTAAATTCGTGACGAGTGGCAACATCATATGAAAATCAGATAGCATCATCGCTGTAAATCCGAGTCGTGTAAATTTATAAGCCCCGTCCATCGCTGGAGTAGCTGAACCACCTACTCCGTAAAATATAACTTTATCCGCATTTACAATACGATCTGCAGCTCTCTCAAGTTCCTTCTTATCTATCGCCGTGACGCTCGCCTCAATTGCAGCTTTATTCACATATGTAACTTTATTAAACAAGTCGTACGGTCCATCTTCCGTATTCATCACTGAAAAATCATTAATATTATAATCAGCAATCGTTAATTCACGAACGAGCGCGATTTTAAATGATTTAAAGCTCCCAATCCCAATCGACTTACAAAAGCGAACAACACTTGCCTCACTTGCGCCTGCATTCGTTGACACTTCTTTCGTCGTTAAGTTCGGAACAATTTCTGCATTCTCCATTATGTACATGGCAACCTTCTTTTCGGCTGGTGAAAATTGATCCATATTACTTTCAATTTTAAATAGTAATGTTGAAGCTTTCACTATTTAACCTCCACTTCTTATGGTTGCGTATATTCTCTAATATCATTTGTATCATATAGATAAAAACCATCATTGCCAGGTGGATGGTGAACAATTACAGTTCGATCCCCTTTTTTATATGACGTTATTTCACCTTCAGATCGCTGTTTTTCCCATCCATGTATCCAAATTGCAAAGTCAGGTACAAAAGCAGTGTACTTATAGTCTTTCGGATTTTCATCTTCTACATAGGAAGAAAAAATAGAAACTGGAAAATTTTTCACTTTTGAATCTTTCCATGCAGTAAATGGTATACATAGTGCAATAAGTATGATTACACCTATAACTTTCCCCTTTGTAATCTTCACACTTCCCTCTCCTTGTCATATCACATACATAGATTTTATCATAATTACAATCCATTCATGCTACATGACCACTGCATTTTGCAATAAAAAAAGAGCTTACCTACATCAGATAAGCCCTTCCTCTTTATACAAAATACTTCTTCAAAAGCGGCGGCGTAATAATTGTCGTCAATATAACAACAATGACAATCGCTGTGAAATTTTCTTTCGCTAACAAATTCGCCGCAAGTCCATTTGCTGCGATGATAAGCGCCACTTCTCCGCGCGAAACCATTCCCGCACCGATACTAATAGAAGATTGAAGGTTGAATCCTGTCAGTCTTGCGCCTAAACCTGATCCGATTAACTTTGTGAATATCGCAATAAGAGTCATGATGATAATGAACCAAAGCTGGCTTCCTATACCTTGAAATGTAATTTCCATTCCGATACTTACGAAGAACACTGGAACAAATATTGCATAAGCAATTGGTTCAATTTTATGTTCTACTTCATGCTTATACTCTGTTTGAGAAATGGCAATTCCAGCTGCGAATGCTCCAATAATACCTGCAATCCCCATCATTTCACTGTAATACGAAAAAGAGAAACAAATAATAAGAGCTGCACTAATTAATGCTTCTGTTACGCGAAGTGGTACGAGCATTTTCATAATCCATGGAACAACTTTCCAAGAGATGAAAACAATACTTACAAAAAAGATAATTTTCTTTGCAATGACTAGCGTTACATTTACATCTTGTGTACCTAAAAAACTCATCACAAATGCTAATAAAATAACGACAATTACATCATCAAATACAGCTGCACCTAAAATCGTCGTACTTTCTCTCGTATTCATTTTCCCTAAATCTCTTAGTGTTTGAACAGAAATACTAACCGAAGTGGCACAAAGTAATAACCCTAAAAAGATCGCATGCGACTGTAACATTCCAAACGCAAGTCCTGCTAAATACCCACCAAGGAATGGGAAAATAATTCCTCCCATCGCTACTGCGAATGCAGATTTTAAATTACGATTTAACTCTTCTAAATCAGTTTCGAGTCCTGCCATAAACATAAGTAGCAAAACACCAATTTCGCTAAGCTCATCAATAAGTTCTGAACTATTAATAATACCTAGCAAAGCCGGACCGATAATAATACCAACGATTAATTTACCGAGTACAGAAGGCTGGCCAAGTCTAACGCTAATATCACCAGCTAATTTCGTACAAAGTAAAATGACGACAAGTTCAAAATAAAATAACATAACATCTTCTCCTACTATAATAAAGTAAAACTTTAATCAGTGGATTATTCTTCATCTCTACTGATTGTTAACCTGCATCTATTTCTGCACATAGTTTCTCCTTACAACCGGCTTTTTATTTGACAAAATATTCTGAATTATAATAAGATTAACCCAGAAATTTTAAAAAACTACATACCATAACTGTATTTTCATTCACTTACATACTCTTTTCCAATGGGCTCGTACTATATTCGCAGTTATGGAAATGAAAACTAAAGGAGGAGAGTTCAAAGTGAAGTCATTATTACGAAAAAAAGCGCTTAGTACTGAATCACCACGACAGCTAGATCGAACATTAACGGCACTTGATTTAACGTTTTTAGGAATCGGCGCCGTAATTGGGACAGGGATTTTTGTATTAACAGGTATCGTAGCGGCAAAACATTCTGGCCCTGGTATTATGCTATCATTCCTTATTGCTGCATTTACTTGTGCTTGTGTAGCCTTTTGTTATGCCGAATTTGCTTCTTCTATTCCTGTCTCAGGAAGTGTGTATACTTACGCATACATGACAGTCGGGGAAGTCGTCGCCTTTATCGTTGGTTGGTGTTTAATGCTCGAATATTTACTCGCTGTTGCAGCGGTAGCTGTTGGCTGGTCTGGATACTTACAATCATTGCTTCAAGGGTTCAATATACACCTTCCCACCATTATTTCCTCGGCCCCTGGTACAGGAAAAGGTGGTCTCATTGATTTACCAGCTGTTTGTATTTTACTTCTCATTACTGGGCTTTTAAGTTTTGGTATACGCGAAAGCGCACGCATTAATAATGTTATGGTCCTTATCAAATTAGCAGTTATTATCGCCTTTATCGTAGCAGGCGCAAAATATGTAAAGCCTGAAAATTGGACACCGTTCATTCCATTCGGGTACGACGGTATTATTACCGGAGCTGCGACTGTCTTCTTCGCCTTTTTAGGTTTTGATGCAATCGCAACCGCGGCAGAAGAAACGAAAAAACCGCAGCGTGATTTACCAATTGGCATTATAGGTTCCCTTCTTATTTGTACAGTTTTATACATGATCGTATCTTTCGTTTTAACAGGCATGGTTCCTTATACGCAATTAGACGTTTCTGATCCAGTTGCATTTGCACTACATTTCGTTGGCGAAGATACTATTGCAGGGCTACTTGCAGTTGGTGCGATGACAGGAATGACAACCGTTCTTTTAGTCGTTATGTATGGACAAGTTCGTGTTTCTTATGCAATGAGCCGAGACGGCTTACTCCCAAAAGCGTTATCACGCGTAAATAAAAAAGTTAAAATCCCTTTACTAAACACATGGATTACTGGGGTATTTGCAGCTTTATTAGCAGGACTTTTAGACCTACATTTACTAGCGAATTTAGTAAATATCGGTACGTTAACAGCCTTCGCATTCGTTTGCTTTGCTGTACTTATTTTACGGAAAACTCATCCTGACTTAAAACGCGGATTCCGTACACCTTTCGTACCTGTATTGCCAGTTGTCGCGATTCTTTGCTGTTTATATTTAATGATCAATTTGTCTACAACGACATGGATTAGCTTTGCAGTTTGGCTTATAGTCGGCTTATGCTTCTATTTCTTCTACTCTAGAAAACATAGTCATTTAGCTACTGAAAAAACAAATGATGAGACGAAAAAAGCATAACAAAATAGCTCGCCGATGAAACGGCGAGCTATTTTCATGTTTTATCCCGATTGGTGAGGGCTAATAATCAATGGGGGATGAACACCCCCACTGATTAAAGTTTCACCTTATTATATTTTTGCGTTAACGATTGTAAAATGGTGAATATACAGATGCAAGCTGTAAATCATGCCCAATTCCCTATCAGTGTAGCGTATTAAAAAACTCCAATACCTACAAATAATAGGAAAATAATGACCTGATATATGAGCTTCTACTTTTGCATAGCCTCCCCCTTTACTTCGTCTCCTTCTTTTTTTTCTTCCACGCATTTACACTATCAAAGAAGAAATTAATAAATAACGTGCCTAAACCCGCTAATAAAAATGTCATTAAAAATAGAACCCATATACTTTTCTCTTTTAAGAAATAATATCCTACAAGGAGCACAACCGCGATCCATACATATTCAAGAATTCTTTTTATCTTTTTCTGTTCCAAATTATTCGCTCCCTTTTTCCATGCTATTTTTAGTATAACAAAAAAGAAGCCTATCATGATAAGCTTCTTTTCTTCTACCTTATTTGTTTATGCTTTTCTCAACAAGTGAAATCGCATGCTCTAGCGTACGATTCATTGATTCCACATACTCATCTTTTACATTTTTATCTTTTAACACAGCTTCCGCAACTGTGATTTTTTGACTTAATGATTTAACAGAACCGTCTGTTACATTTCCATCTTGCGCTTTCTTTACTAAAGCTTTTGCAGATTCAATATTCACTTGTAATTTTTCTTTCGGTGTTTTTGGCTGTTCTTCTGCTACCTTTGATTGGACAAATGTTTGGTTTGCTGTTTTTAATTCATTATACGTTTGAACAATTTGTTCTCCTGTACTCGCTATATTCTCAAACACTTTCTTTGCATTGTCATAGCTTCTTTGTAATTCGTTAAAAGCTGCTTGTGAATACTGACCTGGCTTTTCACCAAATTCATAAGTACCTGCCAATACTTCTTTCACTTTTCCGATTTCTTCATATAACGTATTTACTTGCTCTAATTTTGTACGAGTAGAAAACTCGTTATATGCCGCTACTACTTCTGAAGAACTTAATGCTTTACTATATAATTTTGCTAATGCAATTTGTCCATTTAACGGAATACCGCCATTTCCGTTGCTATCAGGATCTGCACCAAGTGCGAATGGTACGTTCGGGTGATATACTTTCCCTTGAGCCGGCTGACTATTTACTTTTTTACCATCTACATAAATTGCTACTTCACTGCCGTTATATGTTCCTGTTAAATGATACGTTTTGTTTGCTTCTAATTGAACACCCACACGTTTATAGCTTCCACCAATATGAGCCCATAATTCTACATAGCCACTTCCTGTAGACTCAAAACCAATTCCACCGCTCTCTGTATTTTGCAAAATACCTTGTCCACGAATTTCATTCATTGAAAATACAGTTTCTAACGTAAATGAATTTGCTACTTTTTCTTTTTGTGCTGCTGAAAATGGAAGGTATCCAAATGTATTTGCTTTTCCGTTTAACTTCATAACATTCTTTTTCAATGCTTTATCATATTCAATAGTCACATTGCCCTTAACATCACCTTTTGTACCAAATGATGAACTGTCTTTAAATGTACCATCTGCAAAGTTTACATCAAAAACATCTGCCTTTGGTACTTTCACATTCGGGTCAATATTATCTTTTTTCGTAGTAATTTCTGCCGTTAATGGTTGTACACTTTCATTGCCAAATGAATCAATCGCAACAACTTCAAGTGTATATGTTTTCCCGCCATCTAGTCCTGCAAGTGTAAATGTCAGTTCTTTCGGCACTGGATCTCGATAAAACTCTGAGAATGCTAATAGCTTATTTTTAATCTCACCTGTTTGTTTATCCTTTGCTTGCAAGCGATAAGAATGAACAAGAAGGTTGTCCAATGCTTGCGGGAATGTTACTGTTGCCGCATTTTCCGTTACATTTGATACAGCAAGCTTTGCATCCTTCGCAAAGTATGGCTTTTCTTTATCACGATCTTCTCCATAGTTGAATCCTTCTTTTTTCGTTGGTAATTTAATTTTCCAAGGCTCACCTGTCCAAGAGTTTGTATGGAAATCACGGCGATTAATTGTTACCTCTTTGTCATCTACCTCTACCAATAAACCTTGGCTTAATGTACTAGCTCCTGGCGGGATATTCCCTTGTACTTTACCGCCTTCAACTTCCATATAGCTTACAGAAGATGTTCCAACAGACGTAAAATCTTTTTGATGAATCGATCTTGGATCATCTAACGGATAATGTGAATGACCTGAAAACGTAATTACTTGTGGGTATTCTTTTAATACCGCATTAATTTTCGCACTATCTTTCGTTCCCCATTCTTGGCTACCGTACACTGTATCTTTAATATGTTGATGTAAAAACACAAAAATCGGTTTTTCTGGATCATCTTTTTGTGCCTTTGCCATTTCTTCTTTTAACCAATTAATTTGCTTGTCCGAATAATAGCCATGTGTTGTCCCATCCTCTGGAGACATAACAAGGAAATGATACCCTTTTACCACCTTATGATAATAAACCGATTCCATTCCTGTCTTTTCTAAGAAACGCTTCTGTGCTCCCTCTACAGATAAGCCGTTCCAATAATCATGATTACCTAGAGAATTCATTCGTACCGCATCTTTATTTGCATTTTCGTTATACACTTGCATAAAACGATCATATTGCTTTACTGAACCCGAATCAGTAAAATCACCTACAATGACAAACGCATCTTGCTTTGGTGCAAGCGTATTAAATTGCTCAATCGCTCTTTTCCAGCGGAACGTATCATCTGTTCCACTATCTTTAATATGCACATCACTTACAACTGGGAAAACGATTTTCTTCTCACTTGGTGCCTTTTCTTGCTTTTTCTCTTCCGCTTTAACCGACGTACTCCACGGTAATGATACAAATGCCAATACAAACACCATTAATAATCCAATAAGACCTTTTACTTTTCGTAAAGCAGTTCTTTCCACGTGAATCCTCCTCATAATAATTGATTCATTACAAGGGCTATTTTATCTTAAACATATTAATATCGTTTAAATAACAAATGAATTTTATTAGATTTTTGTAAATATACAATTAATTAAGTGTTAAGTCCAACATTACTCGTACTATTGTATACAACCACCTTTTGTCTAAAAGAGTCTGATCATTCTTTTCCCATGTCTATTCACATATAATCTTTTCTATAACATTAATGATAAGTTAAGCTGTAAGCCTATTAGACAATCTTAATTTTAAAAATTTTCTTCTTTTCTTAACACATCGGCCATGCTTCTACATTTAATAGTAGTAAAAGACAACTTAAAAAGGAGGGGTTGTATTGAAGAACAAAAAAAATATTGGCTGTTTCGCTCCTTTATCTATCATTTGTCCAGACCCTTGTCCACCGCCCCCTCCTCCAAATTCAAGTTGTGAGCGAGTAACAAATGAATTTGCAGGGAATTTCCTCATAACTAACAACACCATTCCCTCTACCAAAGATGCACTACAATCAATGATACTGTGGCAAAGTGATGGGATACTGCTTATATCAGGTACTGTCTCGGTTTACAATAGTACTAGCAGCACTGAAGCAATTACAATTCAAATCATTGGAGCAGTAACCAATATTTTCACTGTATTTCCTGGTAATACAATATCTTATATGGGTAAAGATTTTCAATCCGTCAGTATTATTAATATACAGAGTAATCCTTCTCTATATTTAGAAGGCAAGTACTGTTGCCAATTTACATGTTGCTTATAAAATAAATATTTCATTACTCCCTCTATTCAAAAAAGCATACCATTTAAGGTATGCCTTTTTATGAAATTGAGTAACGTACTGTAATACAAAACTCTCCTTGATTAACAGTCGTTCCCGTCGTTGTAATTCGAACAGTAGTAAAGTGCCTCACTGTGAAAGTACCACTACTTTGCGGTTGTACAGTAATCGTATCGACTACTGTAGCACCTACTAAAAAATCCACTGTAATCGGATTTGCACCTGTATCATATTTTACATAACCTGAACCGTATATTTCTTGTGTAAGATTATTCGTATAGACAATTTGAGTACCCGCACCTGTAATTGACCAGTCTGCACATACTTGATCTTGCACAAGCGTTTTATTAGAACAACAAGACAAACTGGAACTTCTCATTCCCATTTCAACCCTCTCCTATTCTTCTACGAAAGTGAATAGCGTGTCGTAATACAAAATTCTCCCTGATACGTTCCAGCAGGTGTTGCAGGTAACACAACTTGTATACTATCAAAGCGGCGATACGTAAAAGCAATACTGGTTCCTGGGTTTAATGTTTGTGTATCAATTGTAGCCCCAGCAGAATCAAGTGCTTCTACAGTAATCGGGCCTGGTCCAACATCATATTTAACAAAACCAGTACCAATTACGTTTTGGTTAATATTATTTGTATAGAGAACATTATCAATTGCTGTTGCAACTACAGTAGCAGACCACGGACTACACACTTTATCTTGCACATAATTTTTATCTGGACAGCAAGTTAATGCTGACCCTGAGCACTCACAAGACATAGTTGTTTCCCCTCTCTCTTTTATATTCCCTATATGTGTATGTCCTTCAGAGTCTTTTGCCTGTACTATTCATCTATTTCCAAAAATAAGCACATCATAATTTAAAGTAAAACTCCCACCTCAATACTTTGCTTTACAGCTAAGTTTTGAGGTGGGAATCTTACTGCCCGTTAATGCGAAATAAACTAAATAGATTCAGTTTTGTTTCGTTTTTTCATAAATTTATAGATAAAGATACTAGCCACGATAAGAAGAACGCCTCCTAATATCGGTAACATATATTGTCCAACAACGCCCGCCGCTTTTTCCCAATGCGGACCTAATTTCATTCCAAAATAAATATACAAAGTCGTTAACGGGAACATTGCTACAAATGTATATATGCTAAATTTCCATATGTTCATTTTTGCCATAC
The DNA here is from genome assembly GCF_000832605.1 of Bacillus mycoides. Classification (GTDB taxonomy): domain Bacteria; phylum Bacillota; class Bacilli; order Bacillales; family Bacillaceae_G; genus Bacillus_A; species Bacillus_A mycoides. The sequence continues at coordinate 4,919,478 of NZ_CP009692.1, forward strand.
CACACGGTACAGAAATAAGTGTTCGAACTCCTGGTACGAAGCGTCCAACAAATGCCACAACTGGACCATACTTCGCAAAGAAATCATCTGCTTTTTGAATTTGTTCTTCTTTAATAAAGAAGTATTTCCCGTATTTTATTAATAGAGGGCGACCACCGTAATAACCGAGTGCATATAACGTTAACGGTCCTGTAGTTCCGCCAAGTGTCCCTGCTAATACAGCTAGCCAAAAATTCATATCTCCCTCATATACCCAATACCCAACCATGGGCAAAACTACTTCTGCTGGAATAAATTCAAACGTTAATGCTAACACAACTCCAAAATAAGAAAACTGCTTTAAAAACTCGATTATATCTAAAATAATTTGCTCCATATTTTCAACTCCTATCCTACGTTTACGTTATGCTTTTCTTGTAATTGCACTGGCGCCATCTTTACAATTCGATTCAAAATAAATAACACAATTCCAATATCATCTAAAATACCAATAAACGGTAGGAAGTCTGGAATTAAATCGAGCGGCATCGCTACATAACCAACTAAAAAAGCAATAGATAAAATTTTCTTCTTTATTGAAACCTCTTTTGAAGTAAAAAAGTCAAATAGGAATGGAACAAAACGGCGGACATGGAATACAACTCTTAATCTACTAAAAAGTTTTTTCATTTTCTAGCTCCTCTCTTTGTATACAAAAAGGACCCTACCAAATATGGTAAGGGTCCTAAAAAAGACAATAAGGGGCCTTTACCATTGCTGGTAAAGGTCTCACTAACAACGAAACGTTGCCAATAAAGCCGAGGGTTTCTCCCTGTAATGACGACTTTACTGTAATAAGTTACTCCCCTTTAGATACACAATTTTATACAATCACATTAAGATATTTGGAGGGGCTTGTCAATATTTTTTTCATAATGAAACCTGTTCACATACTTCTATCACTGTTAAAATTTGTCTGCTTGATCTTCCCTACAATCTATTTTTAAAGCGGATTACATTTCGGTATCTCTAACCCTGAGGATTGTGCTAACTTCAATAAATAGTAACACTCCTCCCTCGCCATATGATCCGCCATCCTGGCTGATAATGAACTTAATATTTGCTCAGACAACTCTAATTCTTCTACTTCTCGAAGGAAATGCGAGAATAACTTTAGCTCTAGTGAAACGTCTTTTGTAAACTTCTTCAAAGCTGGAAAATGTTTCAGTTCTGCCCGTAAATAACCTGTCATTTCAACTGCTTTTAAATAAAATTGTTCAAAATGTTTAGCAAACAAATCACTTTTCTCCTTCAATCCTTTTTCCACAACATCTAATCCGCCTGAAATAGAACCAGCATGCCCTGCTGCATCCGTTAACCACGCGAGATGATAGTGTAGTTCATGAAAAACGGGCGGGACTTTTCCCCTCCCTAAGTATTCTAATACTGTTATATATTCCTCCACTTCATTTACCATATGATTAATAAAAGTCGGAGTAAAATGAATCACAATTTTACCTTCCAATTGCTTTTGTATAATATTTAATTTAAATGCTCGAATCTCCTCTGCAGCTTGTTCTGCATCTTTTGAAAATGCAATAAAATTTACAGTATGAATTTCATTTAAAAAGTTCGTGAATTTTTCTACAAAATAGGTGGCTTTCTGTATATCTTCTTTCTCCTGTGGAGCTAAAGCATCTAGTAAAAACTGAGCATGATCCCCGAGAACTTTGAGCCAAAATTTATGTTCAAACAGTGCGCTTTCTTCATACATTCTATCCACGCTATCCCCCCTATGGTTACTCATGCCTCTGATGAAATTTGAAGCTTATAGCAATCTGGATCATAAAGAGTAATTACCACCCCATCCGCATGCTGTTCTTCCGCAAAAGATATTTTGTAAAACTGTAATTTTCTCTTTACTTTTTCCATATCAGAAATTGAAAAGGTTATTAATTCACACGAAGAATTAGCAACCTTCTCTCGCCCTCGTAAATTCCGATTTACTACAAAACAAATTCTCGTTAAACCAACGTCATACCAAACACCTGTTACATGTAGTTGAGGTCTCTCCTTGCTTGGTTTAAAGCCTAAAATCCCTTCATAAAAATACAATGTTTCCTTTAAATTTTTTGATTCTAATACGATACATGTTGTAATGCCTTCCATCCTCAACTCCCCCTGTCTCTATTAGTTTTTTATATGAGTCATAAATGACAATTATGTACGAATACAATACATAATAATGGATATTTCATTTATAAAGGAGGGTTGTAACATGGATAAATTCATGAAATCCTACATACCTTATCATGGTCCAAACGATCCTTGTCCTCCAATTGGAAAGAAATATTACTCAACTCCCCCGCACTTATATATGGGTTTTCAACCAACTAATTTACCCCAATTCACACCAAAAGAAGCTTTAAGAAAAGGGACTTTATGGCCTGCTTTTTATGATTATTATGAAAATCCTTACAAAAAAGGAAGGTGAATAAAAACGTGACACAAACATTGCCTGATGAATATTACAAATGGATTGAAGAACTGCAAGAATTAGACTTTGTATTAGTTGAACTTACTCTCTATTTAGATACGCATCCCGACGATACTGCAGCTATAAATCAATTCAACGATTTTTCTTATAAACGAAGAGTATTAAAACAAAAAATTGAAGAAAGATACGGACCACTTCAGCAGTTTGGAAACAGTTATTCTAACGCCCCATGGGAATGGAGCAAAGGACCGTGGCCATGGCAAATATAAAGGAGAGAAACTATGTGGATTTATGAAAAAAAATTACAATATCCTGTTAAAGTGAGTACTTGTAATCCAGCACTCGCAAAATTATTAGTTGAACAGTACGGTGGTGCGGACGGTGAATTAGCCGCTGCTCTTCGCTACTTAAATCAACGTTATACAATTCCTGATAAAGTCGTTGGCTTACTAACCGATATTGGTACAGAAGAGTTCGCACATTTAGAAATGATTGCTACAATGATTTATAAATTAACAAAAGATGCAACACCTGAACAAATGAAAGCTGCCGGATTAGACGCGCATTATGCGAATCATGATAGCGCCTTGTTTTACCATAATGCAGGTGGTGTTCCTTTTACTGCCACTTACATTCAAGCGAAAGGAGATCCTATCGCAGATTTATACGAGGATATTGCAGCTGAAGAAAAAGCACGAGCGACTTATCAATGGCTAATTGATTTATCAGACGATCCCGATATAAATGATAGCTTACGCTTTTTACGCGAACGAGAAATTGTCCATTCTCAACGTTTCCGAGAGGCTGTAGAAATTTTAAAAGAAGAACGTGATAGGCAAATTTATTTTTAATACACATATCCTAGCGATATGTGTTTTTTTACGTTATAAGTGAAATTCTTCCTGCATTAACATATAAATAGTATATTTATTCAATTTTACGCATTATTTTAAAATATTTTTAAAATTCCCTCTTGCTTTCTAGTCATCAGACCTTTAAAATAATAACAGTCAATCGACAAATTATTTGAATTTTCGACAAAAAAACGCTCATTAGGAGGCTTTTCTTTATATGCGTACAACTTTAAAACCAGCGCAAATACTTTCGATTAGTTTATTACTATTCGCAGTTTTCTTCGGTGCTGGTAATATGATTTTCCCGCCTCTTCTCGGTCTTTCTTCCGGAGAAAATATGTGGGTTTCCATTACAGGATTTATTATTACAGATGTCGGTTTATCTTTACTAGCTATCGTCGCTGTTGCCCTTGCTGGTGGTAGTTTTAATACTTTAGCGAGCCGTGTTCACCCAAAATTCGCAGCAGTATTCGCTATCATTATTTATCTTTCCATCGGCCCACTATTTGTTATTCCACGAACTGGAACTGTATCTTATGAAATTGGGATTGCACCACTTTTCCCAGATCAATGGTACTCTATGTTAGTTTTTAGTGCGATTTTCTTTATAGTCGTCTACTTCTTATCGTTAAATCCATCCAAATTAGTAGATCATATCGGAAAAATATTAACGCCAATTTTGCTTGGAATTATTGCAATTATGGCAACAAAAGCGATTCTTTCACCAGGATCATTTGCAGAACCTGTTGGTGACTATAAAGAAATTCCATTTTTCAAAGGATTTCTTGAAGGCTTTTTAACATTAGATGCAATCGGAGCACTCGTATTATCAACGATTGTTGTAAATGCAATTCGTCAAAACGGGATACAAGATAAGAAATCCATTGCGAAATATACAATTATTTGCGGAAGCATTGCGGCTCTTTTCTTAACAATTGTTTACTTCTTACTCGGTTATATTGGCGCTTCAAACGGAAATTTAGGACAATTCGAAAATGGCGGTCAGCTATTAGCAACTGTTATGTATCAATTCTTTGGGACAAGCGGTAATGTTTTATTAAGTATCGCAATTATCTTTGCTTGTTTAACGACTGCAATCGGTGTTGTAAGTGCATTCGCCAACTATTTCACAACAGTACTAACAAATGTTTCATATAAGAAGCTTGTACTATACGTTTGTATCTTTAGCTTCGTTATTTCAAACTTAGGATTAAGTTTATTAATCAAAATTACATTACCCGTATTAATCATTTTGTACCCAATTACAATCATTTTAATTTTCGTATCATTTATCGATAAATATACGAAACGTAAACCTTCTGTCTATATCGGAGCGATGATTGCAGCATTCATTATTAGCTGTATTCATGCACTTGATAATGTGGGAATGATTCCAAACTTTATCGCGAATATCGTACACACCATTCCTTTTTATAACTTAGGAATCGGCTGGATTGTTCCGGCAATAATTGGTGGTATAATCGGATACTTTATTCCGCAAACAGAAGCTGAAGGTGAAGTTTCTACAAAATAAAGAAAAGAAGCAAGCATTGATTATGCTTGCTTCTTCTTTATTTTCAAATCGTATGTTTAAAAGTAAATAATTCTTCTTTTGACTGCACAGCAGGTTGTTCCTTTTCTACATCTGTCTTCTTTATACTTTCATCATCGCTTCTTCTATGCTTTTTACAATCATATTTCCTGAAAAAATAGTAAGTCCGAAAAATGTAATTGGGACGAGAGGAATCCATGGATGCACTGTTAAAGATCTAAAGTATACTCCAATTAAACCTGACCATTCATGCGTGTAAGAGTCTATTTCTTCTACCGGTCCTAAAAACTTAACAGTTCCGCCAAAGAATACTTCCAGTAACCCTAAGTGGAGTAAAATAGTAAGAGTCTGCGTAAATTGCTGAAGAAATACAAGTATAAACGTCATATAGAGATGCGGAAAAAGATGCTTTATAACAATGTGTCTTCTTGATCCACCTAATATACACGCAGCCTCAATGAATTCTTCGGTTCTCAATTTACGAACTTCCTTCGCAACATACAGTGCAATAACTGGCATCACAAGCATTACAAGTAATACAACTTGAAACGAAGCCCTTTCAAAAAAAGTTGTTGTTTCCTCTCCACTTCCAAAGGTATTCACAGATTGGAGAAAGAAATACGCAATCATAACTGTTGGAATAACTGTAAAACTATCAAAAAAAGCCTCGATTTTTGAAAACCCTCTTTTTATGTACGTTCCGAGTACAACACCAAAAAATACACCTATTACCATTCTAAGTGCCGCAATTAAAATAGATATACCAATCGTCCACTTCGCGCCTTCAATGACTAAATGTAACAGATCATATCCTTTCCGGTCTGTCCCGAGTAAAAATTGTAATGAAGGTGAAAACGGTGGTACTTCTGGATTTCCAGCCGCGTCATATTGCAGTGTAACTTGTCTAATGTGCCCACCATTCCATATCGTATTTCCGATGCTCAAAAGAACTAATATGAGAAGAAACCCAATGCTTATCCAAAATCTTTTATCGCGTTTTATATACGTCCACATATTATAATCTCTCCTTCATCGCAGCTGGAATGAGATAATGAAACAATTTGAATAAAATAAAAATCGGAATATAAATAAGCAGTACACTAACGATGAAAACCTCAACCCTAATACCCTCATAAGATTTCAAAAACATAAAAATACCACCCGTATTAAAAATCCATTCTATAATATATAAATTGGATAACACAAAAAAGATATTCGTTTTCGCAAAGAAAAGTGTACTAAGTAACACATTTCGTAAAATATGACGATTTAAAATATGAAATCGATTCAGCCCTTTCGCCTTAGCAAATAGTACATAATCTTTTTCTAGCTCATTTTCAAAACGAAGCACTAACATTTTTACAAACATAATCGTAGTCGGTATAGTCAAACAAAATATTGGCAATCCTCTAATCGACTCGCCTCCGATTGACGCGATTTGAAAAGGTAAAAAACCTGTTTGTTTAAAAAACCATATAACTAAAATTTGTGAGCCTAAAATAAGAAGAATGTCTGGGATGGATTCTAGGAAGATGAGAAATGATTTAATTCGATGTTGTATACGCAGTGAACTACTCATAATCACATAAACAATACAAAATGCTACAAATAATGAAATAAAAAAAGCAGCTAAAAAAATAACAATCGTTTCTTTATAATGGATGAACAACTGCGGAAATAAAAATTTATCTCTCACATATTGCAAATTGGAGATATCCATTAAGTTCACAAACACTTCTTTTAAACTCTTTATGTACTTTGATGCATTCAGCTCAAACCCATAAAATAATTTCGGCAGTGCCCCTAAACAAATAATACCCAAAATCGAAATAATAAATTGAATCGTCACTTCCATCCCATTCAGAAAAACTTTTTTGACCACGTTTTCCCTTCTCTCTATATATAATTTACCCTCTAATTTTATTCTTAATTTTCTGAATTGTAAATATTTATAAAACGAAAAAATCACTAGGTTATGATCCTAGTGATTCTTTATGCGCATGCCCTTCTCTTTTCGCAAACGGCATATACAAAATAAAACATCCCATAAGCGCTGCAATTTCTAATGAAATAATATAGTAAGGATGCGGCCCTAACATATCGAGTAATGAAGCAGTTTCTGGCTTACGAGCTAAAAACATATAATTACCGCCTGTTTTGTAATTCACAAACGAAACAATTGGAATCAATATATTTAAAAATACCATCGTACGCTTAATAGATTGTAATGTCGGACGATATCCTTCCACCCATGTCATAAAGAGTGGTGCCCAAATGAGCAATATATGTGCGATAAAGAATTCTATAAAGCGAAAATGCGGAAAAGCATATTGCACGTTCGGTGTTAAAATGGCTTGCGATGCACCGATAATCCCTGTAAAAAACACAATCTCATATATTCGATAACTTTTCGTTACAATCATAATCGACGCTAACAACAAACTTATCGTACATAACTCAAATGGTAATGAAGTGCCTAGCTCAAAAATACCCACTTCCCATTCCCACATATGAAGTCCAATCTCACTTCCTATAAATAGAAATGCAATCGCATATCGAACCGTTATATTCCACTCACTTTGACGCAATAAATCTTGGTATTGATACAGAAAAAATATCCCCACCAACATAATAAATAATATAATGACATGTTGCCTCGAGTACGGAATAAATGGTTTTAATGGATGCGCACTAAAATAAGCTTCCATCTTCCTTCCTCCTCTCCTTCATACAATATTATTGTTAGAAAGAAACAACGAGTCAATTCATTTGCTTAAACTAGGACAACCTCTACCTTACATTTAGATATTCATACCTTACAAAACTGTAAGGTTATTGTAAGCTAAAACGATTTGTCAGATTCTTCACCTCTTTTATACTTAATGTAGATACTAAAACGAACGAAAAGGTGATAAATAGATGAAGAAGAAAAATAAAGTGTTAATTACTAGTGTAGTAGCGATCGGAATTGCAGCTGGATCATATTTTGCATTTGCTGGCGGTAGTTCAGAAGTAGCAATGGCATATAGCGGTTATAAAATTACGGAAAAACAAATTGAAAATGCACAAAAATTTGGCGGCGAAGTTATTCCAAATGGTATTGAAACAATTTCATTCGATCCAACAAAAGGTACGTATGAATTAGCTGTTAAAAAAGGTGATGAAGTGAAAAAAGGTCAGCTTCTATTCAAATATAATGACCCTACTGCTAAACAAGGTGTAACAGAAGCAGAAATGCAAAAGAAAATCGCACAAAAAGAAGTAACATTGTTCCAAAAACAAATTGATGCAGCGAAACAAAAATTACAAAAAGATAAAAATGCAGGCCTTCCCGCTGAAGCATTAAAAGCATCAGAAATTGAAGTTGGGCAATTAGAATCACAACTTGAAATGAAGAAGTTTGAAGTAGAAAAAGCTGATGAAATGATTAAAGTAGCAAAAGAGAAAGTAAACACACTTTCTGTAACGAGTCCAGCCGACGGTGTAATTGATGATATCGTAAAAACTGCTGATGAAAAAACAGGTATGAGTGGCATTACACTTCGTCACGCTGGTCAATTTAAAGTAAAAGGTCAACTTTCTGAATATGAACTTGCTAGTATGAAAGTTGGGCAAGAAGTAACTGTTTCATCAAAAACTGTCGCTGGTAAGACTTGGACAGGAAAAGTAACAGAAATCGGTTCTACACCATTAAAGAGCATGGACGAAAATAAAACTGTTTCTAATTATCAATTCACTGTCACATTAGATAATAGTGAAGAATTACAAAACGGCTTCCATGTTTACGTAACAAGTAAATCTGGCGAAGCAACTGGTACGATTGTTCCGAAAAGCAGCATTGTGAAAAAAGGTGAAAAAAATGTTGTCTTCGTTGTAAAAGACGGTAAAGCGAAAGAACAAGCAGTTACTGTTGAATTTGAGACAGATAGCGAAGCAAAAGTTTCTGGAGTGAAAAAAGGAGAGGAAATTATCTCTAAACCTGAAAAAGACTTAAAAGACGGTATGGAGGTTGTCACTCAATGATTAACTTAAAAGGCATCACGAAATCTTTCCAAAATGGTGCAGAGTCCGTTCAAATATTACACGGAATTGATGTAACACTAAACCAAGGAGAATTCACTTCTATTATGGGACCATCTGGTTCTGGTAAATCAACATTAATGAACATTATCGGTTGCTTAGATAAACCAACGACAGGTGCGTACGAACTAGCTGGTCAAAACATTTCAAACATGTCTGAAACAGAACTTGCACATGTTCGTAATAAAGAGATCGGATTCATATTCCAAAACTTTATGTTATTACCGAGACTTACAGCACTTCAAAATGTAGAACTACCTCTTATTTACGCTGGAGTCGATAAAAAAGAAAGACGTGAGCGCTCATTAGCAGCTTTAACAAAAGTCAGTTTAGCTGATCGTGCTACTCACTTACCAAATGAATTGTCAGGTGGACAAAAGCAGCGTGTCGCAGTCGCACGTGCAATCGTAAATAACCCGAAATTTCTCTTAGCAGATGAACCGACGGGTGCACTTGATACGAAAACAAGTACACAAATTATGGATCTCTTTTACGAATTAAACAAACAAGGCTCAACAATCATTATGATTACCCACGATCGTGAAATTGGGGAAGCGGCAGCACGTCAAATTGTAATTCGTGACGGAAATATCGTCCAAGATTGGAGAGGTTAATTTTGAACACGAGTGAAAATATACGCATGGCCCTTTCCTCTATCTTTGCTCATAAAATGCGTTCTATATTAACAATGCTAGGTATTATTATCGGTATTAGCGCCATTATTACTATCATTTCAATGGGTGATGGTACAAATGCAAAGTTTAAAAAAGAGTTAGGCCAAGGAAAAGATACTGAAGTAACGATTTACTACAACAACCCTGATTATGGAACTGATAGTGCCAAAATCACACCTGATATGCTAAAACGTCTTCAAACTGTACCAGGCGTTAAAGATGTTTATCCAGATGTAAGTATGAAAGTAAAAGCATCTTCTGGTTCAAAAGATGTCTCTCTTGATTTAAAAGGTGGAACAGGCGCCTTTATGACAGATTCGAAAATAAAATTAGTTCACGGTCGTGAATTAAACGACAGCGAATTAAACCAAGCAATTCCTGCTGTTATATTAAATGAAGAAGCTTTCAACAAATTATTTAGTGGTTGGGAATCAAATTTATACACAGATGTAAAAGGAAAGCCGTATAAAATAGTCGGTGTATACGAAACGAAAAACGAATTTGGAATGGCTATGCCTGAAGGTTATACATCTCTTGAAAACGCGCCTGTCATTTCAGGAGTAAATGAGTATGACTCTGTAAAATTAACAATGACCTCTCCAACAGAACGTAAAAGTGTAGAAAAACAAGCTGTTTCTGTTTTAAACGACATGAAAGCTCCTAAATTCGAGCACAAATTCGAAGCACAGGACTTAGGTGAATTTACGAAGCAATTAGACGAATCCATCGGTATGATGAAAATGGTATTCGGTGGCATTGCCGCTATCTCCTTACTTGTTGGTGGTATCGGTGTAATGAACATCATGCTTGTATCTGTAACAGAACGTACACGTGAGATCGGTATTCGTAAAGCACTTGGTGCAACGCGCGGTAAAGTATTAACACAATTCTTAATTGAATCTTGTATTTTAACAGGACTCGGTGGTTTCATCGGATTCATGCTTGGTATTTTCTTCGCTTGGATCGTCTCAATCTTTGCCGGATGGCCACTCGTTATCTCAAAAGAACTTGGACTTCTTTCAGTAGGTATCTCAATGCTAATCGGTATTGCATTCGGTTTACTACCAGCAAACAAAGCTGCTAAACTTGATCCAATTGAATGTTTACGATATGAGTAAATAAAAAAACGTAGGAGTTTACACTCCTACGTTTTTTATTTTGTTGAAGGCAAATGTAATTTCATCGACGTTTTGACAAAAATAAGAACCTCTAACTTCTATTATATAAAGTGAAACTATAATCAGTGGGGGTTTTGTTCATCCCCCACTGATTATTAGCCTTCACCAATCGGGCTTTTACGGGCAGTTAATCTCCCACCTAACTTCTTTGCTTCAGCCGAATTTTGAGGTGAGGGTTTTACTGCCCGCCAATAGCGGGATAATTCTACTGCAACTCGCGAACCAACTCATAACGATATCATCCCTTTAAATCATGTTTCTTCTATTATATATGTTTCATGTTGCGATTATCTTTTTATCCTTGCAACTTTCATTTCGCATTACCACTATCCTACAATCCTATTATTGCAAAAATAATATGTAAAAGAACAAATTCAAGGCGTAATTTTTTCCATACTACAACTTATTTTGTAACAATTATATCTCTATTTCATTAAAATCCCCCCTATATATACGACTTCACACACAAGAAGATTATATTTTCATAACTACATTACGATTCAAATAGTTAAATACCCCTTTTTTGTAACGTTACAGAAACATTCAAGTAACACTACTGATACATTATTAATCTATTAGTAATTAAAAAAGTGTTGATTTTATGAATCGTATGTTCTAATCCCCTCAAAAACGCAAAGAAAACGCTATCAGGATATTAATGGAATTATTACAGAATATTAATGCCTCGTTACGAATGCTTTGTAGTTTTGTGTTTTCCGCAAATAAGAAAATAATGGTTGCTATAATGAGGTCAACGAAAACAAATGCAATGGAGGCTATTATGAAAAAATTTATGGGTATAGCAACAGCAGCGGTTTTTGGTCTTGGGATTTTCACAACATCTGCTAAAGCAGAAACAATCGTAACGACTGATGTACTAAATGTACGAGAAAACCCAACTACTGAATCACAAGTTGTCGGAAAGTTATTAGATGGATATAAAGTTAACGTTTTACATACAGAAAACGGATGGTCAAAAGTTAAATTAAATAGTGGTAAAGAGGCTTTCATAAGCGCTGACTACACAAAAGATACTTACTACGTAACAGCAAACGTATTAAACGTACGTGCTGGAGCAAATACAGATTCAGCGATTCTTGGTAAATTGAAAAAAGATGATGTAATCGAAACAACACACCAAGTACAAAATGATTGGATCCAATTTGAATATAACGGCCAAACAGCTTATGTACACATTCCTTACTTAACAGGAAAAGCACCAGTTAAAGTTCAGCCAGTAGTTAAAGCTGAAAAAGTAACTAACGTTCAAGATACAGCTAAAGTTCGTGAAGCAGTTAAAGCCGGGGAAGTAGCTGAAACTCAAGCAAAAGCTAAGGCTCAAGAAGCAACTAAAGCTCGTGAAGCAGCTGAAACTCAAGCAGAAGCTAAGGCTCAAGAAGCGGCTAAAGCTCGTGAAGCAGCTAAAGCTCAAGAAGCAACTGAAGCAGCTAAAGCTCAAGCAGAAGCTAAAGCTCAAGAAGCAGCTAAAGCTCGTGAAGCAGCTAAAGCTCAGGCAGAAGCTGAAGCTCAAGCAGAAGCTAAGGCTCAAGAGGCAGCTAAAGCTCGTGAAGCGGCTAAAGCTCAAGAAGCAGCTAAGGCTCGTGAAGCGGCTAAAGCCGAGGAAGCAGCTGAAGCTCGTGAAGCGGCTAAAGCCGGGGAGGCAGCTGAAGCTCGTGAAGCAGCTAAGGCTCAAGAGGCAGCTAAAGCTCGTGAAGCGGCTAAAGCTCAAAAACCAGCTACACAACAACCTGTTGCAAAAGAAACTGAAACAAGTGCACCATCTTCTTCTCGTGAATTAAGAGTTCAAGCAACAGCTTACACAGCGGATCCACTTGAAAATGGTTACAAAGCAGGAGACCAAGTAAAATCAGCTATGGGTCATAACTTAACAGCTAATCCAAACATGAAACTAATTGCAGTTGATCCAAGTGTCATTCCATTAGGTTCAAAAGTATGGGTTGAAGGTTACGGAGTAGCAATCGCTGGTGATACTGGTGGAGCTATTAAAGGAAATAAAATCGATGTTTTAATGCCAGATAAAGGTACATCAAGTAACTGGGGACGTAAAACAGTTACAGTGAAAATTTTAAACTAATTATTAAAAAAAGAGTTAGTCTCATTATTGAGGCTAACTCTTTTTTTATGATTCTTACACTCTTTCTTTCTCTTGAAGGTAACTAATATTATCCCGAATCCATTTTCTCTCTGACAAAAACAAGTTTCCTCGTTTTTTATATACTTTATCAAACGTCTTTAAAACTTCTTCATGAGTAGCAAACTTATGTAAGAAACGAAGAGCAATGACGATCTCTGATTCATCAGTAGGCTCTACTTCATTTTTACGTCTTCTAGAAACAACTTTAGTTACACGTTCGCTAATTGGTTGAATCGCCATTTCATCTCCATATGCATAAATAGCTCGAACAGCTTCGTATTTCACCATAACATTTCTATCCTTTAAAGCTTCAATATAAACTATTTGTAAGTCCGCTCCCCCTATTTTCGCTAAAACCTCAATAACAGTTGAACGAACATAAGCACTATCGCAATGTAAAAGCTTTGTTAAAGGTAAGATTGATCGCTTTGTTCCAATCTCATATAAAGTGGCACATATATTTACAATATCATCTCGATTCTCTTCCACTGTAAGTAACTTCAATAAAGCATCTTCTGCTTCCAACGATTTACACAACTTTAAAGCGATGACAGCAGAATAACGAACTCCACTATTTTTATGATATATGTAAGGAATAATTTTATGTGCATTGCTTGCTTCAGATAATTTACTTAAATCTATGAGCATGCTATCTAACACCATCCTGCTTTCTTCACTTTCTAACCGATCTATCAAATAATCTGCAATATACATCTCTTTAGTATTTATTGCAAGTCGTGTAATTAAAAAATAAAGATTTGTTTTTATATATACTTTTCGTGCTTCCATTACTTTCTCTTGGAAACAAAAAAAAAGCGATACATCATTTAACTGCCTCGCTTCTTCATACGCACATTGTCGAATACCTGCTTCTTCATCCGCCATCCGCCTTAATAAATCATCTATATACTCTTCCATCTCCTTCTCCCCCGTCCAAGTTAAATCTATCCCTTTGAATTCTATATACGATAGACTACTATTTCAACAGAAAAAAGAGGATGCTATAGCATCCTCTCTTACCTTCCCTATTCCACACAAGTAAACTGTGTCCAAGCTCCTACATAATCTAGTAAGAATAACTCTTCTTCTGCAATTGTACCGACAATATTTTTCCGTTCATCTATTGGCATTTCTTTCAGAATGATTTGTAGTTCACCTTTATACTTTCCAAATAGGTTATTACCAATTACAACTTGCCCTCTTTCCTGTCGTACACTTTCGCGCACTGGGAAGTCATAGTCTTTGTACTTTTTACGTACTTCTGTAGAACGTACCATATACTCTGTTATGTCACCGCGTCTTACGTGTAATTCTTGCAGTGTCGCTCTCTTCTCTACTTCAGTCGCTTCGTCTACAAATTGTACCTTTAGCTGTAACATGTAACGATTTAAGTTTCCTAGTTTCTCTAACTCTTCTTCATTCGCATAAGCATTTCCGATAATAACATCATCAATAAGCCCTGTTGCCCATAAATGTTTCGCTTGTACTTCAATTGGTAAGTTACGATGTTGTTCTAACGTACATAATCCATCATTAATATCCCATGGACCGATGTCAGCTGCATGCGATGTAATAAAGGCTGCACTGCGAATACCATGCTTTTTGAAGCGTTCACTACAGCGAATGAAATAATCATACGGAAGACCAGTGAATTTTTGCGGATAAAAATTGTGACAACCAATTAAAGCTGATTTATTCGCTTGATGCGAAAGGATATTTTCTAAATAGGCAATATCATTACTTACATTCAGCTCAATTTTTAAGCCATATGGATTATTCGTCATTTTCGCTTCTGTTAACCCGTCAAACCCTACATCTAAACGAATTCCATCTGCACCTAACTCTGCAAAGAATGATAGATCACTATAACTAATACCAAGTTGATCGAATACAGCCGGAGCTACATCTAAAATAACTTCCATATTATACTCTTTTGCATGCCCAATAATTTCTTTAAATTCAGCTACAATTTCCTCTTTTGGACGATTAACAGACAGTAAACAAGTGAATATTCTTGAAAAACCGTGGCGTGCCGCTGTCGAAATGTATGCCATATCTTGTTCTTTCGTTGAATGCTCTGGATAAAGTGAAATTCCTAATTTACGCTCCATGCTTTTGCATCTCCTTCACACGTTGTATTAATGCCATGCTCGTAAATCTATATTTTGCAGATAAACATGTTGCACATAAAATCGTTGGTACGATGATAAAGTACGGTGATTCTAAACTAAATGCCACATAAGCCCCCATTGAACATCCAATAAATAATATCGACACAAGTAGTAAAACTAATAGCGATTTACTTTGTACCCACTTTGAATAATGTGCAATACACTGCCCCGCCACGAATGTAATTAAGATGATAATTGCTCCGAGCATTCTGTTTTCTCCTCTCCTGCTAATTGTTGCTTCTCATACATTTTGAAGAATGGATAGTAAATAACGAATGAGATAACAAAGTTAACAAGTACAAGTACACCAGCCATAATTGTCCGGTCCGTACTAATAATCGCTGCAATTGGCGCTAACATCGTAAATGGCAGCTTCGCCATCATGAGCGGAATCATACCTGAAACAACTGCGAAATATGATACCGTCGTTGTAACTAACGGTGTAATAACGAACGGAATAATTAAGATTGGATTCATTACAATTGGTGCCCCGAAAATAATTGGCTCGTTAATATTGAATAAACCTGGTACGAATGATAATCTACCTAACTCTTTTAAGAACTTAGATTTAGAGAACATAAACATAATTACTAAAGCTAACGTTGAGCCTGATCCACCAATCCATACGAACCATTGAATAAATTGCTCTGTAAATAAGTTTGGTAACTGATGTGCATTTCCTGTAGCCGTGAATACTTCCATATTTTCAAGAATTGCTGAATCCCACATCGGACGGATGATTGGTCCTAAAATCGCTGGGCCATGTATACCGAACGACCAGAAGAACACGATTAAGAATACTGTTAATAAACCGCCGAATAAATTATTTCCTACTAATACTGATTTTAATGGTGCGATTAAATATGTGATTGTTGTGTTTACATCAAATTTCAAACCGTAACGAATACCCCAGAATAAAAGAATAACTACTAAAGTTGGAATTAATGCTGCAAACGAGTTTGCAACTGCTGGTGGTACACTATCTGGTAATTTAATCGAAATATTATGCTTAATCATAAAGTGATAAATTTCTACTGCAATTAATGCTGTCACAATAGCTCCAAATAAAGACGTAGCACTTAATGTCCCTACTGAAATATATCTTCCTGCATCAATAACACCTGGTACAGCTTTTGTTATTTGAATTGGTTCAACTGATGCTAGTAAAAAGGCGAGTACAGATAATAATCCTGCACTTAATTGATTGAGCTGATAAAAGTTCGCGAGTGAGGCCCCTACCCCAAATGCTGCGTATAAAGCCATTAAGCCTACTGTAAATCGGAATGGAATATCTAAAATATGACGAAACGGTGCAATCCACTCCATATATGCATCAATTGGTAAGTTTAAAAAGATAACGAAAAATGACCCGACAATCGTTAACGGTAATGTAGAAATAACTCCATTTCGAATTGCTAATAAATGTCGTTGCCCCGCAATCTTTTGCGTTGTTGGCATAATCTTCTGTTCCATAAAACTCATAAAACCATTCATCGATAACCCTCCCTATGTTCAATCTGACAAAAGTAAAAGTTATAACATTATAATGTTTATATTTAAAAAAATATAATTACGCTAAAACTAATTGTTCAGCTTGCTTAAGTACTTTCAAACCATCACACATACCATAATCTCGCTGCTCTATAATTGCAACTGGTATATCGTATGACTTTGCAAGAAACTCTACCGCTGG